>CAZSOQ010000319.1:0-5110 GCA_964608495.1 uncultured Armatimonadia bacterium | reverse complement strand
GCCTGTGACCGGGGGAACCGAGGGGGCCCAGGGGGGCCCAGGGGAGAGAGATGACCGATGGCCAGTGAGACACAGAGCATCGTGGTAGGGGCGCTGGCGAAGCTCATGGAGGGGCAGCATCTGCCCGCGGACGAGGCCGAGGCTGTGATGGAGACGATCATGGCCGGCGAGGCCACGCCCGCCCAGATAGCGGCGGTGCTCGTGGCCCTGTGCATCAAGGGCGAGACGCCGGAGGAGATCTCCAGCTTCGCCCGGGCCATGCGCCGCCATGCGCTGAGGGTGCCGACCAAGCGCCGGGATGTGGTTGACACCTGTGGCACCGGCGGGGACAAGTACGATACCTTCAACATCTCGACGGCGGCGGCCCTGGTGGCGGCGGCCGCGGGCGTGGCCATGGCCAAGCATGGGAACCGCTCGGTAACGAGCCGCTGCGGCAGCGCGGATGTGCTGGAGGCGCTGGGGGTGTGTCTGACGCTGGCGCCCGAGCAGGTGGGGCGGTGCCTGGACGAGGTGGGGATCGGGTTCATGTTCGCCCCGGCCTTGCACCCGGCGATGAAGCACGCCATCGGGCCGCGCCGGGAACTGAAGCTGAGGACGGTGTTCAACCTGCTGGGGCCTCTGACCAACCCCGCGGACGCGCGGCGCCAGGTGCTGGGGGTGTTCGACGAGCGGTGGGTGGTGCCGGTGGCGGAGGCGCTGCGCGACCTGGGCAGCGAGCACGCGATGGTGGTGCACGGGATCGGCGGGCTGGACGAAATCAGCAACATCGGGCCTACGCGGGTGGCCGAGCTGCGCGACGGGGTGATCACGGAATACGGGCTGACGCCGGAGCAATTCGGGCTTGCCCGCGTCCGGCCGGAGGACATCGCCGGCGGCGACACCGAGGCCAGCGTGCGGATCCTGACGCGGGCGCTGGCGGACCCGGGCGGCCCCGCGCGGGACGTGGTGCTGCTGAACGCGGGCGCGGCCATCTACACGGGCGGCCTCGCCCCCAGCCTGGCCGAGGGTCTGGGCGTGGCGGAGGAGGTCATCCAGCAGGGGGGCGCGATGGCGAAGCTCACGGAGCTGGTGGAGTTCAGCCAGGCGCTGGCGAAGGAAGGCAGCGGGGCCTGAGGAAGTCTGCGGCGGCCCGGGCGGCGCCCCAGTCCCGGCTCCGCGAGCGGGGGCCCCCAGTCCATCCATGCCCTGAGGAGACGCAACCGTGGAGACTATCCGACTTCCCGCCCGAGAGGTACCGATGCAGGGAGAGTACGACGTGGTGGTGGCAGGGGGAGGGCCGGCAGGAGTGGGAGCGGCCATCGCGGCGGCCCGCAACGGCGCCCGCACGCTCCTGATCGAGCAGTACGGAGCCCTGGGGGGCATGAGCACCACGGGCCTGCTGCAGGGCTGGCTGTTCCTGACGGTGAGCGGCGGCGGCGAGCGCACGGTGGCGGGGATTCTGCAGGAGCTGATAGCGCGGGGCGAGGCAGGGGGCTGGTGCCGGGCGCCGGGCGGCAACGCCGTGTTCAACGCCGAGGTGCTGAAGCGCGAGCTGGACGCCCTGGCGGCCGACGCGGGCGTGGAGGTGCTGCTGCACGCCTTCGTCGCGGAAGCCCTGATGGACGACGAGCGCGTGCGGGGCGTGGTCGCGGCCACCAAGCAGGGCCCGTGGGCCTTTGGGGCCAGGGTCGTCGTGGACTGCACCGGCGATGGGGACGTGGCCGTCTGGGCCGGTGCCGAGTATCGGATGGGGCGACCGCTCGACGGCCTGTGCCAGCCTGTGTCCCTCATGTTCCTCGCCGGGGGCCTGGAGCTGGACAGGGTGCGGGAGTACGCCCGGCAGGACTACCGGATGATGAATCTGCTGCGGGCCGCGGCGGAAGCCGGCGATATGGAGCCCTTCGAGACCGTGATGCACGGGATCGAGGCGGACCCCGTGCTGCCCGGTGCGGCCTACACCAACGAGACGGCCATCCGGAGCGTGGACCCCACGGACCCGCGGGACATGACCCGGGCCGAGATCGAGGGCCGCAGGCAGGTGGAGCAGCTCGTGAACGTGTTCCGCAAGTACCTGCCGGGCGGTGAGCAGACGACGCTGCTGGGCACGGCCGCGACGGTCGGCGTGCGCGAGGGCCGTCGCATCGTGGGCGACTACGTGCTGGATGTGCACGATGTGCTCAACTGCCGGCGGTTCGAGGACGGGATTGCGCGCAACGGCTTCGTGATAGATGTGCACGACCCCGTGGGCGGCGGCAACTGGAACTCCCGGCATCTGCCGCGGGGCGGCTGGCACCATATCCCGTACCGCTGCCTGCTGCCCAAGGGCGTGGAGGACCTGCTGGTGGCGGGGCGCTGTGTGTCGGCCACGCACGAGGCCCTGGCCTCGATACGGGTCATGGCCCAGTGTATCGCGATGGGGGAAGCCGCGGGGACGGCGGCCGCGATGGCCGTGGAGGCCGGCACCACGCCGCGCCAGGTGGACGTGGCGGCGCTCCAGGAGCGGCTCCGCCGGCGGGGGGCCATCGTGTGAGCGGCGCGCGACGGTGCGGAAGCCCTGCGGGCGGACCGACGCCGCGGGAGTAGGAGCGGCACCGCCGGCAGACCCCGGTCCGAGGACCTAGGACCATGCGTTTGCACTTGCTACTGGCCGAGATAGTGGACCACAAGTACGAGGAAGTGGCGCGGCGGAAGGCGGAGCTGCCCCAGTTGGAGCTGGAGGCGGCCCTGGCGGGCCTGCCGGCGTCGCGGAACTTCCCGGCCGCCGTGCGGGGACGCTGGGATGTGCGCGTCATCGCTGAGATGAAGCGGGCCAGCCCAAGCCACGGCGCATTCACGGACCTGTACGACCCGCGCATCCTGGCGCAGGAGTACTCGGGCAACGGGGCCGCCGCCATCAGCGTCCTGACCGACGAGAGGTACTTCCAGGGGCAGTTGCTCGATCTGCGACGGGCCCGCAACTACATGCCGCTGCCGCTGCTGCGCAAGGACTTCATCGTTGACGAGTACCAGGTGTACGAGGCCCGCTACTGGCTGGCGGACGCGGTGCTGCTGATCGCCGGGATCCTGGATCAGCCGCTGCTGAAGGACCTGCTGGCGCTCACGCGGCACCTGGGCATGGCGGCGCTGGTCGAGACCCACGACGGCTGGGAGATTGAACGAGCGCTCCAGGCCGGGGCCGAGATCATCGGCATCAACAACCGGGACCTGGCGACGCTGGAGGTGGACATCGCGCGCACGGAGGACCTGGCGCCCCTGGTGCCGCCTGAGTGCACGCTGGTGGCGGAGAGCGGGATCAAGACGCGCGAGGACCTGGTCCGCCTGGCGGCGGCGGGGATAGACGCGGCGCTGATCGGGACGGCGCTGATGTGCGAGCAGGAGCCGGGGCTGGCGCTGCGGCGGTTCGTGGGCCTGCCGCGGACGTCGAAGAGGCGAGGGTCGCGCTAGAGGGCCCCGGGGCAAGCACCGAATAGATCACAGAGTGGAGATGAATGATGACGATAGACGAACGACACGGCAAGTTCGGCCGCTTCGGCGGCCAGTACGTGCCCGAGACCCTGATGCCCGTGCTGAAGGAACTGGAAGAAGCCTACTTCGCGGCACGGGAGGATCCGGAGTACCGGGCGGAGCTGGACGAGTATCTGCGCGACTACGTGGGACGGCCGTCGCCGCTGTACCCTGCCGAGCGCCTGAGCGAGGAGGTGGGCTGCAAGGTCTACCTCAAGCGCGAGGACCTGAACCACACGGGCGCGCACAAGATCAACAACACGCTGGGGCAGGCGCTGCTGGCGCGGCGGATGGGCAAGCCGCGGATGATCGCCGAGACCGGGGCCGGGCAGCACGGCGTGGCGACGGCGACGGCGGCGGCGCTCTTCGGGTTCGAGTGCGTGGTGTACATGGGGGAGGAGGACATTCGCCGCCAGGCCGCCAACGTGTTCCGCATGAGGCTGCTGGGGACGGAGGTACGGGCGGTGACGTCGGGCACGCGCGTGCTCAAGGACGCCATCAACGAGGCGATTCGCGACTGGATGGCCAACCCGGGCAACACCTTCTACTGCTTCGGGACCGTGGCGGGGCCGCACCCGTACCCGGTGATGGTGAGGGACTTCCAGTCGGTGATAGGGCGCGAGGCGCGCTGGCAGGTGCTGGAGAAGGAGGGGCGGCTGCCCACCAAGCTGCTGGCCTGCGTGGGGGGCGGGTCGAACTCCATGGGGCTGTTCCACCCCTTCGTGGACGACGACGGGGTGGACCTGATCGGCGTGGAGGCCCAGGGGCGCGGGCTGTCCTGGGGCGACCACTCGGCCAGCCTGTCGGCCGGGACCTACGGGATCGTCCATGGGGCGGCCACCTACCTGCTCCAGGACGGGGACGGGCAGGTGAGCCCGGCCCATTCGGTGGCGGCGGGGCTGGACTACCCCGGCGTGGGACCGGAGCACGCCTACTGGAAGGAGACGGGGCGGGCGCGGTACGTGTCGGTGACGGACGATGAGGCCATCGAGGCCTTCGTGCGGCTGTCGCACCTGGAGGGCATCATCCCGGCGCTCGAGTCGTCGCACGCGGTGGCGTACCTGCTGAAGATGCGGGACGAGGTGAGCGAGGACGACCTGGTGATCGTGAACATCTCGGGCCGGGGCGACAAGGACGCGGAGGAGATGAGCAGTCTGCTGGCGGAACGCGGAATGCTGCAGTAGAGCCCCCGCGCGGACCGCTCGCCCCGGGGCGCTGATAGGAGGACGGTTCAGTGAGTCGCATTTTGGATGCCTTCGAGAAAGCACGGTCCGAGGGCCGGGGAGCCCTCGTGGTCTACATCACGGCGGGGGACCCGAACCTGCAGGTCACGCGGGAGCTGGTGCCGGTGATCGCGCAGGCCGGGGCCGACGTGATCGAGCTCGGCATGCCCTACTCGGACCCGATGGCCGACGGGCCGGTGATCCAGGCGGCGGGGCAGCGTGCCCTGCAGGCCGGGACGACGGTCGAGGGGGTCCTGGGCCTCGTGCGCGCCGTCCGGGAACGCAGCCAGGTTCCCCTGGTCTTCATGACCTGCTACAACCCGGTGCTGCAGCGGGGGCCGGCGGACTTCGCCGCCGCGGCGGCGGAGGCGGGGCTGGATGGGGTGCTGCTCTCGGACCTGCCT
>CAZSOQ010000318.1:0-5116 GCA_964608495.1 uncultured Armatimonadia bacterium | reverse complement strand
GCCCCCTGTAGTAGACGTATTATACCCCGCTTGGGCCCTCGGCACAACACCTACGCGGGCATTGACATCCGCGTCTGCCGGAGGGTAGCATAGGGCAAGGCAGTTCGCGAATCACCAGGCCCCCCGCGGGCCGTTTTTTTTGCCAAGGAGTGGGGAACATGCCTGTGACGGTCGTGGTGGGAGCTCAGTGGGGCGACGAGGGGAAGGGCAAGATCACCGACCTTATCTCCGCGCACGTCGCCTTCGTCCTTCGCTACCAGGGCGGCACCAATGCCGGCCACACCGTCAAGGTCGGCGATGAGCTGTTCAAGCTGCACCTCATCCCCTCAGGCATCCTCTACCCTCAGGTCACCTGCATGATGGCCGACGGCACCCTCATAGACCCCATCTCGCTCGTCGAGGAGATCCGGGCCCTCCAGGAGCGCGGCGTTGACTGCCAGAACCTGGTGGTCAGCGGCAACGCCCACGTCATCATGCCCTACCACTGCCTGCTGGACGAGCTATCCGAAGAGAGGAGCTCGGACAGCATCGGCACCACCCGCCGCGGCATCGGCCCGGCCTACGTGGACAAGACGTCCCGTACTCCGCGCGGCCTGCGCATGTGGGACCTGCTGGACGAAGCCGTGCTGAGGGAGCGCACCGCAGCCCAACTGGCAGTGAAGAACAAGCTCCTGGAGATCATCTACGGGCACCCCCCTCTTGTCCTCGAGGATGTAGTGCAGCCCTTGGTCGAGGCCGCGCGCGTCCTCGCGCCCTTCGTGGGCGACCTGCGCCCGCTCGTACGGGAGGCCCTGGCGGCCGACGCCGAGGTCGTGCTGGAGGGCGCGCAGGGCACGTACCTGGACCTGGACTACGGCACCTACCCCTTTGTCACCTCCTCCCATCCGGTGAGCGGCGGGGGCTGTATCGGTACGGGCGTACCGCCTACGGCCGTCTCCCGCGTCGTGATGGTGGCGAAGGCCTACACGACGCGCGTGGGTCGCGGCGCCTTCCCGACCGAGCTGACCGACAGGATCGGGGACACGATCCGTGAGCGCGGGGCCGAGTTCGGCACGACCACCGGGCGGCCGCGCCGGTGTGGCTGGTTCGACGTCCCCCTGGTACGTGGCGCCGCTCACATCAACGGCGCCACCGAGATGGCCATCACGAAGCTGGACGTTCTCGATGAGCTAGACCCGATCCGACTGTGCGTGGGCTACCGGCTCGAGGGCCAGGTCCTCGACTACCCGCCAGGCAACCTGGACCGCCTGGGCGATGTGGAGCCCGTCTACGAAGAGATGCCGGGATGGAAGCAGCCCATCGGCGGCGCCCGCTCCTACGAGGAGCTACCCCAGAGGACGCGTCTGTACCTGGAGCGGATCGAGAGCCTGGTCGGCGTCGGGATCTCCGTGGTGTCCGTCGGGGCCGAGCGGAGCGAGACCCTGGTCAGGTAGGGCGGCCTGGAGGCGCGGGGGCGGCTGGCGAACCGCCCAGCCACGAGCCGTCGTCTAGGCAGGACCGCACTGGGCTGCGCGCGGCCCCTTCCCGTGGACTGGGTGGTTGACGAGAAGGCGGCTGGCGTGGTTTGATAGATGAGACAGCGTCTCATTTGCAGGTGACCAGGCGTGCCAAAGCAGCGCACGGCAAGCGTAACGTCCTCTTCGGCCCTTGAGCACGCCCGTAAGGTTCTGCGCGCCGCCGACGTGCGCCTTACGGCCCAGCGTGCCGCTGTCCTCGAGGCCGTCTGCTCGGCCGACCGGCACTTCGGTGCCGACGACCTCTGGCACACCCTCTGGTCGCGAGGCGAGAGGGTCTCGCGAGCAACCGTCTACCGCGCGCTGGCTCTGCTTACCCGTGCCGGTTTGCTGCGGGAGCTGCGCCTGGCGTCCGGCCCCACCATCTACGAGCGTCTGGGTGCGGGTGAGCAGCACGAGCACCTGGTGTGCGTGCGCTGCGGGCGCGTCATCGAGTTCCGCCGACCGGACCTGGAGGAAGCCATCGCCGAGGCGTGCCGGGAGCACGGCTTCGCCGCGAGCGGCCACGCGCTAGAGGTGTCGGGCATGTGCTCGAGGTGCCGCAAGGTTCGGGAGAGGGAGTCGGTAGTCGCCGGGCGTGGGGACGGCCGCAAGGTAGACCGCGCCTCGAGGCCGGCCGCGGGGGAGGGTAGTGATTGAGCCAGGCGCCGTCTCCCCGAGCCGTCGGCCAGCCGCCAGCGCAGAAGGTGCTGTTGGTCGGCAACCCCAACGTCGGCAAGAGCGTGCTCTTCAATCTGTTGACCGGCAGCTACGCCGTGGTGTCCAACTACCCCGGGACGACGGTGGAGGTCATTCGGGGACGTTTGCGTGGGCTGGGCCGGTGGCCTGAAGTGGTGGATACGCCGGGCGTCAACACGCTGACTCCCCTCAGCCTGGACGAGCTGGTCACGCGGGACATCCTCCTCAACGAGCGCGACTACGTGGTCGTGCAGGTGATGGACGCGCGCAACCTCACGCGCGGCCTGCGCATCACGGCCGAGCTGGCGGAGCTCGACGTGCCCGTGACGGTTGCGCTGAACATGGTGGACGAGGCCCTGCGCGAGGGCATCCACATCAGCACCGAGAAGCTGGGCGATCTGCTGGGCGTCCCGGTGGTGCCCACGGTGGCCGTGGAGCGGCGAGGGATCAGCGAGCTCTTCCAGGCCATCAGGCGGCCGTCGCCGCCGCGCCTCAGGGTTGACTATGGCCCCGCCGTCGAGGAGGCGATCGCCGAGCTCACGGCCCTGCTGCCCGAGCTTCCCCTGGGCAAGCGCGGTCTGTCGGCGATGCTGCTGGCGGGGGATGAGGGCGTGGAGCGCTGGGTCGCCGAGCGGGTCCCGCCGGGCGTGGTCGGGCAGATCCGCCGGATCCGCGAGCAGACGGCGAGCCGGTTCAGTGAGCCGCTGGACTACGTGCTTGCCGCCGCCCGTTGGCACGAAGCCGAGGAGTTGGGCGAGGCGGTCAGCGTGCGCCGGCGCGTGTCCGTGACTCGGGGCCGCGAGCTGGCCTCCAGCGCGACCATGCATCCCGTGTGGGGCGCCGTTATCCTTGCCGCGATCCTCTATGCAATGTACCTGGTCGTGGGCAAGTTCGGCGCCGGCACCGTGGTGGACTTCCTGTCTAGCCACATCATGGGTCCGGCGACCCAACGGGTCATGGCCCTCGGCGATCAGGGCCGCCCGGCTGTGGTGGGCCTCGCCGGTGGCTGGGCCGCGAACGATGAAGGGACGCGGATCGTGCTGCGGGCCCGGGGCCCTACGGACCTCACCCTTTGGCTGCGGCCCGGCACCGGCTGCGCCAGGTTCCTGCGCGCGGACACAGCCTACGGCGTGCAGGGGCGTCTCCAGGCCGTGGGGGCCCGCTGGCCGCGCGTGGCCGTGCGCCTCACCTACCTCGACGGCGGCAGTGAAGAGCTGCCGGTGCCCCTGGTGGACGAGGGCGGGGGCGTCTACCGGCTGCAGGGCCTGTTCCGGACGAGCACGGACGCCGCCCGCTACGAGGTGAGCATCAAGCTCAGGGGTGCCCGCGAGGCCATCGTGGGCCCTGTCGTGCTGGACCGTCAGGCGGATGGCTTCCTCAATCCCTTCTTCCATGACGTGGTCACTCGCCATCTGCCCTCCGGGTTGGCCCGCTACGTGCTAGTGGGTGAATACGGCATGATCACGATGGGCCTCTCCCTGGCCTTCGGCGTTGTGCTGCCCATCGTGACCTTCTTCTTCCTCTTCCTCGCCCTGCTGGAGGACTCGGGTTACCTGGCTCGCCTCACCGTTCTCGCCAACCGGTTCTTCAACCACATGGGCCTCGACGGTCGGGCCTGTGTGCCAATGGTGCTTGGCCTCGGGTGCGACACCATGGCGACCCTCTCGGCCCGGATTCTGGAATCCCGCGACGCCCGGCTCATAGTCACCTTCCTCCTGGCGCTGGGAGTACCGTGCTCGGCTCAGCTCGGTGTGGTGATGGGGCTGGCCGGCGCCGTGGGGCCCGTGGGCCTGCTACTGGTGTTCGGCGTCATCATCGCGGAGCTGTTCGCGGCAGGCTATGTGGCCAGCAGGATCTTGGGCGGCCCACGCCCCGACTTCATCGTGGAGATCCCCCTGCTGCGCCTGCCCACGGCGGCGAACGTTCTGCGCAAGACCTGGCAGCGCGCCGAGTGGTTCCTGCGCGAGGCGCTGCCCTACTTCATCCTGGGCACCGGTGTCCTGGCCGTGCTCTCGTGGTTCCACGTTCTCGACCTGATTGAGCGGGCCTTCCGCCCTGTCATCGTCAGCCTGCTTTCCCTCCCACCGGAATCCACGTACGCTTTCCTCGTGGGGTTCCTGCGACGCGACTACGGCGCGGCCGGGCTCTTCGAGCTCCGCTACGACGGTCGGCTGGACAATCTGCAGACCGTCGTCGCACTCATCACGATGACCCTCTTCGTGCCCTGTATCGCCAACTCCCTGGTGATGATCAAGGAGCAGGGCCTGAAACGTGCCTGCGTGATGATCGCCTTGATCGTCGTGCTGGCCATCTTGACAGGCGCGCTGGTGAACTGGACCCTGCGCGGTCTGGGGGTGGTGCTGTGAGCCCCACGGAGGGTGCACGCGAGAGCCTCAAGCGGCGCAAGGAGCACATCCTCCATGCGCTCTACTACCTGCTGGTGGAGCACGAAGCAGGGCCGGTGCCTGTGGACCACGCGGAGATTCAGAGGCACAACCACGGCACGCTCGAAGCGCTGGTCGCGGAGGGGCTGGTGCTGATCGAGGCAGGCGCCGTACGACTCACCGAGGCCGGCGAGCACTTGGGCAGCGACATCGTGCGTCGCCACCGGCTCGCGGAGCGCATGATGAGCGACGTGCTAGGCATGCCCCCGGACGCGGGCGACTACATCGCCGGCGAGATGGAGCACATCGTCAGCCCGGAGCTGACCCGCAGCATCTGTACACTGCTGGGCCATCCCAGCGAGTGCCCGCACGGCAACGTGATACCACCCGGGCCGTGCTGCCAGGAGGGGGCCATGGCCGTCGAGACGGCCGTGGTGCCGCTTTCGCAGATGCGGGCGGGCCAGAAGGGCACGATAGCCTACCTGTGCGGCGCGCCCGGGCCGCCCAGGGAGGGCGGCAGAGGAGGCGGCAGGCACGGGT
>CAZSOQ010000317.1:0-5120 GCA_964608495.1 uncultured Armatimonadia bacterium | reverse complement strand
TCACCCGCAGCAGGCCATGAAGATGACGCAGATCATCTGGTACCGCTCGCAGACGGCGCCGGCGAGCAAGGAGAGCGAGCAGAGGCCCGCCGCCCAGTCCGTATGGGAGGACACGGACCCGGACGCGGCCTTCATCACCATCCATCCCATGCACCTGCGGGAGGCCTTCTGGACGAAGATCGCCCGGCCCATCAAGGGCATCATGTACCACGGCTGGCAGAGCCTGGTGCCGACCGATTCCACGTCGAGCTACCGGTACACCCATCCGCAGACGCAGCACGAGCTGGCGCGACTGGTGCGCGAGGTGGTGGAGCCGCTGGGGCCGACGCTGGTGCAGGTGCCCGGCATCAGGTCCGACGTCGCCTTCCTGGAGAGCTTCGCGTCGCAGATGTTCGCGCGACGGGGAACCTACGGCTGGGGCCACACCTGGACGGGAGACGCCTACCTGGTGATGCAGTGGGCGGGTCTGCAACCCGAGATCGTCTACGACGAGACGGTCGTGCAGAGAGGGCTCGAGGGCTTCAAGGTCCTGGTGATGATGGACTGCGACGTCATCACGCGGACCATGGCCGACAGGATCAGGGCCTTCCAGGCCGACGGCGGCATCGTCGTGGGAGACGACCGGCTCTGCCCGGCCATCAAGCCCGATATCACGCTGCAGGCCTACGAGAGGGTGCGCAAGGCGGACGAGGACAAGGCCGCTCTGCAGAAGCTCGCGGCCCAGCTTCGCGAGGAACTGGCCCCCGGGTACACCTGGCCGGTTCTGTCCGACAACCCGGACGTCGTGACCTACCGACGCCGCTATGGGACCACGGACTACATCTTCGCGATCAACGACCACCGCGAGTTCGGCGAGTACGTGGGGCACCACGGCCTCGTCATGGAGAACGGCCTGCCGTCGGAGGCGACGATCGCCCTGGCCCGCGGCTCGGGCTTCGTGTATGACCTGGTGAGCCACGGTCCCGTCGAGGCGAAGCAGGCCGGGGGCGGTCTGGCCGTCGCGGCGCGACTCGGTCCTTGCGAAGGCCGGCTGCTGATGGTCTGCGAGCGCGAGATAGCGGGCGTGCGCGTGGACTGCCCCGACACGGCGCCCACCGGCGGGTCGCTGGCCGTGGAGCTCGCGGTCGTTGACGCAGGGGGCGAGGCGCTGGACGCCGTCGTGCCCGTGAGGGTCGAGATCCTGGACCCCGACGGCCGGGCGGCGGAGTCCAGCGGCTACTACGGCGCCGCGGGCGGGCGGTTTCGGCTGACGCTCGATCTTGCGCCGAACGACCTCGCCGGCACCTGGCAGCTTCGTGCCTCCGAGCTGGCCTCGGGGCGCACGGTCACGCGCTACTTCCGCGTCACCCGTGCCGACGACTGAGGGGCACGCGCCGCGGGCCTGGGGCAGGCGCCGGGAGCACTCATGCCTCCTGGCGCGGAAGCAGGATTCGGACCCGTTCGGCATGAAGGTCTGGGCAGGAGGGCTGACGATGACCGCGATGATACTGGCTTCGTTGGTGATGCTGATCCCGGCTCAGGAGGGAGAGGCCGTGGGCAAGCGACCCTATGAGATGGACTGGGCGGGCCGCACCGAGGACGACCACCCGCACCTGGTGGATTTCGAGGACCTGTCGGGCTGGCGCGTGGAGGCAGAGAACGCCGAGGCGACCTTCGAGCGGTCGCGCGAGCAGCAGATCTGGGGTCAGTACGTGGGCAAGCTGACCTACCGCGCCACGGGGCCCAACCCGCAGGTCCGAGTGCTGCCGCCGTCGCCCATCGCCGTCGCCCAGCCCTTCGATGCGGCGACGCTGTGGACCTACGGCAACAGCTGGGGCTGGGTGCCAGACCCCACGACGCCCGCGGTGGCCGTGATCGCGCTGTTCGAGACGCCCGACGGTCGCGAGGTGCGGGTGCAGTTGCCTCACCTTCGCTGGAAGTACTGGTTCCTCTGCCACCGAAGGCTGAGCCCGGATCAGATCGAGATGGTGGCCGGGGGCTCGCGCTTCCTGGGCTTCCTGGTGTTGGGGGGCACGAACAAGGAGGAGCGCTCGGTCTACGTGGACGGGCTGGCGGTCTTCGTCGAGGACTTCTCGCCCCTGAAGTTCGACCCGCGGCCCGAGCGCGGGATCCCGATGTTCCCCGGGCAGAGCGTGGGAACCAACACGGGCCCCGGCAAGCTCCCCTTTCCGACCCGCCCCGAGACCGTCCTTCCGCCCAACGTTACCGACGACTTCAAGACCTCCGTCGTCGAGCGGGACGGCTCCTTCGTGTTCACCTACGAGGGTTCGGACGGCACGTTGACCTACACGCTGAAGCCCGAGACGGGCACGCTCAGTGACCTCACGGCCGTCTGGCAGGGGCGCGGCGGCCAGGTTCAGCCCTGCGTAGGCGGTGGCGTGTATCTCGCCGGCGAGGCGGGCGCGGTGGCGCCGGAGAAGGCCCAGCCCCTCGGCACGAAGCTCGACGGCGACAAGGTTGTGTCGCGCTGGCGGGTGAGCGCCGGCGACGCCTCGGCCGAGGTGACCTACACCTTCCGGCTGTGGAACAAGTCGCTGGTGATTGACGTGGTGGCGCCCGGTGGGCAGGTGGCAGAGGTGCGCTTCGGCCGGGCGGTGGGTCTCGGGAAGCCGCGCTTGGTCACCAACCCCTACTACACCTATGGCGGTCCGCGCCCCGCGGTGGCCGTCTCGGGCCCGGCCGACGAGCCCCTCTTCCTCACGGGCCACACTGACTGGTGCCTGTCCAACTCCTCGACGCCCTGGGCCGACAACGGCGTCACGGACGCCGGCGTCGCCTATAACGGCGGCACGCGCTACACCGCCAAGACCGACGGCCGGCGCAACGACTGCCATGAGCGCCTATTCGTCACGCTCTCGCCGCACTATGAGGAGATGCTGCCGGCCATCCCGAACCCGGTCTCGCCCTGGAAGCACATCACGGGCACGCGCGTGTGGCGAGCCCATGGCGCGGGCAACCGGGAGAACGACGCGAAGCACTGGACGCGCGTTCACCGCTATGGGATGACCGAGGTCGTGGTCACGGACCACGAGACGATGTGGCGAGACGAGGGGGAGAGCTTCACCTTCCGCACCAAGGCCGCGCCGGGCAAGGGGGGCGACCAGGGCGCCTACGACTACGCCCGGCTCATGATAGACCAGCTCGGGTTCACCTACGGCCCGTACAACAACTATACGGACTTCGCGCCGGTGAACGAGTACTGGTCGGCAGACCTCGTGGGCCGCACGCCGGACAACCAGCTCCAGTTGGCCTGGCCGCGGTGCTACGCGCCCAAGCCGTCGCGGGCCGTGGAGTTCTGCGCGATGCTGGCGCCGAAGATCCAGGAGAAGTTCCACTTCAGTACGGCCTACTGCGATGTGCATACGGCCGTGGCTCCCTGGCACCGGGTGGACTACGATCCGCGCGTGCCGGGGGCGGGCACCTTCACCGCCGTCTTCTATGCCTACGGCGAGATCATGCTGCACCAGAAGAAGGCCTGGAACGGGCCGGTGTACTCCGAGGGCAACAACCACTTTTCCTACTGTGGCCTGACCGACGGCAACTACGCGCAGGACCAGCCCTACCGGCCCGCCATCAACCCCTGGCTGGTGGACTTCGACCTGCGGCGCATGCATGACCTGTGCTGCAACTTCGGCATGGGGAGCCTGGGCATGTTCTACGGCCGCGATGAGAGCATGGGCTCCAGCCGCGAGGAGAGGGACGCGGCGGTGGACCGCTTCCTTGCGGCAACCGTCGCTTTCGGACATCCCGGCTTCCTGGTCCTCGACGGCGGAATGCACAACGCCCTGCGCAGCTACTACATGCTGCAGCAGCTCCACAGCCGCTACTGCCTGGCCAGCGCCGAGGAGATCAGCTACGCCGACGCGGAGGGCAAGCTCCTGGATACCTCGGCCGCCGTGGCTTCCGGGGCCTACCAGCGCTCGCAGGTCGTCACCCGCTACACTGACGGGACCGTGACGGTCGTCAACGGCAACCGGGACGAGCGCCTGGCCGTCGAGGCCCACGGGCGCAAGGTGGACCTGCCGCCGAACGGGTACGCGGGCTGGACGCGGGACGGCGCCGTCGAGGTGATCAGCTCCGACCCGGGCGGCCACCGCTGCGACTATGCCGTCACGCCCGCCTATCTGTACGTGGACGGGCGGGGCCGCTTCGTGAGGTTCGCCAAGGCCGGCGGCAACGGCATCGGGGTGTGCCGCATCCTGCCCGAGAGCAAGTACGAGGTCATCGCCTACGAGGGCGCCGAGTGCGGCTTCGCCATCAAGGCTACGTCGGCCGTCGCGCTGGACGAGGAGGGCAAGGAGCTCGGGCCGGCGGAAGTGCGCGTCTCCCGCGGCCTGACGTATGTGGTGCCGGTCGAGGGCGCCTTCAGCTACCTGCTGCAGGGCGCGGCGGCCGAGGGCGCCGCCGCCGGGCTGACCTGCGAGCGCGACGAGGTGCTGGCGGGCGAGAAGGTGGTCGTGCGCGGCCAGCAGCAGCACGAGCTGACGGTACCGGCCGACGCCAGTCCCGGCGACCGCGTATGGCAGCAGTTCGAGGGCGCCTGGATAGACTTCACGGTTGTGCCCATGACCTACGCGGACGCCACCATGGACGAGAACACGCTGGTGGTCGAGTTCACCAGCAACTTCCCCGAGGCCCGCGAGATCACCGTAGCCGCGCTGGGCAAGGAGCAGACGGTGCGAGCCGAGCCGGGAAAGCCCACGGTGGCCCGTCTCGACCTGGGCCAGCCCAGGGAAGAGACGACCGAGCTGGTGGAGATAGAGCTCTCCTCCGGCCCCTCCTCGCAGACGCTCGAGCGGGGCATGGTGGTCGAGGAGGGGCACTGGCCGGTGGCGGAAGTCCCGGCGCGCTGGCAAGGGGGGATGTGTCTGCGCGGCGGTAAGGAGACCACCAACGTGGGCACGACCCGCGCGCACACGGGCGTCCAGCGCTACATCTGCGGCGAGGTCGCCAAGGACGCCATCGCCATGCACCCGCCCTACGTCGGTGGAGTGGGTTACGCCTTTGCCCTGTACGACCCTGTCGCCCTCCCAGCCAGACCGGCCGTGGCCTTTCGCGCCGTGGTGGGCAAGGGTGACGGCAGCGACCCGGGGGACGGCATCCTCTACAAGGTCTCGGTG
>CAZSOQ010000316.1:0-5138 GCA_964608495.1 uncultured Armatimonadia bacterium | reverse complement strand
GGACGGCAGGCGTGTACCCCAACGCCCGGATAATGGCGATCCAGGTGTTCCCCGACGACGGGGGCGCGGACTACGAGACGGTGGTGGACGGCCTGGAGTACGCGGTGGACAACGGCGCGGAGATCATCAACCTGAGCATCGGAGCGCCGTGGAGCACGCTGTTCACGAACCCGATCATCCGGGCGCATGGCAGGAACATGGTGGTGGTGGCGGCCGCGGGGAACTACAGCCGGGAGATGACGGACACCTACTGGTGGTCGCCGGTGTGCAACGAGGGGCGGGACCCGCTGACCGACAACTACGTCATCGGCGTGGCCTATACGGACAAGTACGATCGCAAGGGCAGCTACTCGAACTACGACGGCTCGACGGGCAGGCACTTCGTGGACGTGTCCGCTCCCGGGGACGCCATCTACGGGCCTGCCTACTACGACCCCAGCTTCCCCGGCTTCACCGACTTCTTCTATACCAACACGGGCACGTCGTTCTCCGCGCCGATGGTGTCGGGGCTAGCCGCGCTGGTGAAGGCCCTGCATCCGGACTGGGGACCCGATCAGATCCGCGACCAGATAACGAGCACGGCGGACGACATAGACCGCCTGAACCCGGGCTATGCGGGGAAGCTGGGCTCGGGAAGGATCAACTGCGCGCGGGCGCTGGGCGTGGGCCTGGGGCCGCGACCTCCGACGAACCTGCAGGCCAACGACACGCCGCAGGACAACGGGGGAAGCATCACGATCACCTGGACGCGCTCGCTGGACGACGGCGCGGGCAGCGGTGAGGTGACCCTGTATGAGGTCCGGCGTCGTGAGGGGACCACGGGAGAATTCGCGCAGATCGGCCAGGTGCCGGCGGGCGCGGACTTCTACCACGACACCACGGTGGCGGACGGGACGGACTACTACTACCAGGTGGGCGCGTCGGACGGCACCAACGTGAGCTACGCGGGGCCGGTGGGGCCGGTGCAGGCCTCGGACAACCTGCCGCCGCCGGCCGTGACCACGCTGACGGCGGCGGACGTGCCGGGTGACAACGGCGGGGCGATCGAGGTGCAGTGGACAGGCTACACGTGGCCCGCCGACTGCACGGGGTACCGCATCTACCGCGACGGGTACCCCTTCGACGCCGTTGGGGCGCGCCAACCCCTGGCCCAGATTCCCGTGCCCTCGCTTCAGAGCTACGTGGACACGTCGGCGGTGGACTTCACGGACTACTACTACGCGGTCACGGCCGTGGACGCCACGGGGAACGAGGACAAGAACGTCCAGGCTGCGGGCCCCGTGCAGAGCTTTCCCAACGACAGCATGCAGCTCGCGGCGGGGACGTGGCTCCTCAGCCCGCCGGTGGTGCCGGCCGACGCCAACCCGTCCAGCCTCTTCGGCCCCGACGCAGCCTTCCGCGCGGCCGGCTGGGACCCGGTCAACGAGCGGTACGTGCTGTATGAGCCCGGGGCGGAGCCGACGGCCGTGACCAGGCTGGCGCTGGGGCGCGGGCTGTGGGTGTGGACGAGGAAGCAGCTCAGCTTCGAGCTACTGGGCCAGACGGCGAGCGCGGGGAATCTGACGGTGGACGTGGAGCCCGGCTGGCAGCTACTGGGGAACCCGTACTTCGCCGCGATGGACTACGGCGCGACTCAGGTGCAGGTGGGCACGACCGTGATGAGCCTGCTGGCCGCGGAGCAGGACGGGTATCTGAGCTCGGCGGCCTACCTGTTCGATGCCGCGGCTTTCTCCTACAAGCTTCTCTCGCCGGGCTGGACGGGAAGCACATGGATGCCGGCCTGGGCCGGGTTCTGGCTGCGGGTCTACCAGCCGTGCCGCATCACCTTCCGCCGGCCCTCGAGCCCGGCGCAGGCGGCGGCGGTGCTGCCCACCGGCGCGGTTCAGCCGGCACAAGCGGCGTCCTCGGCCACGGACGTGACCGTCCCCACGCCGCAGTGGAAGATCCGCCTCGTCGCGGCGGGGGCTCACAGCAGGGATACCGACAACTTCGTGGGCGGCTGCACGCAGGCGCTGCTTCCCGCCCCGGAGCCTCCCCCCGCCGCTGCGTCCTGCCCGCGCCTGTGGATCGAGGACGACAAGAAGGCGTACAGCGCCCTGGCGCTGCGGCCCGCCAGTCGGCTGGTGTGGCGCCTCGCCCTCACCCCTGCCGCGGGCGAGGACCGAACCTGGGTCGAGGCCGAGATAGGCGGCGAAGTGCCCGAGGGCTATGCTATAATACTGCGTGATCTGGACACGAACGGGACCTTCGATCTGCGTCGGCAGCGGCGGGTCGAGGTGGCGGGGACGGGGACGCGGCGGCTCGAGCTGCAGATGACGAAGACGGAGGCCGCGACGCTGGCCGTGACGAGCATGGCGGTCCAGCCGGGCCGGGGTCGAGCGCAGGTAGTGTTCTCGCTGTCGGCGCCGGCCTACTGCGACCTGGAGGTGCTCAACATCGCCGGGCGCACGGTCCGCCGGGTCCAGCAGCAGGGGCTCATGGCCGCGGGCCAGAATGTGGTGGTGTGGGATGGGAGAGGCGACGGGGGAGCGCCCGTGCCGCGGGGAGTGTATCTGGTGCGGTTGCGCGCGCGGGCGGAAGATGGCAGTATGGTTCAGGGAATCCGGACCATGAGTCTGCAGCGGTAGACGCAAGGTCCGTAAGGGTGCCGCAAGGGTCTGCGCCGCCCGGGCGACAGAGGTGGGCGGCCGGGCAGAGTGTATATTGTCCCAGGCACAGCGATCAAGCCGTAGGAAGGCTGGTGCGCAATGAAAGCAGCCACGAAGAGCATGCTGTTCGCCTGCGCCGTAGTGGCCCTGGTCTCGATGCTCGCCGGGTGTGGTGGCGGAGGTAGCGCCGTGCCCATCCAGCCTCGGCCGCCCGATGACGGCCAGCCTCCCGCGGGCACCGCCTCCGTGGCGGGCTGGGTCGTCAATGCGCAGGATACCACCTTGGCCCTGCCCAACGCCCAAGTGACCGCCACGCCGGGCACCTCGACCACCTCCGCGGCGGACGGCGGGTTCCGCATCAACAACCTTCCCGCCGGCGCCATCGAGCTGGTCGTTCAGCCGGCGGCCGGCCAGAGCTTCTGGGGCGCCCGCTTGACCGTTAACGTCCTCAACGGCATAGTCACCCCCGTCGTCGTGGCTCTCGTGCCCCAGAATCTTGCCGTGCCGGATCGCCTGCTCCTTCAGCCCGACCAGGCCACTCTGGACCCCGGCTCCTTCATCACCTTCCAGGCCTACCTGTGGGCCGGGTCGGTCAGGTCCAGCATCTCGCCGAGCTGGGCGGTCGAGGGAAATGTCGGGGCGCTCTCGCCGGGCTCGCCCGGCCGGTTCAGCGCCACCCAGGTCGGCGCGGGCAAGGTGGTCGCCGTCGCCGGCAGTCAGCGCGGCGAGGCCGACGTGACCGTGACCACGCCTCAGCCTCCACGGATCTGGAGCGTCTTCATCAACCCCACGACGCAGCCCGCCACCGGCGGCTCGTCGGTCATGACCGTCCATGCCACCGACGGCGACGGGATCAAGCAAGTCACGGCTGAGATCTTCAAGCCCGGCGGGGCGAAGGAGACCATCACCCTCGACCGCGCCTCGGGCATCCAGAGCAACGGCCAGTGGGTGGACGCCACCTACGCCGCCACCTACAACTTCCCGCGCAACACCTCGACACCGGACGCCCTGGGCAACCAGCCCGTCCAGACCTATGACCTTCGCTTCCAGGTCCAAGACAACCGCAACGTCGCTACCCGGAAAAACGCCACCACGGGACAAGAGTGGTACCAGGCGCAGGTCCTCGGTCTGGAAGCGCCGCCACCGCCTGTGGAGTAGTCCACGGGGCCTCGCGGCGCGGGAGTGCGTGATGCGCCGAGGGCTCCTGCCAGGTGGGAGGCGGCAGCGGTGACGGGGCTCGGCCGCCGGCTGGGCGTGGCCGACGCGGGACGCACCGGGTGGCGTCGAGGGTCCATGCACACAGCCCTGCCGAGACACAGGAGCCTCTGCCCGGGCGGAGGCAATCCCCGGGTTCAGCCAGCAGCCCCTCGAGCGCGGCGCATGGTGCCGAGCCTGGCGTTGGGTCTCGTGCTGGCGATGGCCGCCGTGCAGGCTCCCGCCGCCGCGGACGTCGCCGGCGATGTTGACGGCAACGGCGTCCTCAACGCGGGCGATGTGGCGGCCTTCGCCCAGGCCTGGCGCGACTTCTTCGCCGGCAAGTACGACTGGAACCGCCGGGCCGACCTTAAGCTCCCCTACAACTACCTCGACTGGCTGGATGCGCAGCAGATGCTGTCGCTGTGGCTGGCCGAGGAGGCCGCGCTGCCGGCGCGACTGTTGGTCGAGGCCGAGCAGGACCTGGCCGCCGCTCGGCTGGGCCAGGCTGAGGGCAAGCTCGAGACGGTCATGGAGCTGCGGCCCGCCTGGGTGCGGCCTCACGGAGTGCTAGGGGTCCTGGAACAGGTTCGCGGACACGAGACGCTGGCGATGGGGCACTACCAGGACTTCGCCGAAGGCTGGCGGGCGCAGTGGATCGCGTCGGTGGCGCCGGAGGTGGAGTTCGAGGCGCGCTTCATGTGGCTGGTAAACGCCGAGCGGATCAAGCAGGGGATCCCGCCACTCAAGCCCAACGGCGGCATAGCGGCGGCGGCCCTGTGGCACAGCAACTACATGCTGGCCCACGGCGAGCTCACGCACGACGAGGACGTAGCGGGCTACGAGAAGGCGTGGAACAGGATCGAGCAGTTCCTCGGCTGCATGCCCTACTACGTGTCGGAGAACGTCGGGGAGGCGGTGGGCCCCGGGGCCGTGAGCCTGGCCATGGTGGACACCCTGCACCAGGGCTTCATGGGGAGCACGGGGCACCGCAAGAACATCCTCAACGAGCTGGGCACCGACATCGGCGTGGCCGTGGCCTGGTCCACGACTCCGACGAGCACGCTGTACGTCACGCAGGACTTCGCCCAGATGGAGCCGGGAGGCGCGTGCCCCGGCACCGAGCCCACGAGCCTGCCTGCCGCCCTTCGCGCCGAGTCCAGGCCGCTGATTCTCAGACTTCCGCGGTGAGGCACACCCGGCCTTAGGCCACATCTGCGCGGGGGAGGCCCCTCTTTCAGACGCCAAGAGGGGCCTCCCCCGCACCCCATATGCGCTAACTTAGGTGTCGAGAAA
>CAZSOQ010000315.1:0-5237 GCA_964608495.1 uncultured Armatimonadia bacterium | reverse complement strand
GGTCCTGGCGGGGTCGATGGCCGCGCTGTATGGGCCGCTTATCTACTTCGATGGCGAGTTGCTGCTGCCCGTCTTCGAGGCTTTCTTCGCCACGGCACTCCTCCTGTCCCTGGCGTGGGCGCTGGACAGGGCCGCCGGGGCGAAGGCGCGTGACACCGGAGGCGCCGTGGGTGAGGCTCGGGACAGCGCGCCCGGCGGAGACAAGGCCCGCGCTGACGGGGACGTGCCCCGGCCTCGCCGGAGCTGGAGCCGCGCGCACCTGGTGCCGTGGCTGCTGGTGGGCCTGAGCATCGGCCTGTTCGCCGTGACGCGGCCGAACATCCTGGGCTTCGTGCCGGTGCTGCTCGTGTACCTGGTGGTGAGGCTGGGCTGGCGCGCGGGAGCGAGGGCCGGGCTGGTCACACTCCTCGCAGCGCTCCTGGGCATCCTGCCCGTGACCGTGCGCAACTACCTGGCGGGGCACGACCTGGTGCTCATCTCGTCGCAGGGCGGCGTGAACTTCTACATCGGCAACAATCCGCGCGCCGACGGGGTGACGGCGGTGGTGCCCGGCACGCGGCCGACGTGGTGGGGCGGGTACAGGGATACGGTCAACATCGCCGAGAAGCAGGCCGGGCGCAGGCTGCGGCCGTCGGAGGTCTCGGCCTTCTGGTTCCGCCTGGCGCTGCGCTACATGCGAGCCGTGCCTCTCGGCTGGGCCCAATTGCTCCTGAGGAAGACGATCCTCTTCTGGACTGCCTTCGAGGTGCCCAATAACGCGCAGATCTACCCGGTCGCCCGATTCTCGCCCCTCCTGGGCCGTCTGGTATGGCAGACGCCGCACTTCTGCTTCCCCTTCGGCCTGATAGCCCCGCTGGGCTTGGCGGGCATGGGGCTCGTCGTGGTCCGAAGGGACGCGCGGCTGACGCCGGCTGTGCTGCTAGTGGTCGTCTACTCCGCGAGCGTGATAGCCTTCTTCGTGTGCGGCCGCTTCCGCATGCCCTGCATCCCGGCGCTGCTGCTGCTGGCGGCCTACACGGTCGTGGAGCTGGCGCGCCTGCTGCGCTGGAGGCGCTGGCTGGGGGCGGGAGTGCTGTTGTGGTCGGCGCTGATGCTGGCGGCGCTGGTCAACCTCGACTTCTACGGCACGTGGCGGGTGGACCCGGCCGCGGCTCACCTGGAGATCGCGACGGCCTACCAGCAGAAGGGGGAACTCCAGGAGGCGGAGCGGGAGTACCGGCTGGCGGTCCGGTACCAGCCCTACCGGGTGGAGAACAAGCTGGGGCTCGCCCTGTGCTTGCTGAACCAGGAACGACCGGGCGAGGCCCTTCCCCTGCTGCAGGATGTGCTGAAGGTCGAGAGACATCGGTGGGAGGCCTTCGTGGGTATGGGGGACGCCCTGGCCCAGCAGGGCGAGTTCGCGGAGGCCCTGCAGTACTACAAGAGGGCGACGTGGGTGGACCCGCAGGGGACCGAGGCCTTCTTGCGGGCCGGCGATGTGCTCAGGAAGCTGGGGCGGGACAAGGAAGCGGGTCGGGTGTACGCCAAGGGCTGTCGAGGGGCACCGGGGGACGAGGCGCTGCGGCTGGCGCTAGCCCAGCTATACTTTGACCATGGCAATATGGACGAGGTTGCACAGCTCTGTGCACAGCTAATCAGCGAAGGGTTTTACTTTGTCAAGGCGCGTGTCCTGCTTGCCAGCGCCTACCTGAACCAGAAGCGCTTCGATGAGGCCCGGCCGCTGGCCGAGGAGGTGCTGGAGCGCGAACCGGGCAACACCGATGCGCTGGTGGTCATGGCCGGATGCCTGATGCAGGAGGGCAAGGTGGATCTGGCGGTCGGGCTCCTGCGCAGGGCCACGGAACTTGCCCCGTCGTCGGCGCAGGCGTGGACGAACCTGGCGATGGCTCTGGCCATGAAGGGCGATCTGCCCGCGGCGCTGGCAGCGGCCGACAGGGCCCTTCACCTGGAGCCCCAAGACCCCGAGGCGCGCTTCGTCAGAGCCGGCTGCTACTACGAAGCCAAGGAGTACCAGAAGGCAGCCGAGGAATGTGAGCGCATCCTGGCCGAGGGGCCCTACTTCGCGCCCGCCCGGGAGCTGCTGGACAAGTGCCGCGAGGCCCTGGCTCGCGGCGGCAAGGGGTAGCGTCGGCTGGGGGCGCGGCCTGCCGAGGCGCCGGGCGGGCCCCGACCGGCCGGACCGGGCGCGCCGGCCTCGTCTACCGCGGGGCGCCCGTGTCGGGGTCGTAGAGGACCCGCTCGGTCGTGGGCGCCGGCGCGTCCGCCCCGAGGGGCTCCAGGCGCACGAGCAGGTTGCCCGTCGAGGCGTCGTCGTCCACGCTCACCCGCAGCACAGGCTCCCCGTCGCACAGAAGCTCCACGGCCGCGGACCCCACGCCGCTGCGCGCGTCGGGGGCCAGCGTGTACTCGCCCGCCACGCCCGGGCGCCTGAGCGTCAGCCCGCCGGCCTGCGTCACGACCATCTCCAGCACGACCGTGCCGTCGGCCAGCTTGTGCGAGCAGACTTCGCCCGGGCCGTACTTCCTGTGCTCGGCCCGGCACTGCCAGTCGTTGACCACGGTCCGGCCCTTCTCGTCCAGCCGGAAGTGGGTCACCTGCACGTCGTCCCACTTCTCCGGGATGAACAGGATATGGAAGTGGGGTGGGTGGTCCACGTGGCCACGGGGGAAGTTGGACTCGAACCCGTAAAGGCCGAGGCGCTCGTCGAAGCCCCTGTCGGCGGCCAAGAGGCCCAGGCGGCTGAGGGCCTCGCGGGCCGCGAAGAGGAAGTTCAGGTGCGCACGAATCTGGATGTCCGGCCAGGGCCCGGTGGCATAGGGCCCGGCCCTGCGGGCCTCCAGGTGGTGCATCAGGATCATCTGCATCCCGGGCGGGTCGTTGATGACCGTGGCGATCTGCGTCGTGTTGCCCGTGCTGAGCGGCAGGTCGAACTCGATGCCCTCGGCCGTGCGCTGGAAGTCCAGGTCCCGGTCGCCCGCGATGACGCGCTTGATCTCGACGCCGGGCCAGCGCACGCGCGCCCGAGCGGGCTGCTGGGCGCCGTCGGGCACACGGACGTGGAAGAAGAACTCGTGGGGATTCTCGGCGCAGTACATCTCGCCGTAGTCCGGGTGGCTCTGGCGGTACAGCTCCCAGCCCTCCGGCAGTGTCACCTCGGGCGGATCGGCGGCCATGCCCTCGGTCTGCTTGATCAGGTTGATGCCCGCCAGCCTGACCTCAGCCGCCATCAGGGCTGCCGGCAGGAGCGTCAGCGCCAGGATGAGCCAGGTCAGTCTCGTCATGTGTCTCACCTGCCCGGGTTCCCGATCCGTGTCGCGGTCGCGGGCCGCGCGCTCGGGGGCTGGACGGCCTTGCCGCTCTAGACCAGCTCGACGTGCTGCTTCCACTCGTGGCGGCCGAACTCCACCACGCCGCCCCTCATCACCGTAAGGACGTTCGCCTCGTCGCCGAGGAGGCCGATGTCGTGCAGGGGATCCCCCCGCACGAGCAGCAGGTCCGCCTGCTTGCCGGGCTCGAGAGTGCCCAGGGCGTCGAGCAGGCCCAGGGCCTCGGCCGTGTTCCGCGTGGCCGTGACAAGGCCCTCCCTCGGCGAGAGGCCACAGGCCACCAGCTCGGCGAGCTCGCGCATGATGTCTCCGGGCCCGCCGTCGGTCCCGGCGCAGAGCTTCAGGCCCAGCTCGTGCGCCCAGCGCACGCCCGCGCGGTGGACGGGGTGGGCCGCCTCCATGCGCTGCTTCATGTGCGGCGGCAGGGACGGCCGCTCGGTCACGTGGCGGCTGGTGATGAAGAGGGTCGGCATGAAGTACAGGCCCCGGGCCCGCAGGCCCTGCAGGCCCTCCTCGTCTATCAGTGCGCCGTGGGCGATGATGTCGCAGCCCGCCTCGAGGGAGTGGTTGAGGCCCGGCTGGGAGTGGGCGTGAACGGCCACGCGCGTGCCCCTGGCGTGGGCTTCCTCCACCAGCGCCCGGAGCTCCTCCGGGGTGTAGTCCTCCCAGGCGATGTCCTCGTGCTCCCACATGAACCCGCCCGACGCGGCGGTCTTGATGAAGTCCGCGCCGGCTCCGATCATCTCGCGCACGGCCCGGCGGACTTCCCAGGGCCCGTCGGCCGCGCGGCCGCGCACATGGCCCGCTGTCGCGTTGACCATGGCGCCGACGAGGAGGCGGGAACAGCCGGTGATGTGCCCCGCGGCGATGGCCTCGCGCAGCAGGACGGTCTCGGGGCAGCCGCTGACGTTGGCCACGGTGGTCGTGCCCCACCGCAGGCATCGGCGTAGGACCCCGACCGCCCTCAGGTTCTGCTCGAGGTGGCCGCGGGCGTCCAGGGGACCGGGCATGGCAGTGACGTGCATGTGGCCGTCAATCAGGCCCGGAAGGACCGTGTGGCCGGCGGCGTCCAGGACCTGGGCCTCGGGCGGCACGGACACGTCGGCCGCCGGGCCCACAGCCGCGATCGCGCCGTCCTCGGCAAGGAGGACGGCGTCCTCGATCACGGGACGGCCGGTGCCGTCGAAGATGCGGGCGTTGACGATCGCCGTCTGCCTCACGACCGGATGCCCCCGATAGCGAAGATGCGCCCGAGCGTCGCGGGACGGTCTCCCGACGCCGGGATGGTCACTCGCCGGCCTCGGCTGGGGCCGGCATCAAGCCCGCGCCAGAAGGACACGGTGGGGCGGCCCATGTTGTCGCGGAAGTCTGTGCCCAGAGCCGCGCAGAAGTCGAACAGCGCCTGTGTCAGCGGCATCGCGGCCCCCTGCTCCTCGGCCTCGCCCAGGAAGTAGGGCAGCTCGGGGAACTTGACCCACACCTGCTCGGCCGTGCCCTCGATGACGCGGGCGGCGATCTCCGCGAAGTGCTCGCGCCAGTGCTCGCCGCCGCCACCGACCGACTGCGCGAGGGCCTCGGGCGCCACGCCGGCGCGTACGCCGAAGGCGAGGGCCTCGAGGTACGCCGCCGCGCCCAAGCCCATCGCGAGCTGGTTGACGCCCTTGCCGATCTGCCCGCACCCGCTCGGGCCGCAGTAGACCACGCGACCGGGGGCTCCGAGCGCCTCCAGGATCGGCCGGCAGCGCGTTACAGCCTCCTCGTCGCCGCCGACGAAGATGCGCAGCGTGCCCGTACGAGAGCCGTGGGGGCCACCGCTGACGGGCGCATCCACGAGGGCCGCGCCCTTCTGCGCGAAGGAGCGCGCGAGGCGGCGGGTCTCGCGGGCCTCGGTGGTGCCCAGGTCGAGGAAGG
>CAZSOQ010000314.1:0-5247 GCA_964608495.1 uncultured Armatimonadia bacterium | reverse complement strand
ACACCCAGCCCCCCGCGGCGTCCGGCCGAGGAGGACACGTATCTCTTCCCGCGAATACCCCCCCCCGTCTCGGTCACTTTTTGTGGTAAACTCTCCTGCGGTTACATGTCTTGCTGGGTAAGGGAGGTCCTTCAGCGATGCGAGAGATCGCAAGTCTCTCCGCTCTGACCGGTTCGCGGGGTCGGCTGGGGCGCGCCGTGCCGGTGGCGGCGGCTCTGCTCGTGGTCGCGCTTCTTGGCGGGTGCCTCGGCCAGAAGCCCTCGGGCAAGCTCGATCCCAGTCGCCTCTTCGAGTTGAGCAAGCCCGCCACCGTCTGTGTTCTCGCCGTGTACCAGGCCACCATCTCGGTGCCTGAGGGTAATATCCCCCAGTCCAAGCTGGAGCAGTTGCAGAGGGTCCTCATCCAGCGCGTGCAGTCCGGCGAGCTGTCGGCCGACGAGGACGCCCTCATCCAGGCCGCCTTCGATGAGATAATCGGCAATATCTTCGACTACATCCAGCCCAGCGGCCAATGGATGGAGTTCGAGAAGGGCGTCCAGGGCCAGGGCTCCGGCTTCTTTGTCACCCCCGACGGCTACGTTATCACCAATGCCCACGTGGTCACCGAGGACGAGAAGGGCCTGAAGCTGGAGTTCGCCCGCAACGTCCTCAACGACCTCATCCAGAAGGACGTCAAGGACTTTGAGGAGGCCCTCGGTGGCCGCGTCTCCGACCAGATGCGCCAGCGCCTCATGCAGGCTGCCTGGGACTGGTACGCTCACTACATGGAGATCAGCGATCTCACCAAGTCCTACTACACCATGACCGGCGTCGCCGTGCCCGGCAAAGAGGTCGAGCAGAAGGGCACGCCCGCTGAGCTCGTCGTCGCTGGTGAGCCCGTACCGGGCAAGGACGTCGCGGTCCTCAAGATCGAGACCGAGAACGCCCCCACGCTTCCCATCGGCGACGACGCGAGCGTCAAGACCGGGTCCCAGGTATACGTGGTAGGCTATCCCGCCGCCGCCACCTTCGCGCCCTACCTCTCCGAGGCCGCCAGCGTCGAGCCCACCTTCACCTCCGGCGTCCTCAGCGCCAAGAAGACCATGGCCGGCGGCTGGGACGCCCTCCAGACCGACGCCGCTGTCACCCACGGCAACAGCGGCGGTCCGGCCCTCGACGCCCAGGGCCGCGTCATCGGCATCGCCACCTGGGGCGCCGTGGACGTTGAGCAGCAGGCCAGCGGCGACATCAACGTCAAAGACATCGCCGGCATGAACTTCCTCGTCCCGGTCAGCGTCATCAAGCAGTT
Organism: uncultured Armatimonadia bacterium; assembly: GCA_964608495.1. Taxonomy (GTDB): domain Bacteria; phylum Armatimonadota; class Zipacnadia; order Zipacnadales; family FEN-943; genus JAKORR01. The sequence continues at coordinate 3,959 of CAZSOQ010000314.1, read as the reverse complement.
CTTCGAGCGCGCCGGCGTCAAACCCCAGGAAAGCCCCGTCACCAAGCTCTACCGCCAGGCCATCACCAAGATGGACCAGCACCACTACAAGTCGGCCGTCACCATCCTCGACCAGGTCAAGGCCATGGCCCCGGGCGCCCCCTACGCCGAGGAGTACGCGGCCACGTGCCAGAAGTCCATCGCCGAGGGCAAGGACCGCTCCTGGGAGGAGTGGCTGCCCAAGGTCGCGGCGGGCGGGCTCGTCGCCCTTATCGTCCTCGTCGCCTTCGTCGTCCTCCTCGTGCGTGCGGCCCGTGGCGCTGGCGCCAGGGCCGCCCGGGCATCGGCGGCCGCGGCTCCCGCCGCGCCCCCGCCTACCGCACCGGCCGCTCCTCCGGCTCCCGCGAAGCCGGCCGCACCGCCTGTTCCCCAGGCTCCCGCGGCGCGCGAGCCCGCGCCGGAAGCTGAGCCTCCTCAGGAGCCCGCGGACGACGGCGGCCCCGGCGACGACTCCGACGAGCCCGTTGCCCACTGACCCAGCGCGGGCGACCGGCTGCGCCCCTTACCCGGCGCGCCCGACACCGCGTACCGCAGCAGTCCAGGGGGAGGCGTCCTCAGGCGCCTCCCCCTTCTTGCGTCTGGAGTCCGACACGATGCCCCCCGGGGGGCGGGTTGACCGCCGGACCTTGCCCCTCTACTATCCCCCAGGTCCCACGCCCACAGCGACGGGGAGGTGCCCGTGAGGGTCGCGACCTTCAACGCCAATTCGATCCGTGCCCGCCTGCCCATCGTCGTGGAGTGGCTCACGCGCCACAGCCCCGATGTCCTCTGCCTGCAGGAGACCAAGGCCCAGGACCCCGACTTCCCCCGGGACGCCTTCTCGGACCTGGGCTACCACGTCGTCTTCCGCGGCGAGAAGTCCTACAACGGCGTCGCCATCGCCGCCAGGGCCCGCCCCGCGCGCGTCTCCTTCGGGCTCGACGACGGCGATGAGCCGGACGACACGCGGCTCGTCCGCGCCCGCTTCGGCCGGCTGGACCTCGTCAACACCTACGTCCCCCAGGGCATGGAGATCACCTCCCCGCGTTACGAGTACAAGCTGCGCTGGTTCGCCCGCCTGCGCCGCTTCTTCGAGCGCCACTACAAGCCCACCGGCCTACTGCTCTGGGTCGGCGACCTCAACGTCGCGCCGGGGCCCCTGGACGTCTGGGAACCTGCCCGCTACGCCGACCACGTCTGCTACCACGAGGACGCCCGTCGGGCCTTCGCCGACGTGGTGTCCTGGGGCTTCGTGGACGTCTTCCGCAGGCACCGTCCCGAGCCGGGGCACTTCACCTTCTGGGACTACCGGATGCCCAGGGCGCTCGAGCACAACCACGGCTGGCGCCTGGACCACGTCCTGGCCACGCCGCGGCTCGCCGACCTGGCCACGGCCGCGCACATAGACACGGCGCCCCGCGCTCTCGAGCGTCCCTCGGACCACACCTTCGTGGTGGCCGAGTTCGACCTGTAGCGCGACAACCCGGGCGGTGCCTTTGACCCGTAACGCCCGCCGGCAATGAGGTGCTTGGCATGTCGAGAACGCCCCGATGCCTGCTGCTGGTAGCCGCTTGCCTGGCTCTGGCGAACGTGGCCGCGGCCCAAGCCGGCAACCCCGTGGAGCCCCTCGGCGACTACTGGGGCAATCTCGAGGGCTCCTGGCTCTTCCGCACCGACCCCGAGGAGGTCGGCGAGGACCAGGGCTGGCAGAGCCCGGACTTTGACGACGCCGACTGGCGCAAGCTCAACGCGCCCGGTTACTGGGAGGAGCAGGGCATCACCGACCCCCGTCCCGGCCAGCCCCCTAGGCCCAGGGACGGCATGCCCTTCACCGACTACGACGGCACGGCCTGGTACCGCCTCCACTTCCTTCTCCCTGCCGAGTGGGCCGGCCAGGACCTCATCCTCCACCTGGGCAGCGTGGATGACTACGACCGCGTCTTCCTCAACGGCGAGCTGGTGGGGGAGACGGCGCGGGACGTGCCCAACGCGGTGGCCCTACAGCGACGCTACCGCGTGGCCGGGCAGGTTGCCCGCTTCGGCGCGGAGAATGTGCTTGCGATCGAGGTGACCGACGGTGGCGGCCCCGGCGGGATTATGGGGCCGCTGCTCTCGCTCCTACCACAAGCTATCGCGGAGGCCGCCATGAACCTGCCCCAACCCGACAGCCCGCTCGTGGAACGTTTCGCGAATCCGCCCGCCCCGGCGCGCATCCTGAAGATCGTCCACGGCCTGCCCGACGACCCTCAGTCCCAGGACACTCTCCTTCAGACTCTGATAGCCCAGGGCTTCGGCGGAATCGTGTGCAACATCTCCTTCCAGGACTACCTGGAGAGCGAGGACAAGTGGGCTGCCTTCGTCCGCGGCGTGAAGACCGCCAAGGACGCGGGCATGGCCCTGTGGGTCTACGACGAGCGCGGCTACCCCTCCGGCGTCGCCGGGGGTATCGTGCTCCGCGACCACCCCGAATGGGAGGCGCGCGGCCTGCTCATCGCCCAGGCGGTCAGCGATGGGGGAGAGGTGGCGCTCGACCTGCCCCCCGGCATCCTCGTCACGGCCTCGGCCTTCCCCCTCACCGACCAGGGCATCGTCCCTGACGCCGCCGTGGACCTCGCCGGCCGCGTGCGCGACGGCAAGCTCTCCTGGACCGCCCCCGCGGGCCGCTGGCAGGTCATTGTCATCACCGACGATTACCTCTACGAGGGCACCCACGCCGCGCTCAGCCTCGCCGACAAGCTCCCCTACATCAACCTGTTGATGCCGGAGCCCACGGCCCGCTTCCTCGAGGTCACCCACGGCGGCTACGCTCGCCACCTGGGCGACGACCTCGGGCAGTGGTTCATCGCCACCTTCACCGACGAGCCGTCGCTGATGAGCCTGTTCCTGCGCCCCATGCCCTACAGCGTGCTGCCCTGGGGCCCGAACGTCGCCGGCGAGTTCCGCCGCCGTCGCGGCTACGACCTGCAGCCCCTCCTGCCTCTGCTCGTGGCCGACGCGGCCGGCGCCGAGAAGAAGGTCCGCTACGACTTCTGGCTCACCGTGGCCGAGCTCGTCGCCGACAGCTTCTTCGGCCAGATCCAGGACTGGTGCCGCGCTCACAACCTGCCCTCCGGCGGCCACCTCCTGATGGAGGAATCCCTGGCGGGCCACGTGTCCCTCTACGGCGACTTCCTCCGCTGCGTGCGCCGAACGGACGCCCCCAGCATTGACTGCCTCACCAGCCTTCCCCCTCAGGTCCCCTGGCACATCGCCCGCCTCATCTCCAGCGCCGCCGATCTCGACGGCAACCCCGTCACCATGTGCGAGACCTCCGATCATTCCCAGCGCTACCGCCCCCCCGGCGACCAGCGGCCTGTGCGCGTGGTCACCGCTGACGAGATCCGCGGGACCTGCAACCGCCTCATCCTCGGCGGAATCAACGTCATCACCAGCTACTACTCCTTCGCCGGCCTGAACAGCCGCGATCTACGCGCGATGAACGAATGGGTCGGCCGCTGCTGCACGATGCTGGCCGGCGGGCACCAGGTCACCGACCTGGCCGTGTTGTACCCTATCGAGAGCCTCTGGCCCCATCACACGCCCGCGCGCAGGGGAGCCACCGAGTCCCCGGAGGTCGCCCAAGTCGAGGCCCTGTACAACGGCGTGTCCCAGCAGCTCTATGCGGCGCGACGCGACTTCACCTATGTGGATTCCCGCACGCTCGCGGAGGCCACCATCGAGGACGGCGCTCTGGTTCATGGGCCCCTGCGCTGGCGGGCCGTGGTGCTGCCCGGGGCCGACACTCTGCCCCTGGCCGCCTGGGAGAATCTGGCGCGGCTGTGGAGAGCGGGGGGCGTCGTCGCCAGTCTCGGTTCGCTCCCGGCCAACAGCGAGACCGAGTTCCCCTCGCCGCGCGTCCAGGAGCTTGCCGCCGAGCTCTTCGGCTCGGGCGAGGACCCCCG
>CAZSOQ010000313.1:0-5277 GCA_964608495.1 uncultured Armatimonadia bacterium | reverse complement strand
GCGACACCTACAAGCTCGAGTACAGCCCGACGTCGGCGGCCGACGTCGCCCTCATCCCGCACCTGGATAAGATGCGGGCCACCAACCGGGGGATCACCTTGCGGGGCTCGTTCGGGACGGAACCCGGTCTGCTGCGGTATGCGAACCTGGCGCCCTGGCCTCTGGGGCCGGATGGGTGGTCCACGGACACGATCTCGGTGCTCTTCAGACAGGTGGTCCCGAACTGGGGCGACCCGGCCGCCCTGGCGAGCTTCCCGGCAGTGGGGGAGTTCGTGGCGGAGGTCGGGGGCCTGAAGAGCAATCCGCTGAGCTACTACCTGACCATCCTGCAGTCTGGGCACAACAAGCATGGGTTCTACTACCTCGACGCTCACGTCGTGGACCCACAGCACCGAGCGACGACTGTGGATCTGCGCCGTCTCGACGGCTCGCAGACGGCCCGGCTGGATTGGGACCAGGACAAGGCCTGGCACTCCAGGCAGCAAATCCGTCTGCCCAGCCCGCCGCCTGTAGACCCCGTCTATGAAGTGGTCGTCGAGGGCAGCCCGAAGGCCCGGTTCGAGGCGCAGGTGCTCGGCTACTGCGATGAGTTCCCGGAGGTCGTGTTCCCGGAGAACGGCGCCGAGTTGAGGGACGTGACAGGGCTCAACTTCCAGTGGCACCGTTCCCCGAGGGCCGAGTGGCGACATGGGGTGGTGCTCTTCGGCCCCACAGGCGCGCAGTTGTGGGGGAGGGATGCCGTGGAGGGCACGGCTCTCGCCTACAGCGGCCCGCCCCTGCAGGAGGGCCAGACGTACACCTGGGTCGTCTGGGTGACTGACCCCGATACCTTCAACATGGCCGAGGACTCCGCGGATTTCACCTACCAGCCCGAGGAGTGAGGCGTGGCGACGTCGGCCGCCCGCTCGTCGAGCGATCGCGGCGAGGCGGGCTCATAGGACCGGCGGTCCGGCCTGCTCGAGCAGGTCCAGGCAGTCCACACCGAAGCGGTATCCCGCTGACGCCCGGTTCTTGTCAACCACGTCGAAGCGCAGCAGATGCTGCCCCGCCGCCAGGTCCCGCAGCCCGAGGCGCACGCGCCCTGAGGGCTCGACTTGGGGCCCGTAGCCGTCGAAGTCCTCCCCGAAGGGAGCGCCGTCCAGGGACACGCGTAGCACGCCGTAGTCGGGGGCACGCGTGGCATATAGGTCAACAAGGAACCGCGCAGACTTGGCCACGGGCAGAGATAGGGCCAGGGACCCGCCCAGCCCCGCGCCTCCGAAGAGGTGCACGCCCCCACTCCACAGCAGAGCGCACCAGGGATCCATGGGCTGGACCACCGTATTGCAGTCCCGCCGGTCAACCACCGCGAGGGTCTCGAGCTGGATGGGCGCCCTCGCCCAACGGTTGCAGGGGGGCGCCTCCGCGTCGCCGACACGCAGGCCGACCGCATCGTTCCCATACAGCCTGGCGTACTCGTAGGGCATCCGTGCGTACCCGGCCTCGCCCCAGGCTGGACCGGATGAGTTGCGGAAGATGAAGGTGCCTCCGCCGGGGCGGCCGGGGTCCGTCTGGTAGCCGACCAGGACGACGCTGTGTCCGTCGAAGACCCCGCCTGGTGGAGGCATGGCCAGGACATGCTGTGCGTCATACTGCGGGGCGTTGGGCCAGCGCAGGCCGATAGCCACGGGGTGCCCATCGGCCAGACTGCTGCGCATCGCCGCCAACATGCCGGTCGTCATGCCCGTGTTGACGTCCCAGTACTTGACCCAGTGGGGACATACGTCCACGCGAGCCGCGGCGTCGGAGAGGGCCGCCGCCGAGGGAGCAGCGCTGGGGTCGTACTGGCTGGCGTAAGGCATAAGGGATTCCTCGCACACGCCGAAGACCAGGACTCCGTGAAGAGCGTCCGAGAAGAAGGCCCCGTCCGCCGGCTGGCCGGTGCACTGGTCGGCCGCCCAGTTGAGGAACTCCTCGGACAGCCGCAGGCCGTGGGCGCCGCCCGCAGCCGCGAGCTCGTACTCAAGCACGCCGACGGTCGCGAAGAGGGAGCAGCACCCTCGCGGGGCCTGGGATTTCGCAGGCAGGCTGAAGGCCGTGTAGGCCGGGCGGTCACTGCTCCAGGATCCCCGGGTAGAAGCTGAACCGGGCGCCTTTGCCGAGCGCCTTGACGTGCCCGTCCACGAAGAGCACGTCCGACTGCTCGTTGTGCAGGAAGCGATGGTACTGCTCGTACTGCCACCAGGCGGGGGCGAACCAGTCGGGAGGCATGCCGTCCGCCAGGCCCTCACCGGCCATGAACAGCCGCGCCACGTCGTAGTCACTGTGGATGCGCGCCAGGTCGAAGAGCGTCTGGCCTCCCCACATGTCCAGTCGGCACAGCGCCGAGTTCATGGCGTAGCTCCACTCGTAGGGATGGTCGCCGGTGGGCGGAGTGCGGGAGCGGGCTCCCTCCTCCAGGCAGATGCCGAGCTGGCGGCTGTGGGTGTAGGGGTCGAGACGCTCGTACCAGAAGGCGCCCGGGCCGCGGTAGGCGTCCAGAGGGAACCGCTCGTCGTAGTCGTTGCAGTAGCTGTGCAGCGCGATCCCGACCTGCTTGAGGTGCGTAATGCAGGTGGCGTGTCTGCCCTTGCCGCGGGCCTTCGCGAACACCGGGAAGAGCATGGAAGCCAGGATCGAGATGATGGCGATGACCACCAACACCTCGACCAAAGTGAAGCCGCGCTCGCGCATCCTGAGTGCCTCCCCGCAGCTTCAGCAGCCCGACGAGACACGCACAGGTCAGGCGCGCGTGAGGGGATCCTGGGGGCCAATCGCCCCGGGCGCGCGTCGCAATAGCCACGCACAGCGAAGCGCCTCGGGTGTCGCCCTGTTCCCTCCCCGCCCGCTGCATCCTCGGCTCCTCGGCGGATGCGCCCAAGGCCCACCGGCCCGGGGACAGAAGGAAAGCCGGCGGCGCACTGCGCCAGGCGGCACGACCGCCGATCAGGAGCCGTAGGCAAGCGCCTCGGATATGTATGAGAGGTAGTTGTTCACCGTCCGCGGTGACAATTCCTCCGTGTGAGGTGACGCGGTGGGGCAGAGGATGAACCCACCGTCCCCCGCCGCGCGGTCTATTGCGAGCCGCACGAGGCCGCGCACCCGCTCCTCGGTGCCTGCGTACAGATCGCCGATCTGGGTATCGCCCTCCAGGCACATCCGGCCGCCTACGATAGCCTTTGCCTCGCCCAGGTCCAGGTCGCCCATGGGTGGCGCCTCGATCGGGTGCAGGCAGTCCACCCCCATCTCGAGGAAGCCGTGGATCGCGCTGCGCAGGGGGCCGTGGCAGTGCACCCAGAACAGCGCGCCGGCCGCGTGGATCATCTCACCGAAGCGCTTCTCGGGCTCCACGACCCAGCGGCGGAACTGGTCGGGCGAGGCCAGGGGCGGCGTGAGGAACTCCGCGCCGTAGAAGGCATACACCTCGGCCGCGCGGTTTTCGAGCAGGTAGGCCAGCGTGGCGGTCACGCGCTCGCGGAACTCCTCCACCATGCGGTCCAGCAGATCGGGGTGGTCGAGGCTCCACAGCGCCAGGCGCTCCGAGCCGAGCAGGTCGTGGACGAAGGTGACGGGGTTATTGAGGCTCACCAGGACCACGCCGCGCTCCCCAAGGCGGTCCTGGAGCTCGCGCAGAGGCCCGAGGGGAGGGCGGTAGGGAGCATGGGGCGCCGCGAGGACCCAGTCCACGTGCTCCGGTTGCTTGACGGGGAACTCGACGCGCATGCCGGGCAGCCCGCGCTTGCTCAGACGATGCCGCGACACGAGCTCGCCCTGCGGGGTGTGCAGGCGTGTCACAAGCACGCGCCAGTCTTCCTCCTCGTCGTAGCGCACGTCCTGGGGAAGGCGCTCGGCGGATTGCAGGGGTGCCGAGGCGCCCCAGGAGGCTTCCCAGTCACAGTGCTCGGCCACGGCCTGGATGAGGGGAGCGTAGGACGGATGGCGGGACTCGACCCAGGCGTCGTCCCAGGGGAAGACGCCGCGCACCACGACCGGAACGCGGTCGGGCCTGCCGCAGTGCATGGCGGTGAGCAGTCGCTCGCGTGAGGTCATGGATCCCCCCCAGGCGGCGCAGGGAAAGGGGGAGACGAGCGCCTCCCCCTTAGTGCCCGATGATCGCCGCCCGGGGTCAATTCCGCCCGGGGACGGCCAGGTCCTTCCGCCGCTGCTCCATCAGGTACCGCGGCTCGGCGGGGGGCGGCAGGCCCAGCTCGGCCGCGAGATGAGCGGCGCGCCAGCGGGCGTAGTCGTCCAGCGCCCGCACCTCGCCGGCGACCCTCCACATGTCGTAGGCCTTGCGCTTGTCGCCCATCTCCTCGTAGATGACGGCCTTGAGGTGCAGTCCGATGACGTCCTCGGGGTCCACGAGGAGGCAGTAGTTGAGCTCGTGCAGGGCCTCGTCGTAGCGCCCGGCCTCCATGGCGTCCCAGGACCTGAGGTAGCGCTCGCGGATCGTGGCGGTGGCGCCGATGGCCGTGTGGTCGCCGGGATTGCGCTTGATGCAGTAGTCATACCAGTCCAGGGCCTGGTCAATGTCGGGTATGCGTTCGTAGGCGTGGGCGATGAGGCGCTCGATGTACTCGGGGTGCTCGAACTGGATGGCGGCCTCGAGCCACTTGGTGGCCTCGTCGTAGTTCTTGATCTTGTCGAAGTAGGTCCATCCCAGCTCGAAGTACAGGTCGTAGATGTCTGGGTTCCAGGAGATACCCTCTTTGAGGCAGGCCACAGACTTGGCGAGGAGCGTCGCCCTTTCCTGGGGGTCCTCGGTCTCGACGTACAGGTTGTAGGCCAGGTGCCAGGCGGTGATTCGCCACGGTTCGAGCCAGTGGGGGTCGAGGAGAGTGACGGCGCGCATGAGACTGAGGGTCTGCAGCTCAGTGCCCTTGCCCTGGTCCCACAGCTCGTCAACCTTGATCCAGAGCATGGTGGCGCCCACCTCGCGGAAACCGCCCATGATGGCGCCCACCACGACGCCCGTGATGGCCGTGGGGTCGAAGTCAACGATCCTGGTCACCGGCATGGGGCGGCTCAGGCCCAGCACCAGGCGGTCGTAGTTCGTCGAGCGCACGACCGGCTGGAGCAGGAACATGAGCCCCGCCGCCGCCAGCCATCCCACAATGGTTGTGACTCTGTCTCGACGCATAGCTCGTCCATGCCTCGCTAGACTTCGCGTCTCTTGAAGAACAGCCACGCAATGAGCGTCGCCACCACCATGTACAGCACGCCGGTGCCGACGATCTTCCCAAGCGTGCCCCACGGGAG
>CAZSOQ010000312.1:0-5286 GCA_964608495.1 uncultured Armatimonadia bacterium | reverse complement strand
CGGCAGTTGAACTCGAGCAGCTCCGGCCCGGCGGGCGTGAGGATGCAGCCGGCGTAGAGCGTGCCGACGTAGGGCACGCCCTCCTCGGCCAGGCCCCGCACGGTGGCAAGGATCAGGTCGTTGACGATGTAGTCGAAGGTGGCGTCGTCGAGGATGGGCACGGGGCTGTAGCAGCCCATGCCGCCGGTGTTGTCGCCCTGGTCGCCGTCGCCGATGCGCTTGTAGTCCTGGGAGGGAACCATGGGCAGGATGTGCTCGCCGTCGCTGAAGACCTTGATCGTGCACTCGGGGCCCACGAGGCACTCTTCGACCACCACGGTCTCGCCGGCGCGTCCGAAGGCCTTCTCGACCATGCAGCGGTCAATGAAGGCCTCGGCGTCCTCCACGGAAGTCGCCACCTTGACGCCCTTGCCGAAGGCGTCACCATCGGCCTTGATGACGATGGGCGCGCCCTCGCGGCGGACATGGGCTTTGGCGGAAGCCGGGTCGGTGAAGACCTGGAAGCGCTTGCGGGTGAGCCCGTGGCGGGCCAGGAGCTCGTTGGTGAAGGCCTTGGAGCCCTCGACGCGAGCGGCCGCCCCGGACGGGCCGTAGACCGCCAGGCCGTGGGAGCGCAGGCGGTCGGCCAGGCCGAGGATGAGAGGGCGCTCAGGGCCGATGAGGACCAGGTCGGGACGCTCGGCGAGAGCGAAGTCGGTCAGGGCGTCCAGGTCCTCGGCGCCGATGTCCACCAGCTCGGCCTGCCGGGCGATGCCGCCGTTGCCGGGGGCGCACCACAGGGCACCAACAGCCGGGCTGGCCGCCAGTCTCCAGGCCAGAGCGTGCTCGCGGCCGCCGGAGCCGATCAGCAGGACTCGCATGGGGCTTCACTCACCTGGGAGTACGTCTACGTCCACCGGCTGTTCGGCCTCGCGGTACCGCTCGCGGCTGATGAAGGTACGGTAGGAGGGATGGAAGTCCACCTCGACCGTGCCCACGGGGCCGCGCCGGTGCTTGGCGATGATGACCTCGGCGGGGTCGGGGCCCTGAGGCTGATGGGCGGCCTCAGGGACCGGCTGGTTCGAGCGAGAAGCCTCCTCGAGGAGCCTCTTGCGCTGGTAGTAGCTGGGCCGGTAGAGGAAGCACACCAGGTCGGCCTCGGCCTCGATCGAGCCGCTCTCGGCCAGGTCGGACAGCAGCGGCCGCTTGTCCTCGCGGCGCTCGACGAAGCGGCTGAGCTGGGACAGTGCGATGATCGGGATGTCGAGCTCGCGGGCGATGGCCTTGAGCTCGGCGGCGATCACGGAGACCTCCTGGTGGCGGCTCTCGGCCGCGAAGCGCCCGCCGGCCCGGACGAGCTGCAGGTAGTCCACGACCAACATGCCCACGTCAAAGCGGGCCTTCAGGCGCCGGGCCTTGGACCGCAGCTCGAGGACGTGGATCGAGGGCGTGTCGTCAATGTAAATCGGCGCGTCGGGCAGATAGGCCAGCGCGTGGCCGATGCGGCTCCAGTCATCCTCGTGGGCGTCGCCCCGGCGCAGCCGCCAGGCATCCACGCGCGCCTCGGCGCACAGGACCATCTCGGCAAGCTGCTCGCGCGACATCTCGAGGCTGAAGATACCCACGGCGATGCCATGGCGCACGGCCGCGTAGAGAGCCAGGTTGGAGATGGCGAAGGAGGTCTTCCCCATCGAGGGGCGGCCGGCGATGATGATGAAGTCGCCCCGCTGCAGGCCCGCGGTCATGCGGTCGAACTCGGGCAGGCCGCTGGGCACGCCGGTGATGAAGCCCGGACGCTTGGCCACGTCGTCGAGCTTGGCGAAGGTCTGGACGACTTCCTCGCCCAGGGGCATGAAGTCGGTAGTGTCGCGCTGCTGAGCGATGTCGAAGATGAGCTGCTCGGACGTGTCCACGGCGGCGCCGACGTCGGGGGGATTGTCGTAGGCCAGGCCCTGGATCTCGGCGCCCGCACGTATGAGCTTGCGCAGCACGGACTTCTCCTGCACCAGGGTGGCATAGCGCATCACGTGAGCGGCGGTGGGCACCTGGTGAATGAGGGCCGTGAGGTACTCGGAGCCGCCGACCTGCTCGTACTGGCCCCGGCGCTTGAGTTCCTCGCTCACCGTGATGAGGTCCACGGGCTCGCCGCGCGTGTGCACGGAGAGCATGGCCTCGTAGATGGTGCGGTGGGCCTCGCGGTAGAAGTCCTCGACTTCCAGCACCGCCATGACGCGTGCGGCGGCGGCCGAGTCCAGCAGAACGGATCCTAAGGTGGCCTGCTCCGCCTCAAGGTCTTGCGGCGGCAAGCGATCCGACCTATCGCTGGCCATCGCCACTCCCTCCCCGGCTCCAGTTAGTGCTGCCTGCCCTGGTACATTCCAGAAGCCAGCCTGTCGTGCCTACTCGGTATCGTCCTGCTCTTCGCCCTCTTCGTCATCGTCGTGCGTTGCGGGAGCAACGCCCGGATCGTCCTCGTCGGCGGGCTCCTCAGTGGCGGCCTCTTCGGCTTCCTCGGCCGTGAGGGCGTCGTCGTCCTCGGGAGCATCCTCCGCGGCCTGGGGCTCGTCGAGGGCTTCGACGGCTCCTTCGGCCTTGACGGCCTCCTCTCCTGCCGCGGCCTCGGCCGCGGTCGGCGCCTGGGCGTCGAGGGCGTCGCCCTCTTCGTAGGCGAGGGACGCGACGCGCACGGTCAGGTCCACCGAGACGTCCCTGAAAAGCCTGGCGGAGATGACGTAGTCGCCGACGGCCTTGATGGGCTCGCGGAGCTGGATGTCACGGCGGTCCACGGGAAGGCGCATCTGCTCGGCAATGGCCTCGGCGATCTGGGTCGTGGTGACGCGGCCGTGGAGACGGCCGCGGTCGCCGACCATGCGGCGGATCACGATGGGTCGGCCCTGAACACGCTCCGCAACGGCGAGGGCGGCCTCGCGCTTTTCGAGGTTGCGGCCCTCGATGGCCCCGCGGCGCAGCTCGAGGTCGCGCAGGGCGCCGGGCGTGGCCGGCGCGGCCATCCCTCGCGGTAGGAGGAAGTTCCTACCGTACCCGCCGCGCACCTCGACGATGTCGCCTTCGTGCCCAAGGCGCTCCACGTCAGCCAGCAATATAACACGCATCGAGAATGTCACCCTCACAGCTAGGGTTCGTCGGACGGCGGCGGGCCAGAGAACCCGAAGGAACGTCGCAACCCGATGAAGGGGTCTGCCCTGTCGAACACATCGCTGACACCGAGCCCCAGCCGCCAGTCGTCGCCCAGGGAGCGGAACAAGGTGAAGTCCAGCAGTGTCTCTTTCGGGTCGCAGAGATCCAGCTCGGCTCGCCAGCCGTTTGGCGGCTGCCAGTCTAACCCAATCGAGGGCTTGTTGGCAAACACGCCGGCGCGGAGGGTCCAGGGTCCGCTGAGTTCGATGCCGCGCTGGAGGATGAAACGCTCGGCGTCGCCCAGGTCGAAGACGCCGACGCGCCAGAATCCGGGGCGGCGTCCGCCGTAGTACAGGTCCAGGTCGAGGTCCACGCGCATGCCCTGGTCGTAGATGCCCCGGGCGTCCAGGAACCCGCGGGTGTGGCGCGGCTTGACGGCATCGACGGCCGAGGAGAGGCTGTCCATGGTGCGGTCCACGCGGTCCAGGCTGCGGCCGGCCTTCTCGGCCACTTCGCGCCCGTCGTCGGTGAGCACGCGCAGGTTGTGCATGGTCGCTTGCAGGTCCTCGGTCATCTTCTTGTCCGTGAAGATGCTCTCGAGATGAGTGGTAGTGGTGCGCAGGCTGGACATGGTGGCACGCATGTCGCTGATGGCCTGCTTGATATCGGCCTGCAATTGCTGGTCCGAGACGAACTTCTCGGTTTCCTCGCTCAGGCCGGCGAGGGCCGCGCTGACCCGGGCGAGATTGGCGGTGAGCTCGCGGAAGCGGAGCTGGGTCTCGTCGGAGGCGGCGATGTCGCGGACGGCGGCGGCGCTCTCGGCCATGGCGGCCGTGGCGTCCCTGATGTTGGCGCCCGCGGCGGCCATGTCGGTGGGCAGGGGCGTCACGGCCACGAGCCGGTTGATCTGCTCAGCCGTCTCCCGGACGTTGGTGGCGGCGATCCGCATCTCCTTGACCATGGCGACGGCGTCCGGGCTGCCTGCGCTGCTGGCCCTCTCGACGGTGGCGGCGATGCGCTGGACGTTGAGGGCGGCCCGGTTGGCCGTGGCCGTCATCTGGCTCATGTTGACGAGGATCTCGTGGATCAGCCTCTCGTGCTCCGTGCTCATGTAGGTGGCCTCGACCCGGTCGGCGAGGTGGTTCAGCTTGTCCTGGAGCTGCTCGGCGAGCAGGGGCACGCCCTGGCCCATGTCGTCCGCCATCTGGCCGACCGCGGCGAGGCCGCGCAGGCCCTTGCCCACCACCTCCGCCCCAGGCGGCAGGTAGATCTGCTCCTCGCCTTCGGGGATCCGGGGCTTCTGGCCCTTCCTCAGCCGCGGGGGCTCGATGGAGAGGTAGCGGTTAGCGAGCAGGCCGCCCTGGTCCACGCCGATCTCGTAGTGGGCGGGGATCCGGTGGTTATTGCGGATGGCGAGGACTACGCGGACGGGCTTGTTCGGCCAGTTCTTCTCGTCGGGCTGGAGCTTGACGCTGACGACCACGCCGATACGAACGCCGGACATCATGACATCGGCGCCGGAGTCTACGCCGCCGGCGTTGGACAGGCGGACGAAGAGGCCGTAGGTGCCCACGCGGCCCCACAGGCCCCCCATGTACAGGGCGACGAAGACGGCCAGAAGCCCGACGAATAGGGCCAGTGCACCCACTCTCACTAAGGCTGGTGTCATTGGTTTGCAGACCCCTCAGACGGCTATCGGGCCGGTAGCCAGACCGTCCACGAACTGGCGGACCAGCGGTTGCTCCGAGACGCGCAGGTTGGCCGGCGTGTCCATGGCCACGATGTTCCCCTCGTGGAGCATCATCACCAGATCGCAGATCGCGAAGAGCTCCTCGACGTCGTGCGTGACGACGACGGACGTCATGCCCTCCTGCCGGTCCAGAGATGCGATGAGCTCGTCCAGGCGGGCGGCGGTGATGGGGTCCAGGCCGGCGCTGGGCTCATCGTAGAGCATGATGGCCGGGCGAGTGATGAGGGCGCGGGCAATGCCTACGCGCTTGCGCATGCCTCCCGAGAGCTCGGCGGGATGCATGCTCTCGGTGCCGGCCATCCCGACGCGCCCCAGCGCCTCGGCCACCTGCCGGGCCTTCTCGCCATCGGACAGGTCCCGGCGTCGGCGCAGACCGAAGGCAACGTTCTCGGCCACGGTGAGCGAGTCAAAAAGCGCCG
>CAZSOQ010000311.1:0-5290 GCA_964608495.1 uncultured Armatimonadia bacterium | reverse complement strand
CACCAGTGGGCATCCGGGTCACCACGGCAGTCGGGCAACCACGCTCTCGCCCTCCTGCGTCCTGCGGTACAGCCACAGCCCCCCCGCCTCCGCACCGTCTTCCAGGTAAGCCAGGATCGGATCGCGCAGGCATGGGCGGTCGAACCGCCTCAGCAGGGAGACTGCCTCGGGCAGGGGAACGAACCGCGCCTCCAGCACGAGCCCGTCGGGGTCGGCCGGAACGCACTCGCCGCACCAGGCCGCCACTTCGAGAACGACGACCATGCTCCGGAGGGCCTCGACGGTGTCATGCACCTGCACGACGCAGACGGGCTGGCCGAAGGCCAGCGCCTCGATGCCCGTCTCCTCGCGTAGCTCGCGGGCCAGGGCCTCCGTGAGCAGCTCTCCCCGCTCGACCGCGCCGCCAGGCAGCGCCCAGTAGGGGTCTCGGTCCAGGGGCCCGCGCTGCCGCACCATCAGCAGCTCGTCCCCCCGGCGCAGGAAAGCTCCCACGATCTGGTACTCCCGCTCCCGGTCGGCCATAGCTCCTGTGACCTCCGGCGGATCGCGCGGCGCTCGTCGCCCGGCCTCAGTCGCCCGCCGCTAGCCCGCAACGTCGGCTGCCCGCTCGGCCGTGATCTGGTCAATGGGCTCGAAAACTGGCCCCAGGTCCCAGCGCTCCCGGCACCAGGCTTCCAGGCTCGCGAGCCCCGCCGCGTAGTCCTCGTCCGAGATCAGCTTCAGCACCGACAGCGCCCGCAGGCTGATCTTCTCGTAGTAGTGCCCATAGGTGTCGGCGAAGCGCTGCGAGACCGTCCGGAGCGCGCACACCCGCAGGCCCGCGGCGCCCAGCTCTTCGCCGACCTCGGCCCGCGACGGCACCCGCCGAAGCTCCAGCGCCACGGCCTGCGGGAAGTGCTCCGCCCAGTCCATGCACACGATGTTCTCCCGCGTCGCGTTCCGGACGACGACCCGGCCGGCGGGCGCCAGCACGCGCGCGATCTCCCGCAGCGCCCGGGGCCGGTCCTCGAAGTGGTGATACACCATCGAGAGAAAGGCCAGGTGGGCCGCGCCGTCGCGCACGGGAAGCGCCTCGCCCCTGGCACAGGCGTAGCAGGCGCGCCCGTTCGCCACGGCCGCCGGCGCCTCGGCAAGCATGCCCTGCGACGGGTCCAGCCCCAGCACGAGCCCGCCGAACCGCTCGGCCAGCGGCGCCGTGAACCTGCCCGTCCCGCAGCCGATGTCCAGGATGACCGGGTCGCGCGGCATCGGCGCGCACTCGGCCACGGCGTCTATCCACAGCTCCAGCGTCTCGGCGGGCAGCTCGCGGGCGCGAAGGTAGGTCCTGCCGAACCCCTCCGCGTCGTAGTCCATGCGCTCGGCCATACTCGTCAGGCCTCCGGGACGGCGGGCGCCCCAGCCGTGGCGCTCCGCCGTGCCGTGCTGCGTCCCTTCGCGCTCACAGGCTCTCCAGCAGGCGCGGCAGGGCGACGAGGCTGGAGATGACCTTGGCGTCCCCGGCGGGCGCCGCCGCCTCGCGCGTCACCAGCACCGCCTCGATCCCCACAGCCCGTGCGCCCTCCACATCCCACACCGGATGGTCGCCCACGAAGAGGCACTGCTCGGGCCCCGCACCCATCCTGCGCAGCGCGAACTCGAAGATCCGTCGGTCGGGCTTGCGCCAGCCCACGTCCGTGCAGAAGACGTCGGCGTCCAGACAGGGCCGCAGGCCCAGGCGGCTTACTTCCTCGCGCCAGAGACCGCCGGGCGAGCCCCAGGGCGTGTTCGACACGAGGGCCGTCCTGGCTCCGAGGTCCCGCACCTGCTGGAGGGCCGGCACGGCGTCATCGTACACCCGCGCGAGCGCGAGAATCGGCCCCAGGAAGGCGCGGCACAGGCCGGCCATGACGTCCTCGGCGATAGCGGCGCCGTCGAGCTCGAAGATGCGGGCGAGCCGTCCCTCGAGCGGGCGCACCTGCAGGTCCTTGCCCTCGTGGTTCTCCTGCGCGACCCGCGGCCACACGTCCTCCGCCGTGGTCTGCGCGATGCCCAGCGCGGCCAGCCGCTCGCAGACGCAGGTGATGCACCGGCGCAGCACCCCCGGGAACTCCTCCCGTGAGTAGTACTCCGCCAGTGTGCCCCCCAGGTCCAGCAGCACTGTGTCACGCATGATCCCGGTACCTTCCGCGACGGGCCGCGCCCCGTGTCCCCGCCGAATCACCACTCCCCCGCCGCCGCGGGCTCAGTACGCGATGGCCTACAGGCCGGCCTCTTCGCTCTGCGTCGCCGACCACCACCGCCGGAAGCCCTCCAGGTCGCCGATCCCGTGCTCCAGCACGGCCTCGTAGATATGCACCGACGTCAGTTCCCGACGGTACTCAGGCAAGCGGCACACCGCGTCCTTGATCAGCAGCACCGCGGCCCGGCGCTCCTCGGTCATAACGGCCATCCATCGCTCGCGCCGCGCGCGACCCGCCCTGAAGTCCTCCGGCGACATGCTCAGCAGGTCAATCTTCCAGACGTCCGGGCCCTCCCGCTCGACCAGCTCGGGGATGGCCGGATCGGCCAGCCGCAGGCCCCAGTACAGGCTCGGTTGCCCGTTCGCCATCCGATGGTTGTCCAGGCACTCTATCCGCCAGCACCAGGGCGACCTTGCCAGCCTGTCGCCCAGCTCCCAGTGGCCCTCCCAGTCGGGCACGGTCTCCGGCCGGTGGAAGTCCAGATGCCGCCAGGTCATGGTGCGCAGGGCGTAGCTGCCTGCCGCCTCGTACCCCGCCCGCGCAAGCATGTCTCCCAGGCCGGACTCCCGCAGGACGCGCTCGGCCTCGGTCCGCAGTGCCTCCTCCAGCGCGAACAGCCTCTCAGCCTCGGGGTGCATCGTCCCTCGGCTCCTCCGGCGGCGACGGCGCCCGCAGCCATCGCCTGAAGTCCTCCAGGCCCCGGACGCCGTGCTCCAGCACGGCGTCGTAGATCTGTACCGAGTGGATCGTCCGCCGGTACTCGGGCTCGTGGCAGACGACGTTCTTGATGGCCAGAATCGCCGCCCTCTTCTCCTCCGTCATCAGCGACCGCCAGCGCTCGCGCCGGGGAACGTGGGTCGCGAGGTCCGCCGACGGCATGCTGAGCAGGTCCATCTTCCAATAGACGCTCTCGGCCGGCACGATCCGCCCTCTGGAGGCGGGATCGGTGGCACGCAGCCCGATGTACAGGTGCGGATCCGCGCGCGCCACGCGGTAGTTGTTGGTGCAGACCACGCGCCAGCACCAGCCCGTCATCGCTATCCGCTTGGCCGTGGCGAAGTGGCTTCCCCAGTCGGGCTCATCCTCGGGACGCTCGAAGTCCAGGTCGCGCCAGGCCATGGTGTGCATGGTGTAGCTGCCGGCGGCCACGTACCCTCGCTCGGCCAGAATCTCGCCAATGCCCGACGCGGCAAGCACGTCCTCGGCCTCGGCTCGCAGCGCCTCATCCAGCGCAAACAGCCTCTCAGCTTCCGGGTGCATGATCACCGCCGGGGCCGCCGAATCAGGCCCCTTCGCCCCTCCTTCCGCGGGCACGCCACTCCTCCACCAGGATCGCGTACAGATACGTGTCGCGCCAGCGGCCCCTCACCCACTCGTTCTGCAGGAAGTGCCCCTCGCGCCTCATGCCCAGCTTCTCCATGACCCGCGCCGACCCCACGTTCTCCACATCGCACGTGGCGAAGATCCGGTGCATGCCCAGCTCCTCGAACCCGAAGTCCACGATCACCCGCGCGGCCTCCGTGGCGAAGCCCCGTCCCCAGTAGTCCCGGTGGTAGCAGTACCCGATCCACCCCTGCCCGGTCTCGGGCCGCGATACCACCAGCCCGCAGGAGCCTATCAGGCGCGCTTCCGACGCCAGCACCACCGCCAGGTCATAGGTCGTCCGCGGCTCCTGGCGCTGGCCCTCGAGCTTGCGGGCGATGAAGGCCCTCGTGTCGTCCTCGGAGTTGGAGCCCCAGGTCATGTAGCGCAAGACCTCGGGGTCGCACGCGTAGATATGGACGGCTTCCCAGTCCGCTTCCTCGAAGTCCCGCAGTATCAGGCGCTCGGTTCTCAGCGGCAGTGGCATCGTCGTCCCCCCTCGGTCACCACGCCAGGCTTCCCGGACATACTTGTGTCAGGCGCCCGCGGGCCAGTCTATCCGGCTCCCGTGGCAAAATACTCCCTGATCACGGCGAAGGCCAGCGCTATCATCCGCTCGTTGCCGGCCGCGCGCAGTTGGTCCTTCTCGGCGTCCTCCATCACCAGGTCGGCCGCGCGCCGCGGGTTGTCGAAGGCGAAGAGGATCGAGACGCGGTCCATGCCGAAGTGTTCGGCCACGGCGAAGGTCGCGGCGGTCTCCATGTCCGCCGCCACGCAGCCCATCGCGAACCATTCCTCCACCTCCGTCCTGCCCTCGGCGAAGAGCGCGCAGGTGGTGTAGATTCGCCCGAAGTGCACCGGCCCGCCGTTGACGGCAGAGACCGCCGGCGACCGCACCACCGCGGGCGAGGCGCCCACGATCTTCGCGTCCGTCTCCCGGTAGTACTGGGACGCGCCCTCGCCGCAGTAGGCCTCGATGGCCACGATCAGGTCACCCGGGCCCAGGTCGTCCGCGAGGGCCCCACAGCACCCCGTCTGCACCACCAGCGATGTTCCCATCACACCGAAGACGTGCACGACCTCGGACGCCATGGGCGCGCCGTACACGGAGGCATAGCCGACACGCAGCCCGCCCACCGATCCGACCAGCACGTCCTCCAGGATCCCGTTGGGCGACCCGACCTCCACCACGTCGTCGAAGTACGCCCGATGGCGCTCGTACTGGGTCTTCAGGTTGCGCGTGCCGCGCAGAAGGAGCGCCTGGGGCACTCGCCCCTCGGGCAGGCCCAGAATCGCCAGCCAGTCATCGCGCGTGAGGTCCCGCAGCACTGCCCGCACCCCCTGTGGATGCGCGCGTCCCGGGCCGGGCCTCCTGGGGGAGCGCCCGGCTCAGCGCGCGGGAACGACGACCAGGTTCAGGCCCTCGCCGAGGCTCTCCGCGCGCACGGATTCGCCCACCTGGGTTACAGAGGCATCAGACGCGGCTCCGGTTCGCCAGTCGAGGCTGTACGCGCGGGCACGGTCGAGCCCTCGTGTCGCCCGCACCTCGACGCTCGCGCCGGGCTTCTCAGCCGCCGCCACGATCAGGACCCCCGCACCACCCTCGAACCACCGCGCCTCGCGGCAGGCCGCAGCCGTCAGGCCCACGTCGTCCCTGTAGCGCCCGCCGTCCATGAGGGGGCTCATGATGAAGTTGAGTTTCTTCGGTT
>CAZSOQ010000310.1:0-5309 GCA_964608495.1 uncultured Armatimonadia bacterium | reverse complement strand
GACGGGCTCCTCGGGCGCCGCCGAAGCCGCCCGCCGCGCCCGAGGAGCCCGTCGAGCCCGCCCCGCCCGGCGAGGTGACGAACGGCGGCTTCGAGAAGGGGCTCGGCGGCTGGCGCAGTGAGCCCATCGGCGGAGACGACATCCGCGTGGACGACAGCGCCGCCAACTCCGGCAAGAGAGCCCTGAGGCTCTGGGCGGCGCGCAGCGGCACGAACCCCTTCGTGACCCAGGACGTCAAGCTCACCGGCCAGGCCGCAATCCTGACCGTCAGCCTGCACGCCCGGCCCACCCTGGCGCACCTGGCCCGCCTGGTCGTGCGTCTGGAGCTGCTCGACGCCGCCGGGTCGGTCCTCCGGCGTTACTACCTGCAGCGCATCCTCACCGACCCCCGCACATGGGTGGAGCTGAAGGGCCGCGTGCCGGCCCCGGCCGTGGCCGACAGGCTGCGGGTGACGGTGAGGCTCGTGGGCACCGGGGGCCTGTGGGTGGATGACGTGGCCACCTCGGTCGAGCCGGCGCCCTTGCTGGCCGGGCCGAGGCGTGTCGGCACGGTCGAGGGGAGCGGCGAGAGGATCGTGCTAAACCTGCTCGCGGCGCCCGAGGGCGAGATGACCGCCCGGATCGGCAAGGGCGAACCCCTGCCCCTGACGCGCGAGGGAAATCAGGTGTCCATCGAGCTTCCCGAGCGCAAGCCCGGCCGCATCCTGCTCGATCTGAGCGCGGCCACGCCGGCTCCCGCCGGGGCGCCAGCGGCTGCCGCCGCGGCCCCGGCAGCCCCCGCCGAAGGCGAGGCCGCCCCCGCATCGGCCCCCGCGGGCACCGCCTCGGTCGAGGCACGGGATCAGGTGGAGGTATGGACAGCGCCGGACAATCGCCGGCCGCGCATGCTTACCGAGCGCGGGTGGTGGGACATCGCCGGCAAACGCGTGGCCCTCAGTGTCATCCTGCACGCTCATCCCGCCGAGATGCCCGCCATCGCCGAGCAGGGCTTCACGGCCCTGGAGGTGCTCGCGCCCGGCAACCGCGACGCGGCGGTCAGGTTCCTGCGCGGCCTGCCGCGCGACTCGCTCCCGGTGCTCATGCCCGCTCCCTTCAGCTCCGCCGACCCGGACCGCGACCGAGCCTTCAAGGACTTCCTTGACGCCGTCGCCGGGGCCAGTGGAGACCGGCGGGCGGCGGGCTGGATCATCGCGGACGAGCCCGAGCTTCGCCTGGACGGCGACACGCCCGACCTCTACCTGCGGGCGAAGAAGGCCGACGGACTGCACCCGATGCTCGTCGTGCTCGCGGACACCAGCGAACTGGACCTATGGCGGCACTTCTCCGACGGGCTGGTGCTCAACCTCGCGTCCGTGGGGCTGGACCCCGTCGAGGTGTACCGTCGTGTGCGCGAGGTGGCCGGCAAGCTGGAACAGTGGCAGCCCGCGGGCGCCATACTGCCGGTGGGCTGGACGGCCGGCGAGCCGCCCGCCGAGCCGGCCAGGCTGAAGCTTGCGGCCTTCGCCGCCCTCGCGGGAGGAGCGCGCCTGCTGGGATGGTACTGCCTGCACGCCACCGGGTGGGACCTGCAGGCCACCCCCACCTGGCCCGGCTTCCGGGGCATCCACGACGACCTGGCGAAGCTGACCGACCTGATCGGTGACCTGCCCTTCGCCGACGACGTGCGGTTCGAGGCCGAGGGCCTTGTCGCGGCGGCGTGGGCGAAGGAGGCGACGAGGGTAGTGCTGCTGGTGAACCCCGCGGCGGAGCCGCGCGACGCCGGCCTATCGGTGCCGGAGGGGCTCGGCCAGGTCAAGACCGTGCTCGGCGAAGCGCAGCCGCGGACCCAATCCCCCTCGATGCAGGTGACGGTTCCCGCGTCTTCGGCCATAATTCTGACTCTGACGGTCGGCGCGCAGGCCGCCGAGGGCGAGGGGAAGGGTGAGGCTGCCGGCGGCGCGGGCGCGCAGGGCGAGCCGGCGACGGCGCCAGACGCCACGGCCCGCGCCGACCAGCCGGCCGCGAAGCCCGACGATGCCGGCCAGCCCTCGGCGAAAGAAGCGGAAGAAGCTGAACAGACCAGGGACCAACCGAAGAGCGAGGACCAACCCTCGGACCAGCAGCCCCGCGCCCAGCCCGGTGATGCCCCCAAGGGTGGGCCCTCGGACGACGGTGCGGACCAGTCCGCTGGGGGGCCCGACAGCCAGCCCCAGGGCGATCAGCCGGCCCAATAGGCGCTTTGCGCCCGACATCCCCGCCCCCCGGCAAGACCGATGAGCCTACCCCTGCGCGCCGCCGAGACGGTGACTGTCATCCTGTCGGGCCTGCTGATTGGCTGGCTGGCACGCAAGCGCGGACTCCCCGAGAAGCTCTCGCCACGCCTCACGCGCGTCATCCTGATCGTCGGCGAGCCGATCCCCATCGCCCTGTCCCTGTGGGGGCTGAGCACCGAGGAGCCCGCCAACTTCCTCCTGCCGGGGCTGGCGATCGTCCTCATCGCCCTGATGTGGCCGATCGGTCACCTCGTCGGGCGGCTCCTGGGCTACAGCGACGGCCGCCTGGGCTCCTTCACAGGCGCCACGATGCTCTCGAACGTCGGCATCACCTACGGCGCCTTCCTGTGCTATGCCCTGCTCGGCGAGCGCGGCGCCGGCCTGGGCTACCTCTACGCCTCCAGCTTCATGGTCACCTTCTACACCCTGGGCTTCTGGGTGGGCGGGCGCTATGGCGGCGGCGGACGGTCCGGCCTGGCCGCGCTTCGGGAGACCCTCTCGCGCCCTGAGAGCCGCAACCCGATCCTGGGAACCCTGACCGGCCTGCTGCTGCTCTTCAGCGGCCTTCCGCGGCCCAGCTTCGCCCCGCCGGTCATAGACGTGCTCGTGCCGGCCAACACCTTCGCCTACATGTTCGCCATCGGGCTGTCCATGCACCTGCGCGAGGTAGTCAGCTACTGGCGGCCGGCGCTGGTGATGCACGGCCTGAAGTTCCTCGTCAGCCCGGCCCTCGGCCTGGCCCTGGGCTACGTGGCCCGTCTACACCTGCTCGGGCCCGATCTGCTACCCGTGATGTTCATCGAGAGCGCAACGCCCACGGCGATCATGTCCCTGGTGCTGGCCCAGGCCAAGTCGCTGGACGTGCAGCTCGCCAACGCCTGCTGGCTGGCCACGAACCTCACGGCCGTTGCGCTCGCGCCCCTGTGGCTGTATATTGCATCGGCACTCTAGCCGCCGAGCCTTCACCATGTCGGAAGGTCCAACCACCCAGAGCCAGAACCGGCAAGCACGGCCATCTGCGCGCCACGGGCTGACGATCCGTGCGGCCCTTCTCGGCCTCCTCGGCTCCGTCGCTGTCTGCTTCGTCGTCTGCTGGGCCGAGCTGGTCACCAAGACCATCCAGATCGCCATCTGCCAGTTCGCACCCGCCGCCATCGGCATGTTGCTCTTCCTCATCCTGGTGAACCTCGGCCTCTCCCGCCTCTGGCGCCGCCTGGCCCTTCGCCCCCACGAGATCGCCTACATCTACCTGATGATCCTCATCACGGCGCTCAGCGTGTCCCGCGGCCTGCTGGAGCGCTGGATCCCCGCCCTCATCGCCGTCAACTACTACGCCACTCCCGCGAACCACTGGGAGGAGCTGTTCTTCGGCCACATCCCTCAGTGGGCCATCCCCTGGGACCCCGCCGGTGCCGCCCAACAGCCCCTCGTCCGCGGCTTCTTCGAGGGTCTGCGCCCGGGCCAGTCTTTCCCCTGGCGTCCCTGGATCGCCCCGCTGGCCAACTGGCTGATAGTCATCGCGGCCCTCATGCTCGCCTATCTCGCCCTGGCCTCCCTGCTCAGGCGCCAGTGGGTGGACAACGAGAAACTGACCTTCCCCCTCGTTCAGTTGCCCATCGAGCTGGCCCGCGACCTGGAAACCGGCGGCCGCTTCTTCCGCAACAAGCTCACCTGGATAGGCTTCGCCATCCCCACCCTCATCTTCGGCTTCAACGGCCTGCACGGCCTGCACCCGGGCATCCCGATCATCAAGATGGAGTATCCCATCGCCCCTGCCCTGGCCCCCATGGGCCGGCCCTGGGCCGACGCCGGCATCTCCACCGCCTACTTCTCCCTGGCCGCGGTCGGCTTCGCTTACTTCCTTCCCACCCAGCTCCTCTTCTCCCTATGGTTCTTCTACATGTTTGTCCGCTTCGAGAACATCGTCTTCTCCACCTTCGGCGCCTCCTACGAGGCCATGCCCATGTACCCGACCAGCATCTGGAACGGGTACCAGGTGGCCGGGGCCTACCTCGTCCTCGCCGCCTACCTCATCCGCTCGGCTCTCCCCGACCTCAGGAGCGCCTGGGCGCGAGCCGCCCGCGGCGAATCCCAGGGCGAGGCGCCTGAGATGATGCCTCCCCGCACCGCCTTCGTCGTTCTCGGAATCTCCGCCATCGTCGCCATCGCCTGGTTCATCAGGCTCGGCATGACCCCGGCCATCGCCATCGTTGAGGTGCTCGTCTTCCTCTTCGTCGTCGTGCTCATCATGGCCCGCTCCGTCTCCGAAGCGGGCATGCTCATGACGGAGACGAGCTTCCGCCCCATGGACCTGGTGCGCCTGGTCACGACCCAGTCGGCCGTCCCCGCGCCCACCCTCACCGCCCTGGCCATGGCCGACTCGGCCTTCACCCGCGACCTGCGAGGCAATCTGGTGAGCACCTTTCTCGACGGCCTGAAGATGTCCGACGTCCTGGACTTCGACCGTCGTCACCTGCTCCTGACCGCGGGACTGGCACTGTTAGTGGCGATCGGCGTCGGCGGGGCCGTGAGCATGTACTTCTACTACCACCTCGGCGCCGTCAGCATGTACATGTACGGCTCGAGCTTCGCGCGCCAGTTCTTCCAGCACTTCCAGGGCCCGCTCGTGCAGCCCGACGTCTATGACGCCCGGCTTCCCTTCTTCTTCGTGTCCGGCGTCCTGATCACCCTGTTCCTTGCCTACATGCGGATGATCCATACCTGGTGGCCCTTCTACCCGCTGGGGTTCGCGCTGTCGGGGTCATGGAGCATGATCGTCTTCTGGTTTCCGATCCTCGTGGCCTGGCTGGTGAAGACGGCCATCATGAAGTACGGGGGCTGGCGCATCTACAGCTATCTGCGCCCCTTCTTCCTGGGGCTAATCCTCGGGGAGTTCTCGCAGGCTGTCCTGTGGGCGACCATCGGCGGGATCTGGCGCGTGCCTGCCCCGTCCTTCCCCTGGCCGTGATCCCCCCGCTCACCCGCCCTTAAGGGCCGCCGCTCGAGGCTGCGCAGAAAGCGCCGGAAAAGCAGTACTGCGCAGCGTAGTAGTGTAAC
>CAZSOQ010000309.1:0-5312 GCA_964608495.1 uncultured Armatimonadia bacterium | reverse complement strand
CTGCTCCGCCGTCCTAGTTGACCTGGCTCCGAGGCTGTCGTATACTCACTTCTCACAACCTGCGACGCAAAGGCTTCGACGGGGAGTAGTAGGCGGTTAGGTTACCGGCGATTCCAGAGAGCCCGCCCACGGCTGGGAGGCGGGTATCCCGGCCTGCCGAACTCGCCCCTGAGCCGCGTGCTGAAAGGCCCCCCGGGGCCGAGTAGGTGGCGACGGACCTCCCGCCGTTACAGGGGAGTCGGTATCGCGCCCCGCTCTCACGAGCTTCGGGCGCCGCACCGGACCAAGCGGGCCGCCCGCTCGGCGGCCAACAAGAGTGGTACCGCGGAGGACAGCTCTGCCCTTCGTCTCTTTGGGGACGGAGGGCTTTTTGGTAGGCCGTCCGAGGCCGGCGGGCCGGGCTCTGCCCGAGCCTGAGGAGGAGAGCACCATGTCCGACAGCACCGACAGGTACGATTTCCGCAGCATCGAGCCCAAGTGGCAGGGAATCTGGCGCGAGCGGCGCCTCTTCGAGGTCGCGCCCAGCCAGGACCGCCCCAAGTTCTACTACCTCGACATGTTCCCCTACCCCTCGGGCGACCTGCACATGGGCCACATGCGCAACTACGTCATCGGCGATGTAGTTTCCCGCTCCCTCCACATGCGCGGCTACAACGTCCTGCATCCCATGGGCTGGGATGCCTTCGGCCTGCCCGCCGAGAACGCCGCCATCCAGCGCGGCATCCATCCCAGCGAGTGGACTCGCTCCTGCATCGCCAAGATGAAGCGCCAGTTCGACCAGATCGGCATCACCTTCGACTGGACGAAGGAGATCTCGACCTGCGAGCCCGAGTACTACCGCTGGAACCAGTGGCTCTTCCTGCAGCTCTACCGCCATGGCCTGGCCTATCGCGGCCAAGCCCTCGCCAACTGGTGCCCCTCGTGCCAGACCGTGCTGGCGGACGAGGAGGTCGTGGCCGGCTCCTGCAATCGCTGCAACAGCACGGTCGAGCCGCGCCTCATGGAGCAGTGGCTCTTCGCCATCACCAAGTACGCCGACCGCCTGCTGGAGGACCTGGACCTGCTCGACCGGTGGCCCGACCGCGTGCGCGTCATGCAGCGCAACTGGATCGGCCGCTCGGAGGGCGTGCAGTTCTCCCTGCGGGTCGAGGGTCACGACGAGGGCATGGAGGTCTTCACGACCCGCATAGACACAATCTACGGCATCACCTACATGGTGCTGGCCCCCGAGCACCCGCTGGTCGAGACGCTAACCGCCGGCCGGCCCGAGGCCGAGGCCGTGCGCGCCTTCTGCCGCGAGGCGATGGCCGAGGACCTGGCCGAGCGTACGTCCGCCGAGACGGAGAAGCGCGGCATCTTCACGGGCGCGTACGCAGTTCACCCCCTGACGGGCGCCAGAGTGCCGATCTGGGTGGGCAACTACGTGCTCATGGAGTACGGCACGGGCGCGATCATGGCCGTTCCCGCCCACGACCAGCGGGACTTCGAGTTCGCCAGGGCCCATGGACTCGAGATAACCGTGGTCATCCAGCCCCACGGCGAGGGCCTGTCGCCCGACACCATGACCCAGGCCTGGGAAGGCGAGGGCGTCCAGGTGAACTCCGCCCAGTTCGACGGCCTGCCCAACGACGAGGCCAAGGAGCGCATCGCCGACCACCTGGAGCAGCAGGACCTGGGCAGCCGCGCCGTCAACTACCGCGTGCGCGACTGGCTGGTGAGCCGCCAGCGGTTCTGGGGCACGCCGATCCCCATCGTCTACTGCGAGAGCTGCGGGGTCGTGCCGGTGCCCGAAGAGGACCTGCCCGTCCTCCTGCCCGACGTCGCCGACTACATGCCGGGCGGCCGGTCGCCGCTGGAGAACGTCGAGGAGTGGGTGAACACGACCTGCCCGAGCTGCGGCGGCCCTGCCAGGCGCGAGGTGGACACGCTGGCGACCTTCGTGGACAGCGCCTGGTACTACCTGCGCTATCCCAGCCCCCACTATGACAAGGGCCCCTTCGACCCCGAGGCCATCGGCTACTGGCTGCCTGTGGACAAGTACGTGGGCGGCATCGAGCACGCCACGCTGCACCTGCTGTACGCGCGGTTCATCACGAAGGTGCTGCACGACCTGGGGCACGTGAGCTTCTCGGAGCCCTTCACGGAGCTGTTCACGCAGGGGATGATCTACAAGGACGGCGCGAAGATGAGCAAGTCGCTGCCGAACGTGGTCACGCCGGAGGCCATCAGCGACCGCTATGGGGCGGACACGGGCCGCGTCTTCATCCTCTTCGTCGGGCCGCCGGACCAGGACGCCGAGTGGTCGGACAAGGGCGTCGAGGGCGTGTTCCGGTTCCTCAACCGCGTGTGGCGGTCGGCCGGACGGCGCGACCTGTTCATCGCCGACTGGCGCGACCATCTGCTGGCCCAGGAGGAGCTGGGCGAGGCCCACAGATCGCTGCGCCGCAAGACGCACCAGACGGTGCGCCAGGTCACCGAGGGCATAGACACGATGCACCTGAACACCGCGGTCAGTGCCCTGATGGAGCTGACCAACGAGCTGGTGCCCTTCGCCGAGGCTCTGGGGAACGACGACCTGACGGGCCGCGCGGTATACAGCGAGGCCGCGGAGAAGCTGGTGCTGCTGCTGTCAGCCTTCGCGCCGCACATCAGCGACGAGCTGTGGGAGCGGCTGGGCCACGAGGGCACCACGTGGGAAGCGTCCTGGCCGGCGTACGACGAGGCCGTGGCGGCGGAGGAGACCGTGACCATCGTCGTGCAGGTCAACGGCAAGGTGCGCGACAAGATCGAGGTGCCCGCCGGGACCGACATGGACCGGGTGGTCGAGATGGCTCAGCAGCAGCCCAACGTCCGGCGCTACCTGGAGGGCCGCCAGGTGCGCAAGGTCGTCAAGGTTCCCGGCAGACTAGTCAACCTGGTCGTGGGATGATACGCTGCGCCGTGACTCCATCCCGAGGGAGAGTGAAGCCCTTTGCCGCGGCCGGACTCTCGCGGCTTGTTCGCGGGCGGCACCCCCTCGACGGCGGAGAACGACTCGGGGCCGGATAGGCGGCTACCCGTGTCCCGACACTGACACGGGTGGGTGATAATCGTGGCCGCTGGCGACCTGGCGGACAGGTATGTGGGCTGTCTCTTGGGCCTCGCCGTGGGCGACGCGCTCGGCTATCCGGTCGAGTTCGCCCCAGAGGAGGACCTGCTCGCCTCGCCGGTGCGCGACTTCCGGCCCCTCGGCTCAGCCCCGCCGGGCACCTTCAGCGACGATACGCAGATGACCATCGCGCTGGCCCGGGCCCTGCTGCGCGCGGGTGATGCCGACCTCGACGGCCTCATGCGGGCCGTGGCCGAAGAGTTCGTCGCCTGGGCCCGCAGCCCCGAGAACAACCGCGCCCCAGGTAACACCTGCCTCGCCGGCTGTCATAACCTGGCCCGCGGCCTGCCCTGGCGCCAGAGCGGCGTGCCGGGCAGCAAAGGCTGCGGGGCCGCCATGCGCTCGGCTCCCGTGGGCCTGTACTACCTGTCCGATGAACCGCGCCTGGTCGAGGTGGGACGGGCGCAGGCCCTGTGTACCCACGCCCACGCCGTCGCCGAGGCCGGCGGCGTGGCCACCGCCTATCTGGTATGGCTGGCCGCCCAGGGTGTGGACCCCGGCGAGTACCCGGCCCGCTTGGCGGCGACGACAGGCCCTATCAGCCGGGAGTTTGCCGACTGCATCGAACGAACCGCGTCCGTCGTGGATCAGAATCAGCGAGAGGCCTACCTGCACATCACCCAGGGGTCCCGGCAGGTCGGCTGGGTGGCCGAGGAGGCGGTAGGAGCGGCTCTCTGGTGCTTCCTGCAGGCGCCGGAGGACTTCAGCCGGGTTGTGCTGCTGGCGGCCAACTCGCCCCTGGCGGCCGATAGGGACTCGATAGCGTGCATCGCCGGGGCCGTGGCCGGCGCCCGGGTCGGCGCGGCCGGCATCCCGCCGCGGTGGCGCCAGGGCGTCGAAAAGGCTGACCTGCTCGCCAACCTGGGGCAGGAGCTTCTCACTGCGGCGACGAAGACTCGCCCGTAACGCGGAGTCCCAGAGGCCCGCTCGGCGCCGACCGCCGGTGGGCACCGGGAGATGGTACTGGTGCAGCCTACACAGGCCTGGGGTCTGCCCGCGAGTCCCTCCGGGGACGTCCTGGCCAACACGTCCGGCCTCGGTGGCGCCGTGCCCGCCGAGATAGCGGCCACGCGCTTCCACCTTCCCGCCTTCCTCTGGGGCGCCGCCTGGGCCTGGGCCCACGGTCTAGCCGTCTGGGCCGCTCTCGACCTTCTGCTCCCGATCGCCGCCGTCGCCGTGCCGGTGCTGCTTCAGATCGTCTGCGATGTCCTCTTCAGCTCCTCCGCGCTGGTGGCACCGGCCGTCATCTACATCACCTTCCCAATCCTCCTCGGCTTCTGGATCGCCCTTCGCATCACGATGGCGCGCCACGGCGCCGTCCGGGCCTGGCAGAGCCGCTCCTTCTCCAGCCTCGCCGAGTTCCGGGCGGTCCAAAGGTCCTGGGCCGTCTTGGGCGTCGTCGGGCTGGGTCTGGTCGTGGTTCTCATCATGTTCGCCGTGAGCGGTGGGGCGAGCGGCGGTGGTGGGGGAACCTGATAGCCCTCGTGGGGGCGCCGTGCGCGCCCCTTGCCGGCCTGGACCGGAGCGAGGCGTCTCCCCCGCGGCGGGGGCCGCTCGGCCCGCCGGTGACACGCCCATGGCTCTCAGTCCCTTGCAGCGGCGAGTGTTGATCGGCCTTCTCGTGGCGATAGTGGCCGCCAGCCTCTTCGCCTTGACCAGCCGCGCGCTCACCCCGGCCCTTCCCGACCAGGTCGTCTTCCGTCCCGCCCCGAACCAGCCGCGCTACGTCCTCGTCCAGGTCTCCGGCGCCGTCGCCCGGCCCGGCCTGTACTGGGTATTCGACGGCACGCGCGCCGGCGTCCTGATCGAGCGGGCCGGCGGCCTCAGCGGCGACGCCGACTCGTCACAGGTCAACCTGGCCGCCAGGCTGCACGACGGTGACCAGGTCTACGTCCCCACGAGGCCCCGTCCGCCGGACTTCACACCCCCGCCGGCCGTTGATCGCACCCAGGTGCGGGCCCTCGACGTCCGCCCGCACACCGGCCGCAAGGAAGCGTCCCCGGCCGGACAGTCGCCCGGCGGCAGCGCCGCCGCGCCCGGATCGCCTGCCCCGGCGCGCAGGATCAACGTCAACACAGCGACGGTGGAGGAGCTGCAGGGGCTTCCCGGCATCGGGCCCGTGCTGGCCGCGCGCATCGTGGAATCGCGCCAACACCAGGGGCCC
>CAZSOQ010000308.1:0-5328 GCA_964608495.1 uncultured Armatimonadia bacterium | reverse complement strand
GTACTCGCGGAGAGTGTAGCCCTCGCGGCGAGTTGACTACTCGCGCCAGGAGGAGGGCTCGTGGTGGGTGTGGTACTCGTTGGGGGCGTCGGGAGCGCGGTACTCTCAGTAGCGTCCGTACTCGCCATAACATCGGCACTCTCGATAGTCTCGCTACTCGCCGCAGGGGCGGACGTGGGGGAGGCGGCGCCGGGTTCCGTCGCGAGTAGCGTACTCGTGGGGCTCGGTGGGGCTGTGGTGGGTGCCGTACTCGCGCTACTCGTTAGATCCTCGCTCTCCGCCGACTCCGCCAGCTCCTCCTCCAGCTCCTTACCCTCGATCTCCTCGGCCTCAAGACCCCCGACCAAAGCCTCCACCGGGTGCAGTGCCCTCGCCGAACGCGCCGGCGGAATACCCTTCCTCTTTGGCATCGGTGCTCACTCCAGGGTTGTGCTGCGTAACCTGCTCGATAGGGGAGAGGGAAGAGCCTCTCCGTCGTGCCGCAGGCGTACCACGGCCGCCGAACCGAGACCAGCGCGGTGCTACCTCCGCAGGCCGGGGAGGACCCCGGCCTAGGCGGACCAGCACCGTCCACCTCCGCAGGCTAAAGCCTGCGGCTACTACCGGCCAGCGGCCCCGCATTGAGCGGACCTTGGCCGGCATCGAGACGTCCGACGATCGTAGGCGCGGGCTTTAGCCCGCGGTGGTGGCGGTGTGGTGATCACTACAGCCGGACCACCCCCGCGCGACCCTGGCACGGCAAGCAAGACACCGGCCTGTGCGGACGAGCACCCTCCACCCCCGCAGGCTAAAGGCTGCGGCTACAAAGGGCATCGCTTTCCTGATGCGGCGCGTCCGTCAAAGACTGACAAGGGCGGTGCGGGCCCCGCCACGGAAGCGCCGGCATCAGAGCCGGCCTGGGTCGCGGTAGGGCAGCCCCAGCTTCCCCGCCACCTCCCGCGCCAGCGCGCGGTAGTCCTCCGCGCCCCGCGAATCGGGCGCGTAGGCCGTGATCGGTAGCCCGAAGGCCGGCGCTTCCGCCAGCCGCACGTTCTTGCGAATGACCGTCTGGAAGACCGGCTGCCTGTAGTCGTTGCGCAGGCGCTCCAGGGCCTCGTGGGCCAGCCGCTCGCGCGGATCGAAGCGCGTCGCGAGCAGCCCCAGCACCTGCAGGCTCGGGTTGAGCTTGCGCTGTACCACCTCGACGGACTGCAGGAGCTGGCCCACGCCCTCCAGCGCGAGGGCCTCCGTGGGCACGGGCGCCAGGAGCCAGTCGGCCGCGACCATGCCGTTGATGGCCAGCAGGCCCAGGCTCGGCGGCGAATCCACGACGATCAGGTCATAGCTGTCGCCCGCCTCGGCCCGCAGCCTCCCCAGCGCCTCCGCCAGGACGTGCTCGCGGCTCATGACCGCGAAGAGCAGCATCTCGGCCGTGGCCAGGGTGAGGGTCGCGGGCGCGAGGGTCACGCCGTGGGGAGTGGGGGAGAGGACCTCGGCGAGCGGGACGTCCTCGATGAGCACGTCGTACAGCGACAGCTCGAGGCTGAGGTAGTCCAAGCCGAGGCAGAGGGTGGTGTTGGCCTGGGGGTCGGAGTCAACGACGAGGACGCGCAGTCCGGCTTCGGCCAGGCAGACGGAGAGGTTGACGGTGGTGGTGGTCTTGCCGGTGCCGCCCTTCTGATTCGCGACGGTGAGTACGTGGGTCATCGGCTGCTCCATCTGCGGGGCCGATCCGGGCGCGGCGGGTGGGCCGGGAAGACAGGTCGGCCGACCGGGCCGCAGGCATGGCCCCCGCGGGTATGAGTACTGCGGTTACTATACTCGTGCAAATCGGCGTGAGTATTATACTCGCGCGCCCGGCGGAAGCCAAGCTCCAGGGATGGTCGTGCGGCGGCGCGGGTGGCGCGGGCACAAGGTGCCGCACCAAACTGCCCGCAAAGCCTTCGGGGTGTTTGTGGAAACCCTGGGTCGAGGGCCGACAAGGGAAGGTTGGGCGCGCTCCGTGCACTGCCCGTCCCGCGCGCCAGGCCGGTGATGCAGGAGGCCGGCCGCGCACTGCGTCAGGCCGTGCCGAACACGGGTGTCAGGCCCTGCGCGAGGGCGTTGAGATCGGCCAGTTCCTCGGGCCTCAGGGGTTCGGCTCGGCGCGCGGCCGCCAGGGCCCGGCGGAAGAGCTGCGGATGGCCCGACGGCACGATGGTCGTGACCGGAAGGGACAGCACCCACCGCACGGCCAGCTCGATCTGCCGCGGGTCGTCCAGGGGCCGGTACCAGCACTTGTGCCAGCGGCGGTGCTCGCCCTCGGCCCAGCCCTCGGCGGCGATGGGCTTGATGGCGATGATGCCGATCTCGCGGGCCACCAGCTCGTCCATCAGCCGCTTGCCGTAGTCGCTGTGGAGTTGGATGGCGAAGTTGATCGGGAACATGCAGGTGTCGAGAGGGAAGCGCCGGAGGGCTTCGAGGAAGTTGTCCGGGTTATGGCCGGTCATGCCGATGTGCCGCACCAGGCCCTTCTCGCGGGCGGCGAGGACGGCCTGCAGGGCGCCGTCGGGACCCAGGACCGTCTCCAGGTCCTCGCGCTTGTCCAGGCCGTGGAACTGGTACAGGTCGAAGTGGTCGGTCTGCAGACGCTCGAAGGAGGCCTGCATCTCGCGCTCGGCACCGGCGCGGGTGCGCTGGGCGGTCTTGCACGCGAGGAACACGCGGTCGCGCCGGCCGCGTAGGGCCTCGCCGAGCTTGAGTTCCGCGTCGCCATAGCTGGGCGCGACGTCCACGTGGTTGACGCCCTGCCGCAGGGCCTGGTCCACGATGCGGTTGGCGTGTTCCTGGCTCTCGTCCCGGACGACGATGCCGCCGAGAGCGACGACCGAGCTGTCCTGGCCGGTGCGCCCCAGCGGACGGGTGGACAGAGGTGACACGGGAACCGCGTCGGCCCCGACGTGGCCGGCGAGGATCCCGCCCGCCAGGGCCGAGACCCCGAGTCTGACGAAGTCACGTCGCTCCATGGCGCTCTTCTCCCCCTTGGGTCGTATATGCAACATGGTAACGCAAAGGGCACCGGGCCGCCAGGGGCCGCGGTAGGGAACAGGCTTGACCCACCCGCGGAGGGCTGGTAACTTCTCGCAGCACCCAAGCAGCCGGAAGAGACGCTCGCCGGGGGGCCCGGGGCTCGCGCGAGCGCCGCGCAGCCCACAAGCTGGAGCATGACGGACCAATGAGACTGAAGGTATTGGCCTGCGGCGTCTTCGAGCCCGAGCTACGGGCTCTGGCGTCGCGATCGCCGCACGAGATAGATGCGACCGTTCTGGACGCGGGCCTGCACGAGCGCCCGCGGGAGCTGCGCGCCACCGCGCAGGAGGCGATAGACGCGGCCGAGGGTTATGACGCCGTGGTGCTGCTGTACGGCCTGTGCGGGCGCGGCACCACGGGCTTGGTGGCCCGGGACGTGCCGGTGGTGATCCCCCGCGTCCACGACTGCCTGACACTGTTCCTGGGCTCGTCCGAGGAGTACCGCCGGCAGTTCAGCCGGCATCCCGGGACCTTCTACATCACGGCGGGGTGGTACGAGAAGAAGATGGCGCCCCGCGGCGGCGCGCCGGCCGGGCAGCCGCGCGGCGAAGGCGCGGCGTCGGAGGAGGACACGGCCCGGCGGGCCCGTACCGCCCTCGAGGACGCCCCGCGCTACCGCGAGTGGGCGGCCAAGTACGGTGAGGACAACGCGCGGGCGATCGTGGAGTTCTACGATAGCTGGCGGCGCAACTACACGCGGGCGGCCTTCCTTGACACCGGCCTGGGCGACCGCGAGACCTATGCGGCCTACGCGCGGGACATGGCCGCGGAGTTCGGCTGGGTCTTCGAGGTGCTGGAGGGCCACATGGAGCTGCTGGAGGCGCTGCTGGACGGCGACTGGGACCGCCCGGACATCCTGGTGCTGCAGCCCGGCGAGCGGTCGGTGGCGACGGGTGACGAGCAGGTGCTGGGCGCCCTGCAGCGAGGCGGCGGGGACGTCGGCGATCCCTCCGTGGGCGTGACGAGGGATTCGAGCGAGGCCGGGACCGGGGCGACGGCCGCCGAAGGGGCGGGCTTCGTGCCCGGCACGCTCGGCCTGGGCCTGGACTCGGGCGGCACCTTCACCGACTGCGTGCTGGTGGACCTGGGCACCGGCGAGGTCATGGCCAAGGCCAAGGCCCAGACGACGCACTACGACCTGCTGGTGGGGATCGAGGAGGCGCTGGAGCGGCTGGCGGTCGGGGACCCCGCGCGGATCAGGATGGTGGCCCTGTCCACGACGCTGGCGACCAATGCCATCGCGGAGGGCAAGGGCGGGCTGATCGGCGCGGTGCTGATGACGGTGGACGGACGGCCGGCGCCGCAGATTCGCTGGCAGCCCCAGCGGGTGCTATCGGCCAGAATGGACATAGGCGGCACGGAGCGCCGGCCCCTGAGCCGGGCGAAGGCGGACCGCGCGGTGCGCGAGCTGCTCGGGGCCGGAATCGAGGCCTTCGCGGTGTCGGGCTACGGCAGCGTGCGGAATCCGGCGCACGAACTGGCGGTGCGCGAGGTGATCGCCGACCTGTGCGACCTGCCGGTGGTCTGCGGCCACGAGCTGTCTACGCGGCTGAACTTCGTGAACCGCGCCAACACCGCGATCCTGAACGCGCGGCTGATGCCCCTGATCCGCTCGCTGATAGACGCGGCGGGGGAGGTGCTGCGCAGGCACGGCATCACGGCGCCGCTGATGATCGTCAAGGGCGACGGGTCGCTGATTTCCCGGGAGGTGGCCCTGGAGCGGCCGGTGGAGACGGTGCTGTCGGGGCCGGCGGCCAGCGTGGCCGGTGCCCGTTACCTCAGTCGCCGGTCCGGCGCGGTCACGGACGAGACTAACGCCCTGATCATGGACATGGGCGGCACGACCACCGACACGGCGGCGGTCGAGGAGGGGATGGTGCGGATCAGCGAGGAGGGCGCCAGGGTCAGCGGCTGGCAGACGAGCGTGGCCGCGGCCGAGATCCAGACCGCGGGGCTGGGCGGCGACAGCCACGTGCGGTTCACGGCCGACCGGGTGTTGATGGTCGGGCCGCGGCGGGTGGTTCCCCTGTGCTATCTGGCCCACGTCTACCCCGCCTGCGCCGAGGAGCTGCTGCACCTGGATGCCGAGACGGTGGTGGACAGGGCCTCGGCGGTGCCGCTGGACTTCCTGGTGCTGGGCCGAGCGGCCCTGGACGCGCAGCTCGAAGCCGCCGGGACGGCGGGGTCTGCCGCCGGGACGGCGGGGTCTGCCGCCGGGACGGCGCGGTCTGCCGCCGGGACGGCGCGGTCTGCCGCCGGGACGGCGGGGTCTGCCGCCGG
>CAZSOQ010000307.1:0-5330 GCA_964608495.1 uncultured Armatimonadia bacterium | reverse complement strand
GCCCTGTCCAGTTTATCGTAGGGAAGACACAAGAGCGCGAAGCCGTGCTCCGCCCCCTGGTAGGCCAGGAAGTGCTCCTCGAACACCGCCATCGGCCCGCCGCCCCCCGCGGCACACAGATACGTCGCGTCGGTCCTGGCCGCTTCCAGAGCCTGCTTGCCGGCCTCGACGTCCTCGTCCGACAGCTGCGGCCACGAGGGCCCCGGCAGCGTAACCGCCTTCTCTCCGCCGTGAATCGCGAGCTTGGACATCATCAACCCACCCTTCGCCCCGGGCGCGAGATTTCGTTCCAACGGCCTGCCGGGCAGTCCTACCCGCCTGGACAGCAGCCACCGACGCCGGCCCCACGCAGGACCCCGGCCGGGAGCAGGGAATGGCTCCCTCGCCGCAAGAGGGTGTTTCGCCGCCGGGTCCCGGGCCCCTGCCTGGTGCCCACGGCAGCGGCGCACTTTCTCCTGCCGGCCCGCTTCGACACCCAAGGAGGCACACGCGCCGATGGACCCGATCCGCTCGGCCCTCGTCGGGATCGCCGGCATGGGGGGCAGCCACCGCAGCCACCTCCACGAGTCCGATCTCTTCGACCTCGTCTGCACGATGGACCGCTACCTCGACCGCCATACCGCGGCCGTCGAGGAGACCCGCGAGTGGGGCGTCCCCGTCTACGGCGACTACTGGGAGATGCTCGATACCCACCCCGATCTCGAGCTTGTCGTCATCGCCGCGCCCCACAATTGGCACGCCCCCTACGCCCTGGCCGCCCTCGAGCGCGGCCTGCACGTCTTCGTCGAAAAGCCGGCCACGGTGACCATCCAGGAGGCCCTGGCCCTCCTCGAGGCCCAGCGCGAAGCCGACCGGCTCGTCGGCGTGCACTTCCAGTCCACATCCCTCGGCTCCTCGACCCAGCTCAAACAGTTCATCGTGAACGACGGCCTGGGCCGCCTCCAGGAGGTCGTGGCCGTCATGAAGTGGTACCGCACCGACGAGTACTACACGCGCAACGAGTGGGCGGGCCGCCGCTACGTCGAGAGGATGCCCGTCTGGGACGGCGTCCTGATGAACCAGGCCATCCACACCATCAACTCGGCCCTCCAGTTCGCCGCCCGCCGCCCCGAGTACGCCATGCCCGAGCGCGTCCAGGCCGAGCTATACTCCGTCCACGACATCGAGACCGAGGACCTGGCCTGCTTCCGCGCCCAGCTCGACGAGGCGGTGCTCACGGTCTACGCCACGACCTGCTGCGACGCCGACTACCCCACGACGGTCCGCCTGATCGGCGAGAAGGGCGAGGCCACCTGGAGCGGCGCCTCCGCCCGCGTGATCCTCGCCGACGGCTCGGAGCTGGTCCTCGATGCCGAGCCCCACGGCGACGACACTCACCGCAACATGGCGGCTTGTATCCGCGGCGAGGAGCGCCGCCTCTACGCCCCCGCGCGCGAGGCCGTCAAGGCCACCGTCACCGTCAACGGCTGCTACCTCTCTGCGGGGAGGATAGACCGGATCGGCTGGGAGAAGCTGGGGGACGCCGCCGAGCTGATAGACCGCGCCGCCGAGTCGCGGGCGATGTTCAGCGAGCTCCCAGGCGCCCCAAGCTGGGCCCGCTTGGGCGAGGTGATAGAGGTCTCCGACGTTTACAGCTTCGACGGCCTACCCGACGACCCCCCGCAGCGACAATAGACCTCCCACCGCCCATCCCTCGCGCGCCCCCGCGCGCCGAATCGTCGCCTTCAGGCCCTCGCTCCGCGCCCGCCCATGACCCGCCCAGGGTGAAACGGGTTCACCAGCTATCCGGCGGTTTCCGCCACTATGCGTGACGTTGCGTCGTCCCGCCGCCGCCCCTTCCTCAGCTCACCGCGCCGCGCCCAGACGCCCCAGCCGCAGGTCCAGCGTGTGCGCTCCGCCGCCCACGAATCCCGTCGCGTCGCCCAGCAGCACGTGCACGATCTGGTCCCGGTCCAGCTGCCCGTTCTCGTCCACCGAGTTGTCGGACAGGTGGAAGTCGCTCCACAGAGGCTTCTCGTTCAGCGTGGTGCCCGCCTCGACGGGCACGGCCAGGTCATACTCCGACCCGTCCGCCTCCTTCACCTGCAGGATCATCGTCACGGCTTCCTCGCACCTCAGCTGCACGTCCACGCCGATGGCGTCGGTGAAGTACCCCGGCGGCGCCGGCCACATCGCCGCGACGACTTCCTTGTCCTGGAGCTGGGTGCGGAAGTGCCAGCACGGCCCCCCGTCCAGCCCCTCCGCCTCCTGCTCGATCACGGCGTCGGCGCCGAAGATGGGCATGGCTCGCAGCAGCGGGCTCGCCCCGTCCTGCAGCGGCCCGTAGTCCCCCTCGCGCACCTCGTCCGTCAGCTTCACGTTGTCCAGGAACAGCTCGTTCCGGCCCGTGGGCGGCTTGGGCAGCGTGATCGGGGCGCCCAGGTCCTGCCCGGATAGCAGAGCCAGGAACACGGACGCGTCCACGAAGGCCAGGTTCGCCACCTGCCCCGGGTCCAGCGCTCCGTTCTCGTCCTCGCTGTTCTCCGACGGGCGCATGTCCGCCAGGTACACCTTGACCGTCTGCCAGGTCCCGGGCGTGATCGTCACCATCGCCTCATACCGCGACCCGTCTTCCTCACCTACCCCGACCACCAGCGGTGTCAGCCCCGTCGCCTTGGCCGAGAACTCCAGGCATCCCACCTGCCCCGGCAGCGGCCCTCCCATGCTGGCCATCAGCGACCCGGGCATCCCTCGCGTACCCAGGTCCTGCGCGGTCGCCGCGCGCGGGTAGCTGAGCACCAGCGCACCACTCCCCTCGGCCGCCACTCCCGCTCCCACGGCCAGCGTCACCTCGGCCGACGAGTCCATGCTCTGCCACTCTCCCATCCCCTGCTCGAAATCCCAGACCTTGAGCGTCTGGGCCCCGAACACCACTGCGGGCACCAGCAGGACCACAACGGCTATAACCGGCGCTGCCTTTACCACGAGATCACCCCTTGGGTTTGCCCTCACGAAAGGCTGTCGGCTGAAAGCTCCGCTGAGACCGGACAATTACCGCGCCCGTCACCGGAGTACCTGCGGACGGCTGCACTCACACCCGCGACCCACGCCCTCGCGTGGCGGGCCCGCGGCCGCCAGGCGGCCCACGACTTTCTGACGTCCCGGCAGCCGGATTGTTCCGTCGCCTCCCTCCCCGGGAGTGCGGCTCACACCGGCTGGTTGAACCGCTGATCCACCCACTTCAACCGCTCGCGGATCTTCAGATCGAAAGGACACTTCTCTTCGCAGCGGCCGCAGTCCGTGCACGCATCGGCCTTCGGGTCCATCTCCGCGTACAGCCGCCGGAACCTGGGCCACTCGTAGCTGAACACTCGCGCCTCGTCGAACATCTGCATGATCGTCGGCAGGTCTATCCCGGCAGGGCACTCTTCCTTACAATACCCACAATCGCGGCATACGTTCTCCCCGAAGAATCGCGCCTTCTCCACCAGCTCCGCGATCTCCTCGTCCCCCAGCGGCTCGAAGCTCGCCGACGCCTGCACTGCCTGGACGATGTCGCGCTCGTTCTGGAAGCCCGCCAGCGCCACGCTGATGCCCTCGTTCATCAGCACGAAGTGCCAGGCCTTCGCCGGGTCTACGTAGGCCTCCTCGCGTCGGAAGAACAATCCGCCCGACAGCGGTTTCATCACCGCCACGCCCACGTCCCGCTGCTGGGCCACCGGGATCACCTGCTCGCCCGCGCTGTGAATCCCGAGGTTGTACACGCACAGGATCACGTCGAATTCGCCCGTCTCCATCGCCCGCACCAGCAGCCCGTCGTTGTGCCCCGTCACCCCGATGTACCGCACCAGCCCCTGGTCTCGCGCCTCATACGCCGCCTTCATCCCCCCGTCCGGCGCCCAAATCTGCTCCCACCGCTCCTCCGCCGAGACGTCGTGCATCTGCCACAGGTCCAGGTGGTCGGTCTGCAGCTCGCTCAGGCTCGTCTCCAGGTACTCCCACGCCGTATCGTAGTCATAGGCATGCGTCTTGGTGGCCAGGAACACCTCGTCACGTCGCTCCTTCATCACCAGCCCGAACTTCTCCTCGCTGTCCGCATAGGCCCGCGCCGTGTCCAGGTACGTGATCCCCTGGTCTATGGCATAGCTCACCAGTCGCGCGGCCTCTTCTTTGTCCTCGACCCGCATCACCGGGATGCCCCCGAGGCCTATCTCGGGGACCATCAGCCCTGTGCGGCCGAGTCTACGCTTGCGGATGTCCGGCATTGAAGATCACTCGCTATCTTGTGGATTGGGTGTGAGGGGGCGGGGGTATCGCCGCGGTCACAACTCCGCGCCAATATACCAGCGCCGCGAGGCTGCCGCAACCAAGGCCCGCGCCTACAGAATGCTTGCCGCGGAGGGGCCGCACCCGCCGACTCCGCCCGCAAACCCCATGGCTCGCGCGATCTCCGCGTCCGGGACGGGGACACCGCCACTGCCACCACCGACCGCTGCACCTACCTCGGCGCCTGGGCCCCCGTCGCCTCGCGGTACAGCTCCGCCAACTGCCTCGGCGTCACGAACATCATGTCCGCGTCTCGCCCCTCCACTGCCTGCGCCAGGTGCTCCATCCGGTAGGTCCAGTTGTGCAGGAAGGCGTTCACGAAGGCCGGCCGGTGGTCGCCCACCCGCTCCCGA
This sequence comes from uncultured Armatimonadia bacterium, assembly GCA_964608495.1. Classification (GTDB taxonomy): domain Bacteria; phylum Armatimonadota; class Zipacnadia; order Zipacnadales; family FEN-943; genus JAKORR01. The sequence continues at coordinate 672 of CAZSOQ010000307.1, read as the reverse complement.
ATCTGCTTGAGCAGCCCCTCCGGCCCGGCCCCCCAGTCCGTTAGCGCGTGGAACACCGGCATCCCGTCCGGCAGCGAGTAGACGCTCCTGTCGTAACCCAGGCCGCGGTAGGCGTAGTCCGCGAAGATCGAGTGCATGAACGGGATGGCCCGCGCGTAGCGCCCCATCCGGTCATCGTCGCCCCCATGCGGCCGCGCTGTCTCCATTCCCATCCGCTCCATGTACCGCCCCGTCCACTCCAGGAACCCGTCGAGCACCCTCCACCGCTCGCGGTAGCGTCCGGCATAGGTCTGCGGGAACACGTAGGCAATCCCCGACACGTCGGCCAGGAACTCGTCGCCCGGCCTGGCCTTCTCGTAGTACCATTGCGCCACGGCCGGCATCAGGTCCAGGATCGCAGGCCCCACGCCCCATCCCATCGGGAATCGCCCGTGCGCCTCGTGCTCGAAGTAGGGCCTGAAGTAGTCGTAGAGGGTGTTCAGGTTGTCGCCGTCGGACATGGTCATCGCAATGTAGACCTTGTCCCGCTCGAACCTCGGCGTCTCGGGCTGAGCCGGCGGCGTCAACCGGTCCAGGGCCACGCCGCTCATCACGGCGATGTTGGCCGTGTGGTCGGTGCACACAAGCCCCTTGCCGTAACCGCCGCAGAACTCGACACCCCCGCCCTCACCC
>CAZSOQ010000306.1:0-5333 GCA_964608495.1 uncultured Armatimonadia bacterium | reverse complement strand
TAGTCGAGGGCCTCGAAGATGGGCCCCGCGAGCGAGGGTGACAGCGAGACCTCGAGTCTGGCGCTGCCGGGCAGGGCGTCGGCGGGCAGCGGCACAGTGACCTGGGCGCTCTGCTGGGCCACGCCGGCGAAGGCGTCCACGTTCTTCACGCCGTTGGCGAGCACCGGCAGCGTGCTCTCCATGGCGTCCCGGGCGTCGGGGCCGCCGTCGGCGCTGACGAGGAAGCGGGCCCGGTCGGGGCCGACGGCCTCGATGCTCCAGGTGAGCCGCTGGATGGCCTCGGGCTCGAGGTTGATGGTCTGCTGCGGCTCGCCGAGCACGCGGGCGCCGGTGGCGCTCAGGGCCACCTTCACGGTCCTGGGCTGGCCCGTGTAGTTGTGGACCATGGCCGCGGCCGTGCCCTCGTCGCCCTCGACGTAGAACCGCGGCAGTGCCAGCCGGACGAGCAGGGGCATGGTGACGGTGACATTGTTCCTGGCCTCGCCGGCCTTGGCGTCATCGGTGAGTGCGCGGGCCGTGGCGCGCCAGGTGGTGAGGTTGTCGGGCAGGTCGAAGCTGACGTCGGCGCGGCCGTCAGGGCCTGTGATGATCGAGGCGGCCCAGTAGGCCGTGTCGAGGAAGCGGCGGCGGATCCGTATGCCCTCGGCGGTCTCCGGGGCCTGCTCTTCCGCCTTGGCCGAGGCGGGCGTGGCCGCCTGGTAGGCGCCCCCCGGGTAGAGCTTGGCGAGGGAGAAGTCGGTGCTGACCCGGTCGGCGACGCGGCCCCAGAAGACCTGGAAGGGATCGGGCGTCTCGTCCTCCTTGATCGCGTAGACGCCGGCGTCCACGACGCCGAGGCCCAGGTCCGACGTGACCCCGCGGCCCTGGTGGTCGCGCACGGTCAGGGAATAGGTGGCCTTCTGGGCCGGCTCGTAGGTCTGGTTGTCCGGGGCGATGATGAGGTCCAAGTGCCGGTCCTCCGGCGGCAGGTTGAGCCGGGCGCTCCCCGAGCGATCGTCGCCGTCGCGGACCATGATCAGCCGGACGCGCACGCCGGGGACGTAGGCTTCGGTGACGGGCACGCGCAGGTCGAACTCGCCCGCGAGGATGCGGTGGACGACGGCGTCGTAGAGGAACTCGCCCTCGACGGTCATCAGCGCCCAAGCGCCGAGCCGGTTGGTGCGCACGTGGACGAGGGCCACATCGCCGGGCCGGTAGGTGTCGCGGTCGGCCTCCATGAAGAGCGAGGGCAGGGGCCGTTCGGGCTCCCTGGGCCTGACGTGGAAGTCGCTGCTGGCGAAGACCGGGTTGCGCTCATCGTCCATGGCCCATGCCTCGACCTCATAGCGCCCCGGGCGCTGTGGCTTGAAGGTCACCGTTGCCTGGCCCTGGGCGTCGGTCTCGACCTCGGTCTTCGTGCGCTCCTCGCAGGCGCGGCCCTCGCGGTCGTACTTCCACTCGATGACCGTGACCTCGACGCGCTCGGAGACGGGCTTGTCGTCGTGGTCGCGACTGGTGACGCGCAGGACGACCGGATCGCCCACGGTGACGGACCACTCGTCGGGCTGGACGGCGAGGTTGAACTTGGCCGCCGTGATGAGGGTCCAGGCGGAGGCTTCGCGGGGCCGCAGGGCGAGCTCGCTGACCTCGGTGCGCACGTGCAGAGAGCGGCTAAAGGGCACGTGGCGGGTGGGCACCTCGAGGACGAACTTGCCCTGCTCGTCGAGGGTGGCCTCGCCCGAGAAGTCGTCCTCGATGTCGGCGATGCCGGCCGTGCCCAGCCCGGCCGCCGAGAACACGCGCGCCGGGACGGGCTCGCCTGCCTCGCTGAAGGACACCTCGTAGGCGACCTTGCCGCCCGAGACGGGGCTGCCGAAGTAGTAGTCGGCGGAGATGGTGACGGGGACGGTCTCGCCGCCCAGGTAGTGGGGCTGCGGGATGTCCACCTTGACCTCGAACTCGGGCTTGCGGTAGGCGAGGACGCTGAAGCTGGAGTAGGCGACGCTGCGGTCGCTGGCCCGGCCGACCTCGGTGACGAGGTCGTAGTCGCCCAGGGGCGGCTCGGGGGCCAGGGCGAACTCGCCGTCGAAGGTGCCCCAGTCGTTCACCTCATGCTCTTTCTCGTAGACGGTGGCGCCGCGGGTGCGGATCCTGACGACCACGGACTTGAGGCCGTCGGGCCGGCTGTAGCGGCCGCGGGAGACGCGACGGACGGTGCCGCGGAAGCGGACGACGTGGCCGGGCCTGTAGACGGGCCGGTCGGTGTAGGTGTAGATCCGGTAGGGCCTCTCGTCGCCGGGGGCGCCGGAGAGCACGAAGGCCGGTGGGCCGCCGCGCGTGGCGAGGAAGCAAGGGTCGCCCTGGGGCGGCGGGTGGAAGCGGGCCAGGCCGTCCTTGCCCGTGCTCGCGACCGCCACGCGCCCCCTCATGCCGTATAGGGCCACCGGGACGTCGGCGACGGGCTGCCCGGTCTTGGCGTCCACGACCCAGGCGAGGACCTTGTCCGGCGAGCGCTTCGAGACCATCGCCCGCGTGGTGATGGCGAGCCAGGTGCGGGCCTGCACGCCCGCGCCCGAGGCCGCGATCACATACACGCCCGGCGCGGTGACCGGCACGCGGACGTCGGTGTCCACCCAGTCGTCGGGGTAGGTCTTCTTGAGGGCGTGGCTCCAGGTCTTGGCGGGGCGGAGGCGGGACAGGTCCAGGTGCGCGAGCTGGTAGGGCAGGCTGCCGGGCCGGGTGAGCGTGCGGTCGGTGGCCGAGTAGGCCTTGGGGACAAGCTGCTCGACGTCCACGGGGTAGGCGGAGAGCTGGACGCGCGAGAGGTTGTACAGGCAGACGCGCACGTAGGGATTCTGGTTGGGGGCGAAGCTGCGCCGGTGGACTTCGAGGCTGATATTGGGCCTGTGGGCGGCGGCGCGAGCATCCTCCGACGCCGCTGGCACCGCAAGGCCCAGGAGTAGCACGGCGGCGGCCCAGCAGGCACCTCGCGCCCGCCGGCGGCAATCGCGAGAGCTCATGGTGCGGCCCATCGTCGCATCACCTCGTCTGCTCGGTGGGAGGCGCCGAGCCGCGCCGTGTACCGCAGGGCGGCTCGAGGAGCCGCACGGCCGTCACGCGGAAGTACTCGACGCCGGCGCCCTCGGGCGCGCCCGCGCGCAGGCGGGCCCAGAGGATCATGCGATCGCGGTGGCGCGTCTCGCCGGGCAGGGCGACACCGAGGCGGTCGCCCCAGCGCACGGCCAGGCCGTCGGCGACTGGGTCCAGGCCCTCGGGGTCGGCGAGGGGCACCGGTGGCGCCACCAGCGATACCACCAACCGCAGGCCCTCCAGCTCCTCGGGGCGGATGGTGGGGAAGCGCAGGTCCAGCCCGGCGGCGGCCACCGCCGCGGCGATGATCTCCTCCGCCAGCGTGGGCTGCGTCGGGTAGAGCGATCCCATGCAGCAGCGCGGCGCACCGTCGCGGATCGCGCTGACGAAGACCCCGCAGCGCTCGCGGAAGACCGCCGGCAGACCGGCCGGCGGGCACATGCGCCGGCGGTGCAGGCAGAAGGTGTCGAAGGCACGGCGGGTTAAGCCGAGGGCCAGGTCGCGCACGCCGTCACGGTCTTGGGTGAAGGTCTCGAGGACGAGGTCGTTGGCGCGAACCCACGACGGCCCACCGGCAATCGCCCAGAGGCATGCCACCACCGCCGCCGCCTTCGGCCCGTTGCGCACTGAGAGATTCGTGTTGCTGCCGCCTCCCGGACCCTCGCCGCGTGGCTTGAAGGAAGCCGGCGGCGTGCCCCGCGCCGGCCGCACAGCGAGCGCAGCCGGCTCCTCCCATCCTTTGGGACTCTTGGCCGCCGGCGGAGGTTCTCCTGCCTCGGGGGACCGGGGCGTGAGGGAGGAGTCGCAGCGACGGAGGCTGAAGAGCCTGGATGCCTGAAGCCCCAGTGGCGCGATGGTGCGCCGGAGGTCATGCCGAATGTTGATGCTTCTGACTCCCCCGATGCTGGCCGGGGCCCTGATGGCGGTGGGCGGACAGCCGGAGCTGATCGTGGACATTGACTTCAACGACGAGGTGGTGATGCGGCCGGAGCCCATCACCGAGGCGCAGGTGGAGAAGCTCATCCGCGACCTACACGCCAACGGCGTGGGGACGCTGCTGCTGCGCATGGGGTACCTGGGGTACTTGCCGTATCGCACGCAGCTCAGCTACCCCATCGGCTTCGACGAGGCGGGGGCGCGCGCCCACTGGGAGAAGCGCAAGGCGAAGCCGGAGGACACTGAGAAGTACGTCACCAGCCGCAAGGCCTGGAACGAGCGGTACGCGACGGCGATCGAGGCGTTCAATCCGCCGGAGGTGTTCGTGCGCGTGGGGCACGAGCTGGGGATGAAGGTCGTTCTGTGGATGGACATCTACGACGACGGGTACCCGGGCTACCGGTCGAAGTTCCTGGACGAGCACCCGCACTGCCAGTGGACCGCCAGGGACGGCAAGACCTACTTCGAGGGCCTGACGAGCTACGCGTGGCCCGAGGCCCGAGCCTGGCGTGTGGCGCAGGCGCGCGAGCTACTCGACCTGGGGGCCGACGGGCTTCACTGCTCGACGAGCGCGCACTGCCGGCATCTGCCCAACGTGCACGAGGACGACTTCTACGGCTTCGAGCAGCCCGTGGTGGACGAGTACCGCAAGCGCTACGGCGTGGACCTGCGCACGGCGGAGGACTTCGACCGCGAGGCCTGGCACAGGATCAAGGGCGAGTTCGTGAACCAGCTCTACCGGGAGCTGGCCGCGGAGTGCCACGGGCGCGGCAAGGAGCTGTGGGTGGGCCTGCAGCTCGGCGACTATACGCACTTCTCGGCCGACCCCTACTTCGGCGACCATGTGGTGGTGCGCTGGCGGAACCTGTGGCGCGAGCTCGTGGACGAGGGCATCGCCGACGCGATCATCGTGGGGGACTACGAGATCTGCTCGAACCCGGGACACGTGTACTGGAAGGCGAAGGGCATCGCCCCGGCGGAGGGCGAGGACCTGTGGGCGTGGGCCGCGCGGGAATACCAGGCTTACTGCCGGGGGAAGACCAAGCTATACCTGTTCAGCGAGTGGCTGCCGGGAGGGCGCCAGAAGCTGGACGCACAGATGGCCGAGTGGGCGGCGCGGACGCTGGGCAACGGGTTCGACGGGCTTGACGTGCACGAGGCCGCGAGCTTCGAGCACGCCGACACGGGGATGGACCTTATCGGGAGGCTTGCCGAGCGGCTGGCCGGGCGGGACCCGGGGCCCCTGGAGTGAGGGAGCGGGGGGCTTGCCATCCGGTGCGCGACTGCCGTGCACGGGACGCCGTCCCCCGCGCCCCCTGCTTGCGGAC
>CAZSOQ010000305.1:0-5382 GCA_964608495.1 uncultured Armatimonadia bacterium | reverse complement strand
GTATGAACCCCACGCGCAGCGCCACGCCCTCGAAATCCGCCGGGTTGTACTTGTCCAGCCCCTTGGCTTCCTCGATCGGCTCCGTGCGGCTCGGTGGCTCGGCCAGTAGCTCCACGGTCACCGTGTGCACCTCGTCCGGCAGCCCGCTGGCGAGCCCCAGCCCGCACAGCCGCTGGTAGTAGCACCACCGGTCCACCGCCCTGCGCACGCCCAGGTCCTTGCCGTCCACCGTCACCCGTACCTGTCCCGTGTCCGGCCCCATGAGCTGCAGCAGGCCGGCCGACGTCCCCTTGAACCGGAAGGTCAGCTTCGCCCCCGGCTGGCGCGTGTACCAGATCTCGTCCATGTGCCGCGCGAAGCGGCTCATCAGCGGGTCATCGGCCGCCAGCTTCTCCCATTCGCCGCTCAGCATCCCCGGGGTCACCGGCATCTGCCCGGCCTTCTCCATGTTCGGCGACACGCGCGGACCAGGCAGCGGATGGTCCCCGGGCTTGGACCCCTGGTCGAGCAGCGCGTCCAGCCCGGCGGCCAGAGCCTCGCCATAGGCCTGGTCGGCGTCCTTGGCCGGCCGCACGCCGTCGGTTGAGAACAGCAGCTTGCCCGCCGCCTGGGCCTCCTCGGTCTTGGCGGTGATCAGCAGCTTGCCCTGCTGGAAGAGCTGGGCTACGCGCAGGCCCATGTTGATGGACGGCACGCCGTAGTGGTCGGCGATCCGCTCGCAGGCCGACACCGCGTAGGGCGCCAGCCCCTCCGCGTAGTCCTTCTCCATGCCGGCGCGCAAGGCGTACACGAACAGGACGTCGAGCCCGGGGTCGGCCCGCCGCGCCTGCCTCACGACCCCCTCCAGGTTCGCCATGATCTGCATGGGGTCGGTGGCATAGTCATCCGAGGCGAAGTCCACGACCACCAGGTCCGGGTTGTGCGCCAGCACATCGTGCTCGAAGCGATACACGCTGAAGCCCGACCCGCGCGAGCAGTCGCAGACGCTGGCATCAATCTCCGTCACGTCCTCGCTGCGCACGCGGAACCAGTCCAGGATGCTTTTGCGCCAGCCGCCGGCACCGTGAATCCCGCCGCCGAAGTAGGCCACCCTCACCGGCTGGCCCGCCGCGCGCTTGGCCAGCACGTTGCCCAGCCCGTCGCGCGGCACGACCTCTCGGGCCTCGACCCGCGCGTAGTCGGGCAGTTCCACGAAGCGCTCGGTCGTGAACTCGCCCAGCGCGCTCACGCCGGGCGCCTCGACCACGGGCCAGGAGACCCGCAGCTCGTCCTGGTACGGCCCGATCTCCTCCACCGGTATGGGCTTGAACCCCAGCTTCAGCGCCGGCGAATCGGGCCGCAGCCGGAAGTCATTGTTCGCCGCGTCCACGAACAGCGGGTCCCCCAGCTCGGAGTGCTGATCCTTCCCGCGCTGGCGCCACTCGTCCCAGGTCAGCAGGCTGCGTCCCTCGTCCGTCAGGCTCAGCTCGACTCTCAGCTCCAGCTCCGGCGGCACGTACACCAGGTTGTAGTCCCACTCGTTCGCCGCGAAGTCTTCCGGCCGCTCGCGCGTAGTGTACAGAAGCTGGCGGTCCACGCCCCCCGAGCTGCCCGCCCGCTTCTGCCGCATCCACTGCGTCCCCTCGACGGTGTAGTAGAAGATGTTCCGCACGACGCGCAGCCCGGACATCTGCTCCGGGTGCGTGTCGGCGTAGTCCGCCAGCTCCGGGTAGGCCTTCAGGTAGGGCGAGCCCGGCTCCCGCGCCGTCTGGAGCCGCTGGTAGATGGCGGGCCACTCGGACCAGTTCGGCGCCAGCATCCCCGCCTGGAACCCCAGGCAGTCCACCACGATGTTGTTCTCCCAGGTGTTGTCGCGCCCGCCGTGGTTGTGCAGCCCGCAGACCGGCACCCGGTACAGGATGTTGCCGTACACCAGCGTCCCCGTCGTCGGGTCGTCCAGGTAGATCCCCCAGGTGAAGTGCGGGTAGCCGAACTCCACCTTCCCGTTCTGCACCGGCGCCCACGAGCTCGCCTTCCCGAAGCCCCCGCAGTGGTGGAAGATGTTGTACCGGATCACGTTGCCCCGCTGCGTCCAGTCCCGCGAGCAGAAGTAGATCCCGCCAGTGTCCGCGGATTCGAGGTTCACGTGGTGCACGATGTTGTACTCGACGACGTTGTCATTACCGCCCAGAAGCAGGCCCGCATGGGGCATGTCGTGCACCAGATTGTGGCTCGCCCGGTTCCCCACGCCGTTCACGCTCACCCCGGGCCGGTAGGTCTTCACGAACACCGCGCAGTGATGCACGTAGTTGTTGTCCGCGAAGTTCTCGCCGCGTTCGAGGGTCTTGCGGTCCCCGCCGCTGACGTTGATGCCGCCCTGCCCGCAGGCATACACGTCGTTGCCCTGCGCACCGCTGTAGTGCCCGCCCGAGATGACGATGCCCGTCGCGCCGCAGTTGCGCACCGTGTTCTGCGCCACCAGGCAGTGCTCGCAGTTGATCACCCGCACGGCGTCGCCGTCACAGGCCTCGAGGGTGAAGCCGCGCAGCGTCATCCACTGCGCCTCGTTCATCTCGACCACCGTGGCCAGCCGGGGCGCCACCACGGGGCCCTCGCCCAGGTCCGAGGGCGGCCAGAAGTACAGTGTGCCCATCTCCTTGTCCAGGTACCATTCGCCCGGCGCGTCCAGCTCCTCGAAGACGTTCTGCACGAAGTACCTGTCACCGACGCGCAGATCGTAGGAGACGTCGGCGCCCAGGGAGATCCGGCGCTCCTGCGGCTCGACCTTGGCGATCGGCACGGTGTTCCACGCCCAGTCGTAGGCCGGGTGGATGCACACCTGGGCTTCCTGGGGCCGCGACCACTCGCCCAGCCTCACCTCCGGGAAGCAGATGAAGTCCCTCTTGTTGTTCTCGCCCTCGACCCGCGAGACGTAGGCCCAGGTCCCCAGGTGCGGATCGGCGGGGTCGAAGTTCGGGTAACGGGCCAGGACCTGCCGCTCGCCCTTGAAGAAGAGCTGGCGGAAGTAGACGTCGCCCAGGCCCTGGGACCGGACATCACACTGCAGGATGGAGCCCTTGTAGGGCTTGAACCCCGTAAGCACCTGCCCGCCCGCGAGGATGGCGGGCTCATCGCCCCAGCCGCGGTAGACGATGGGCGCCTTCTCGGAGCCCGAGTCCTCGGGGCCCAGTTGGAGGGTCTCCGCGAGGCAGTAGAGCCCCCCGAGCACGCGCACCTCGGCCCCCTGGGCCAGGCGTCCAGCCCGCTGTAGGTCCCGGACCTCCTTTTGGGCCCTCGCGAGGGTGGCGAAGGGCCCATCGGGCGCGCCCGGCTCGGCCTTGCGCCCCGACCAGTAGTCGTTGCCCTGGGTGGAAACGTAGAGGACGGTCGGCTCGGCAACCGCGGTCACGCAGTCAGTCACCATCAGCATCAGCCCCATGAGCAAGGCGAGCCCTACTCGACGGGTGCAGCGCTCTTGTGGCATGGCGCATCTCTCCCGGGTAAGCCTGGCCCCGCGGTGCGTGGCGCGCCCTTCGCCGAGGCACGAGTGACAAGGCACCCACCAGCGGCTCACGTGCCCGTCGGCGGTGCCCACCGCGGGCGCGTGGGCCTTCGCCATCACGGGGCCGGTCCCTCCGCAGTAGGGACCACCGCGCCGACCCCGCCACGGGCCGGCCTGTGGAGATCACCACACCACCACCCCTGCGGCCTAAAACCTGCGCCTACGGGAGGCATCGCGGCCTGCGCGCTTGTGGGGTCGGTGGAAGGGCCGCAGGATGGAGTTGACCAGCGGCCCAGGTTTGGCCGCCGGTCAACTCAAGCATCCGGCCCGCTCTCTACGCGATCCTGCCCGGCGTCTGCGCCCTTCCGCCTTCTGTCCGCGCGCCGCGCCGCAGCGACGAGCGCCGCGGCCAGCCCCGCCCCCAGGAGGAGCTGTGGGAGAAGAGACGCGCTGCCCCGGAGACCCAGGGACATGCCGAGGTTGGGCCAGTCCAGCCCGCCGCCGAGAAGCTGCGCGAGCCCCGCCATGAGGACGCCGCTGTTTGCCACGGCGGGCCCGGGCTCAGACACCGTCGTCGCCCCCAGCCAGGCCACGACCACCGACCACGTCCCCGTGGCGGCCAGCACGGTGGCCCACGCGCCCGACAGACGCGGCAGGAGGAACACCAGTCCGAAGGCCAGGAAGGACAGGCTCGCGACCAGGTGCCGCGGCCCCAGACAGCTTCCTCCCCACCACATGTAGTGGCCCGCGTTGTACAGGAAGTAGGCCGCGAAGATGCCCAGGCACGTCAGCGCCAGGCGCCGGGCCGGGCCCTTGCCCCGCGCGGCGATGATGAGCCCCGCCGCCGCGAAGACCAGGTAGGGCGAGAACACCAGCAGCCCCTTGTCCCGCGAGAACAGCAGCAGGGCGGCCACCGTCGGCCTGGGCCACGACACCCAGCCGCCCGCGTGGCCGAAGGCGGGATTGGCCTCGTACTCGTAGCCGAAGCTCAGGGGATGGTCGAAGCAGGCCCAGTTGTAGCCGAGCTGGAGCGCGAACAGCGGCAGACTCGCCGCGACGTAGGGCAGGGCGCGTCGCCAGCCCGCGCCCGCGACCAGGAAGGCCCCGACAGCCACATATACCACCACTGCGGGAAGCTCCGTGATGACGGCCAACCCGGCCAGGGCGCCGGCCAGGGCCGCCCAGAGGCCGGGCCGGCGTGGGGTCGCGGTGGCCCAGTGCGCGGCCGCCAGGGCGCAGAATCCCGCGGCCGCGGCCGCCTGATGGGCGAAGAGGACCGTCGCGTAGGCCCACGCGAGGGTCCCGAGGCAGTACAGCAGCGTGGCCGTCACGCGCACTGTGAGGCCGTCGGTGAAGCAACCGCTCAGGGCGAGGAACACCAGCCCCAGGACGATGGCAGGCACCCCACTGGCCGCCCACGCCGTGCCGACGGCTCCCATGCCGAGCGACAGGAGCAGTCGCGGGCCCGCGGCACCGAACAGCGTGAACGCCACGGCGTACCCGGGGAGGGCCAGGATCTGCGCGCCGATGGGCTTGTCGCAGTAGTAGCAGCCGCTGCCCGGCGGATACTCGGCCTTGTCGCCCGTCGTCGCGGCGGCGCGCGGCTCCAGCATCAGACGGTGCTGGTGGAAGATGGCGCGCACCAGCCCCAGGCGCGTCATCACGTTCCACCCGCCGCCGGCGTGGAGGAAGTACAGGTAGCTCACGGCCAGGAGCGCCGCCAGAAGTACGTAAACACCTCTCGGCGACGACCGTGGGGGCTGACCGGTTGCCGGGGAGGAGGACTCCTTCGCCACTGAGCTATCGCCGCTGGCATTCTACCCACGCCGGCGAGGAGTGAACCGGCGATCCGCGCTGGCCGGGGCCAGTCGGGCGCCGCCGGGCCGCCCGCTGCTCCGCCG
>CAZSOQ010000304.1:0-5387 GCA_964608495.1 uncultured Armatimonadia bacterium | reverse complement strand
ACCCAAGGGCGCGTGCCACCAGCAAAGCCCCTGCTTGCGTGTATGCCGGCAGCGCGCCGTAGAAGTAAGCGTCGGGCCGAAGGCGCCCTTGCGCTATCTTGAGCGCCTGACCATCAACCTAGTCGGGTTGCCAGTCGTCGGGCCAGTCCCACATGTTGCAGGACAGAGCCACGCCACATGCCATTGCGGCCAGCATGCCAGCCACTAGGGTGGAGCCCCCGCACGCAGCGCTTGGGCGCAAGCTGCCTGCCCCCCTTTCAGAGGAAGAGACCTCGTGGCCTTGTATGGTGCGCCCCACTGACCCGAGACTCGACGCGGCGGGCGTTCGTCTGACGCCCAAGCCATGCTGCACGGCCTGCCCGGCGCACACCCAAGCCCTGTCTACGCACCGCCTGTCTGGCACATCCCCCGCCGAGGCCCGAGAGCCTGAGACGGCGAGCATGTTGCCGGGAACTGCGCGACTGCGACTGCGTTGCCCCGGCTTGCGGGCGCTACCGGACCTCCTCCCACCATCTCCACAGATTGCCGGACGTTGGCCGGTACCCCTATTCCCGGCGCACCTCGCCGTTCCCACGCAGGTCCCTGGGGGAGCCCTCACCCGACGAGTGCTTCCCCAGATCACCCGAGGCAGTCGAGTGACGCCTGTCTCATGCCCGCCCACACTTCGTGCTTGCACGTGTGCCAGGCCACGCGGCAGAAGGCCTCGGCATGGACGAGCCGGTGGGCTGCCTCGATTGGCCCAGCGGCCCCCCGGAGCCAGGGCGGCAATGGCAGCCTCCGGCAAGGCCTGCTTCGGAAGAGACCGGCCTGCTCCTCCCCCTAGTCGTGCGGCGCCCGGTCGACCCGTGAGGCGCCGCCGTCCTGACCTGTCCGTTCCAACGGCTCGACACCGAAGCCTATCCTGGCCAGGGAAGCCGGCAGGCTGCGGACTATCCTGCGGCACTTCGCCCTGCTGCTCTCGGGCAGATCTTCCCAGCCCACAAGATCGGGGTGCGCCCTGCGGCGATCGTCGCGCTTCGGCCCGTGGCGCCACCCGGCGCGCTGCCGCTCGCCACACCACCGCTCGTGTTCCGCGCGGGCCATGTTCTCCAGGACGTCCTCTGGGAACTCCACCACCGCCGCCCGGGCATCCTGCACGGGCACGATCTTGTAGCCGAATTCGTGCAGGGCCCTCGCCACGTGCGCCGCCTGTTCCCGGTTGGCCTCCTTCAGCTCCTCTGTCAGCTCTTCCCACGGGCACAGGGCCGGCCGTGGGCCTAGAGGCCGCCCCTCCTCCAACTCCCCCTGCAGGTAGCCCTCGTGGACCGACCGCGCCAGGCTCTCGTTCACTCCCAGGGTCAGCAGGTCCGGTCTGCAGGCCTCGTCCACCAGCGGAAAGGCCTGGATGTTCCCGAACTCGCCCTCATCCCACGGCGACGCGGACAGCAGCGCCGCCAGCCCTGTCTGCTCGCCCATCCGCACCACTATCCGGGCCCTGGAGCCCCGAGCCCGGCACTGCCTGTGCAGAGCCAGCGCCGCCGACAGGGCCAGCGAGTCCTCGGGCAGGCACACGTACACAATCGTCACGCTGCAGCCCGACGCGCCGTCAGACAGGAACCCACCGCGCCGGAAGTCCGCCGATCGAACGTCCATGTCCACGAGCGCCACGTCCAATGTCTCCGCCAGATCGGGCCACTTCACCAGCAGTGCCTCGCCCAGCCCCCGGGCCTCGAGGTCCACCGCGGTGATCCGCAGGCGCGCGCCCTGCTGTCCGTGCAGCCACCGCCACTTCCTTGCTGCCTGCACAAGGAGGCTCTCGCCCAGCCGGCCCAGGCCGATCACCAGCACGTGCGGAGGCCCGTCGCCGGGCTGGGCCTCGGAGCCGAAGGGCGGGTAGGCGGCCAGGAGCGCCCTGGCTCCCCTCTCGAGGATGCTGAAGAACTCCAGCCGGAAGGCGGGAGAGTACTCCGTGGCGAACTCCTTCTCCCTCAGCAGCTCGCAGACGTCGAGGTCGGCGATCGAGACGAAGCAGGTCAGGGCGCCCGATTGACGGCGCCGGGTGAGGCCCTTGGCGCGCACCGCGATCTCCGCGTTCACCCCATCGTCCCCGCAGGCCGCGATCAGGTACTTCGCCTGCCGCGTCCTTGCCCTCACGAGAGTCTCAGCACGCGTCGCGTCTGCCACGAGCACTGGGATCCCCTGCTCGCTGATCTCGGCGAGATCGGGGTTGGCGGGGTCGTTCTCAACGGCGACTACCCGGTATCCCGCCTGACAGAAGGTCTTGGCCAAGCGGGACCCCTCGTGCCCCACGCCGCAGACGATGACGTGTCCACTGACGAACCGAAGCTGCAGCATCTGCCACTGTTCCGAGAATACGAGGGCCAGCCCCTCGAGAGCGGTGTAGGCCGCCACCGCGGGCGCCAGCAGCCTCGCCGTGTCCACTGCCCAGTTCGTCGGCCCCGACGACCAGCCCGACTCGAGGATGAAGAGCTGGAGGGCCAGATACAGCAGGTGATGGACCCCGTAGTGCTCGCCAGCGGCCAGGTAGTATGCTCTGAACCCGCAGTACCCCAGAGCCAGGGCGCCCAGCCACATGACACCGATGACGTGCCACCGGTAGTCCTGCCACCAGTCCGCCAGGCGCCTGCGCCACCGTCTGACCGGCCGCCGGGCGGTTCCCGTCCCGCAGACCCGACCACCTGCGGAGCCCATCGTCGTCTCACCTCCCGCACGCGGCCTCGGCCTGCGACCGCCCCACGACCACACCCCGCGTCGGCCGGGCCTGTTCCGCGCCGCCGCCGTGACCGCCGGTTCGCTCAGTCGCCTGCCATCCCTGCGTTCGGCGCGCGGGCGCGGTGCAGCCCTTTGCCGCCCGAGGCCAGGAGCTTCGCGCGCCCGACCAGGCGCCGGCGGGCAGGTGAAGGCCCGGCATCCGAGGAACGTGGGCAAGCGGCAGGCAGGGCGCTCCTGGGGCCCAAGGAGGCGTGTGTCGGTGGACGCGTCAGCGGCATGGCGGCCGAGGCCGGTGTTTGTGTGCAGTACCTTCGCGGACATGCAGGCGGAGCGCGACTACCTGCGCAATGAGGTCTTCCCCGCGCTTGCCGAGCGTCTTGCGCAGTACCGTCAACACCTTGAGCCCATTGACCTCCGTTGGGGTGTCGAGACGGTCTCCGTCGGCGAAGAGCAGAGCAAGGAGCTTCTCGTCCTCACCGTCTGTCTGGGCGAGATCGAGCGCAGTCGTCCCTTCTTCATCGGCCTGCTGGGGGATCGCTACGGCTGGGTGCCGCCCGAGGAGCCGATGCGCGCCGCCGCCCAGGAAGCCGGCTACGAAGCCGACCTGACCGGCCACAGCGTCACCGCCCTCGAGATCGAGTTCGGGGTGCTCAACAGCCCCGACCAGCTTCGCCGCTGCCACTTCTACCTGCGCGATCCTCTCCCCTACGACCGCATGCCGCCCGACGTGCAGGCGCAGTACAGCACTGAGCACCAGGAGGAGGAGGGCGCGCGAGAGGCAGCCCAGCGGCTCCGCGACCTGAAGGCCCGGCTGGAGAGGGACCTGCCAGGGCGAGTAAGACATTACACGGCGCAGTGGGACGAGCAGCAGCAGGAAGTAGTGGGGCTGGAGCGGTGGGGGCAGCAGGTGCTGGAGGACCTTTGGCGGGACGTTGAGGAGGAGAGCCGGGAGCTGGC
Source organism: uncultured Armatimonadia bacterium (assembly GCA_964608495.1). Classification (GTDB taxonomy): domain Bacteria; phylum Armatimonadota; class Zipacnadia; order Zipacnadales; family FEN-943; genus JAKORR01. The sequence goes on along the minus strand of CAZSOQ010000304.1, from coordinate 1,718 downwards.
CCAGCGGCCCGCGCTCACCTGGCAGGACGAGGAGCGCTGGAGCCTGGAGCAGTTCGTGGCCCTGCAGACGCGCCACTTCGTGGGCAGGACGCGGATCACTGACGATCTGCGGTCCGCCGCGCTCTCGCCGACGGCGGCAGGCGCGCCTGAGGGCCCGCCCCATGTCATCTGCGTCACCGGTGAGCCCGGGTCGGGCAAGAGCGCCCTCTTGGCGCACCTCTACCAGACCATCCAGAGGGAGCTACAGCGCACCGGTGGGCTGGCGCTCTTCCACGCCGCCGGCATAAGCGTGCGCTCGTCCTCAGTGGACGCCATGCTGGCCCGCTGGGTCGAGGAGCTGGCGGATTTCCTGGGCGTTCCGCTTCCCGTCTCGGAGGGCGCCGCGGGTGAAGAGCTGGAGGAGGGCTTCCGCGCCCTGCTCGGGCGGGCCGCGCAGCGGGGCCGAGTGGTGCTTCTGGTAGACGCGCTCAACCAGTTCGAGCCCACGCCCCGTGCCCGCTATGTCACCTGGCTGACTCGTCTCTTGCCAGCGAACGTCTGCGTCGTTGCCACGGCTATCCCAGGCAGCCAGTCCCGGGCCCTGCTGGAGCGCCCCGACGCGACTGAGATTACCCTTCCCCCCTTCCGGCGCGATGAGGCCGAGGAGCTGGCGTTAGCGATTTGCAGCGGCTACCACCGCAAGCTCAACCCCCAGGTACTCTCAGCGTTGATGGAGCGCAAGCTCCCCGACGGTTCCCCCTCCTGGGGCAATCCGCTGTGGCTCAACCTGGCCGTCGAGCGACTCAACCTGCTGGATGCGGACGATTTCGGCGCGATCGCGACGTTGCCGGGGAAGTTTGACGGGCGCCTTCGCGCTTTCCTTCTCGACCTGGTGGCCCACTTCCCGCCGGACGTCACGGGCATGTACGAGTGGATGCTGGAGCGGTCGGAGGAGCTGGTCGGGGAGCCGTGGGCCAAGGCCTGCGCGGATCTGGTGGCCCTGGGCCGGGCCGGCTGGCGCGAGGCCGACCTGCGCGAGCTTGTCCCGGCAACGGTGGCAATCGTGGCGCCCGAGGCGGCCGAGGAGCGCTGGGACGACCTGCGGTTCGCCCGCCTTCGCCGCAGCTTTCTCGGGCACCTGATCCAGCGAGGGCCTCAGGAGCAGTGGGACTTCGCCCACGCCCAGATGCGCCAGGCCGTCCTCCGCCGCAACCTGAGTGACCCCGAACTGGTTCGGGCGGTCCACGCCCGCGTGGCGGACCACCTGGAGCTTCTGGACCGCACCGACCCCGTGCGGCAGACGGAGCTGATGGTTCATCTCATCGCCGCCGATGATCCTGTGAGGGCCGCAACCCACTACTCCGATCCGGCGCTCACCGAAGGCGAGCTCGCCGGCGCAACGGCGGCCCTCGCCGGGCACGTTGTGGCTACGCAGGACCTCCCAGACACCCCGGGTCTGGCGTGGGCCGCGGCTCTCCTGGACTTGCCTGAGCTCGCTGACCACCAAGTCGCCATTCTCGCCAACCGCTTCATCTTCGACCTGAACGACGCTCTCTCCAACCAAGGGCGGCTGCCGACGCGGCTGGTGCTGTTGCAGGGCGCCCAGGCAAGTCTATCGCGCCTGGCCCAGGCCGACCCCACAAGCGCCCTGGCCCAGAGAGACCTGTCGGTGAGCTACAGCAAGATCGGGGACGTGCTGCGTGATCAGGGGGACCTGGGGGCGGCCCTGGAGCAATATC
>CAZSOQ010000303.1:0-5410 GCA_964608495.1 uncultured Armatimonadia bacterium | reverse complement strand
GTACGTGGCGGGCCAGGTGGGGGATGAGCGCCTGCCCGGGTATCGCGAAGAGCCGGACGTGGACCCGCAGTCCATGACCGAGACCTACGTGGCGATGAGGCTGTACGTGGACAACTGGCGGTGGGGCGGCGTGCCCTTCCTGTTGAGGACGGGCAAGCGGCTGCCCATGCGGGCGACCGAGGTCGTGCTCAACTTCCGCGAGACGCCCCACTGCCTGTTCGCCGAGGCCTGTGGCGTGGCGGGGATGGTCAACCAGCTCGTCGTCCGCATCCAGCCCGACGAGGGAATCATGCTTCGGTTCGGGATGAAGCTGCCGGGCGCGGGCCTCCAAGTCCGGCAGGTCGAGATGGACTTCCACTACTCGGAGCTGTCCGGCACGTACCTGCCCAGTGCCTACGAGAGGCTGCTGCTGGACTGCATGTTGGGCGACGCGACGCTCTACACGCGAGGAGACGCGGGCGAGGCCTGTTGGGCCTTCGTCGAGCCGGTGCTGCAGGCCTGGCAGAGCGACGAGAGCATTAAGCTGTATGGCTATCCGGCGGGGAGCTGGGGTCCCAGGGAAGCGGAGGAGCTGGCGGGGCGACACGAGACGCAGTGGCGCTACCCGTGCAGGAGCCTGGCCAAGGGCGGGGAGTACTGCGAGCTCTAGCCCGCGCACCCGGCAGGCGTTCCGTACGCAGTGGCGCCCCGGCTCGTCTCTGTGCGGGGGCGCCGTCACGCCGGCGGGTCGCCGAAGTCCGGCACCTCCATCAGCTCGCCGCCACGCACCGCGGACTCGTGCGCGATGATGCCCGGCAGCATGTACCGCGCAGCCCACCAGACGTTGTTGGGCGGCGTGTGCCCCTCGGCGCAGGCCTTCACGAAATCGTCCACCAGGAACTGATGCGCGCCCTCGTGGCCGTTGGGCAGGCCGATGAACTCGCGCGGCAGGCGGGCGACGTCGTGCACGGCCGAGGCGCCCACGTGTGTGGTGAGGTCTGTGACCTTCGCCATGTCGGCCTCACCGGCGGGCCCGGCCTCGGGCTCGACGGCGACACCGACGGGCGCGAGCAGCGCGGTGAGGTCGGTGGTGTCCGCGTGGTTCTTGGTGACCCAGACGCGAGAGCCCACGTGCTCCTCGAAACCGCCCTCGGTCCCGTAGAGCGACATGTGGACGGCCCCGGGGTGCCCTATCCGGCGGAATTCGTTGACGCGGCACACGCTCCGGTCCGACATGAGCAGCAGCGCGGACTCGTTGCTGAAGGGGTTGCCCCACCAGTTGACCTCGGGATCGTAGACGCCGTCGTCGTGGTCGTCGGCGACGCCGAAGCAGGCCACGTGGGTGGCGTGGGCGCCTGTGACCGACATGATGAGGCTCGTGGAGTGCGTGGGGTAGTACATGGGCGGCGTGCCGCCCGTCTCGCGCCACTGCTCGCCCCCGCGCCAGCGCGCCACGTCATACAAGCCATGGTCCCAGTCGTGGTAGTAGTGGCCCTCGCCGTAGACGATGCGGCCGAAGTCGCCTGCCGCGAAACGCTTGCGGCAGTAGATCGCCGCCGGGCGGTAGTAGCTGGTCTCGCCGAGCATGTAGATCAGGCCCGTCTCCTCGACCGCGCGCACCAGGTCCTCGACCTCCTGGGCCGTCAGGCCGGTGGGGACGGCGGAGTAGGTGTGCTTGCCCGCGCGCAGGCACTGGAGGGCCTGCGGGCCGTGGAGCCAGTTCTGCGTGATCACCGCGATGGCGTCCACGTCGGTGTCGCACAGGTCGTCCAAGGATGGGCATGTGTCGGGCAGGCCGAAGTGCTCGGATTTCGCCTTGAGCTTCTCGGCGTCCAGGTCGCAGAGGACCACGTGGTCCACGAGCGGGTGCGCCTTGAACAGCGGGATGAAGGAGTTGGCGAAGGCGCCGACGCCACAGATGCCGATGCTGATGCCCACGAGCGATCACCCTCCGCGCCGGGTTGCGGTAGGCCCGGCCGGCGTGCCTGGCCGGGCAGCAGCGCGCTGGCAGGTTAGCCGCGCGGCGGCGCGGCCCTGCAAGCGCCCCCTTGCCGAGGGGCGAGGGCTTGCGTATCGTGGTAGCCCAGCCGCCGGACTCGGGGCGGCAAGCACCCGCGCGAGGTGGGCAGCGTGAGCGACACCGCGACAGCCGGCCTGTCCCGACTGATAGACGCCGTCCTCGAGGCGGAGGCGAGTGAGCGCGACCGGGCGCGGGTAGAAACGACCCGCACGCCCCGCCTGAACGTCGAGATTGAGGACCCCATTGCCTGGACGGCGCTGTTCGGCTACGAGGCCGAGCGGTACTTCACCGATCCCGCCTTCTACTTCGAGCAGTTCCTGCGGCAGAAACTGTGGCGGTTCGAGCACTTCGAGGATGACGTGCCCATCACGCTCGAGGTGCCGGCCTGGCTGGGCCACTACCCGGAGTACACCTTCCTGGGCATGGACGTGCGGGTCACCCCCAAGGGAGTGCCGATCATCCAGCGCGACCACCCGATGTCGCAGAGTCCGGACCTGGGTCTGCTCGCGCCCGTGGATTTCGGGTCGTCGGGGTGGATGCCCCGCGCCCTGCGGTGGTATGACGACCTGCTCAGGCTGGCGGACGGACGGCTGACGGTGACCTTCATGACCTGGAACCGCGGGTGCCTGGACCTGGCGGTGCAGTTGCGGGGCTACGAGAACCTGGTCCTGGACTTCGTCGAGCGACCGGACTTCGTCCACGGGCTCGTGGGCTTCCTGGCCGACCAGCGAAACCGGTGGTACACGGCGCGCGGCGAATACCTGGGCGAGCCGATCGAGGCGACGTGGATGGCGGACGACTGGGTGGGCGTGCCCTACGTATCGCCGGGCGCCTTCGCGGACTTCGTGCTCCCAGCGTACCTCGCGATCGAGCGGCACCACGGGGTGATCGGCGGCTTTCACTCGTGCGGCAACCAAACGCCGATGCAGTGCCATCTGTTGAAGCTGCGGAGCCTGGAGACCTTCGAGGTGAGCCCGTGGACGGACGTGGCGCAGTCGGTGGCGAACGTGCCGCCGTCGAAGCACCTGCACCTCTTCGTGCATCCCAACGACGTGGTGGTGGACTCGCCCGAGCGGATGGAGGAGAAGCTACGTGCCCGGGCCGAGCACCTGCGCGGGCGCAGGTTCAGCCTGGGCACCTCCGGGCTGACGCCCCTTACGGACGACAGCCGGGCCTTCGTTGACCGCGTGAAGCGGTGGCTGGGGCTCGCGCGCGAGGTGTTCGCGGAGTAGACAACGCCCGCCGGCCGGGGTCCGCCGCTACTGCCCGGCCGGCACGCCTTCGATGGCGATGGTCACCTCGTGACGCTCGTTGTCGTCGCTCGCGAGCCCCGAGTAGCCGTACTCCGCAAAGCCTAGAGCCCGCTCGCGCACCCACTCCAGGTCCGTGCCCATCTTCAGCGTCGCGGCGTCGTCGTCCTCGACTGCGGACGGCGGCATGGCGTAGAAGGCGAAGAAGTGAGAGGCGAAGGGGCCGCCCGGCTCGTTGGTGACGATGAGGCGGAGGGCCCCGTCGGTGAGGAGCCCGGGCTGGAGGCCCTTGAGCACATAGCACCGGTTGGCGCGGTCGCCGGGGCGCTCGGCCGTACCGACGTGGCCCACGACGACCTCTTCCCCCGCGGGCGGTCGGGCCAGGATCGTGTGCTCGGGCTTGCCCTCGGTGAAGTCCAGGTCGTTGCCGTAAACCCACAGGTCGAAGGACGCGGGCAGGTCCCGCGCCAGCTTCTGAGGATGCTCCCCCAGCCACGCGGCCTTGGTGAGCGCGATCGCGTCCGGCGCCAGGGAGCCCGGCACCCAGGAGCCCACGATGACGTCGGGCCGGAGCAGGTGCTCGATGTAGCCGTTGCTACGGCCGACGGCGGGCGACGTGGAGGGGTCGCTGATGTAGTCGCGGATGGCCTGGGCCGCGGGCCCGGCGCGACGCAGCGCCTCCTCCTTCTGCTCGGGCGTGGTCGCGCCCTGCCAGGGGCCCTGGGTGATCTGCTCGCGCACCTCGTCCACGGCTCGCAGGTAGCCCACGACCAGGTGGGTGTACTCGAGCCCCTGGGCCATCATCTCGACCCGGGCCCCGGCGCGCGGATCGCGCACGGCCGCGCGGGCGCGGGCGATGCAGTCGTCCAGCTCGGCCAGCAGCTCGGGCGTGAAGAGCTGCAGGACTTCGTCGTAGGGGCGCTGGGACGCCAGGTGCACGCCCGACTCGACCGCGGCGCGCTCCAGCCGCTCGTGGTACTGGCTCATCGGCTCCACGGCCTCCGCATAGGCCTTCTCGTAGAAATCGCGCACGAGCGCGTCCACGTCGAGATCGGCGTCCCAGAGAAGCTTGGCCGCCACGTAGTAGTCCAGCCCGTTGGTCGCGAAGTTGGTCGAGTACTGTGTGGCGATGCCCATCACGCCCAGGTCGCGCAGGTACGGCAGGTCCTTCCTGAGGGTGTGCACTAGGGGCCACGGCAGGTTGAGCCACGAGACCTTCCAGTAGTACTCGTAGAGGCTGAGGTTGCGGCCGATCTTGCGCCAGCCCAGCAGGTAGCGGTTGAAGTCGCGGTTGGTGGGGCAGTCGGGGTCGCTCAGCGCGTGGTTGTGACACTCGAAGCGGCAGAACTGGATGACGACGTTGTCGGCGACCTTGAGGTCCGGGTCGGCTGGCGGCGCCACGTAGGATTGGTAGGCGATGGACTTGAGCAGCAGATCGGGGTACTTGCGGCCCACCAGCTCGGCGACGCGGTTGTAGAAGAGCACCAGGCGGCGGGAGTTCTGGCGCGGGTAGGGCGCGTCGGGCTCGTCCAGGGCCAGGCACTGCGCGCACTGGCAGAAGTTCTGCGAGTCCATGGGATCCACGGAGATCATGCGCAGGCCGGGCTCCGCCTCCAGCACCTCGTCTATCGTGCGGGCCGCGGCCTCGGCCACCGCCGGATTGGACGTGCAGAGCTGCACGTGGCGCGAGCGGTCGCTTGGGTCCTGGCGCTCGCCCCCACGCTCGGCATAGTACTCCGGGTGGTCCTGCCAGTAGCGGTCCGGCGGCACGAGGTCGAGGAAGGTGTGCACGAACCACTTGGTCTTGAACTCGTCCGGGTGGCCCGTGCCGACGTTCATCCGGTTGGCGAGGGCCCAGCCGGCGCGGCCCACCCAGCGCACGCGGAAGTCGGGAGCCTGGGCCTTGCGCACCTGGCCCACGCGGAGGGTCGGCAGCGTCGGGCAGTACTCCCCGGTCTCGCCGGCCCAGAACCAGCGCACGCCCAGGCACTCCTCGAGGAAGGCGTACACTCCGTAGGTCGTGCCCAGGCGGTCGGCGCCGGCGATGACCAGGTCCTTGCCGAGGCTCTGGATCACGAATCCTTCGGGGTTCGGGACGGTCGCCGCGCCCTCCGGTAGTCGCGACAGGCCGGCCTTGGGACCCAGGAAGACGGTGGGGGCG
>CAZSOQ010000302.1:0-5410 GCA_964608495.1 uncultured Armatimonadia bacterium | reverse complement strand
GCGCACCTGGTCCCGGCGCACCGGGTCGAGCCAGCCGCCCCCCGGCTGCGGCGGGAAGGGCAGCTCCGCGATCGGCGCCAGGTCCTGCCGGCCCCAGGCCTCGCGCAGGGCCTCATCGGTGCCGTACCGCTCCCGCAGCCATTGCCGCCACGCCTCGCCGAGGAAGCCCGTGTCGTCGTAGCGAAGCTGGTAGTCGCCGTTGATGTACCACAGCAGGGCGGGCATCTTCCCCAGCCGCTGGGCGTACTCGAAGCACTGCCGGCCCTCTGCGGCCAGGTCCTGATCGTTCACCGCCACGTTGCCGCCGATGATCAGCCCGCACATGAACACCAGCCCGCGCTTCTGGAGCAGTTGGCCCATTGCGTCGAAGGAGCGCCAGTCGGCCTCGACCATCTTGTGTCCGGGATTGCTGTACTGCAGGTTCTCGTACACCTGCAGCCCGCAGTCGCGCGCCAGCGCCTGGATCTCGTCCCACCGGCCGGGGTTGAGCGCCGCCGACTTGTAGTCGTTGCTGTAGTTGTCCGAGCCGAACAGGAAGATGGGGCGGTCGTCCAGGCGGAAGTAGTTGTCCCGGAAGGTCAGCATCGGCGCCCGCGCGTCCGTCTCGGGGCGCCGCAGCACCAAGCCCGTTTGCATCTGGTCCAGCGGCTGCGCCCCTTCGACGAGCCGTGCCCTGACCCGGAGCAGATCGTCCGGGCAGTCGGGAACGGTGAACTGGGCCTCGGCCCGGGCCTGCTTGCCCGCGGCGAGGGTCAGCTCCACGTTCTGCGCGCCATACAGCTTGGCCCCCTCCAGCGTTAGCTGCACCTCGCCCGAGAAGTCGTCCGGGCCCAGGTTGGCGACCACCACGCCGGCCTTGACCGTCTCGCCCGGCCGGTAGGAGTCGTAGTCCGTCTCGAGGCTGTTGAGGGACAGGCCACGCAGCAGGAACCGGACCACTCGCTGCAGGTCCTCGCCGCTCCCCGGCACCTGGGGGCCGAAGATCGGCCGGTCCGCCACGCCGAAGTAGGCCCACATCGAGCCGTCGTAGAACCCGTTGTAGTGGACCATCAGCGCGCCCGCGGCCCCGCGCAGGCGCCCGAACCGGTCCCTGGCGTCCAGCAGGGGCACCCAGCGCGCCTCGCCGTACCCGACCGCGCCCGTCGCGGCCCAGCCCGTCGCCGGGCCGCTCAACTTCGCCTCGCGCACCAGCCACTGACCCTCGGCGGGCTGGGTCGCGGCGACGCGCCTGAGGCGGAAGTCGGCGTCGCACATGCCCATCTGGTAGGACGCCGCCTCGAGACCGTCGCCGGGCTTGGCGGAGCTGGTGTTCAGTGGCCGGTAGCTCAGGCCTGTCACGTCCACGAGCTGCACCTGGTCGAACCAGGCCCTGCCGTAGGCTCGGAAGAAGCCCATCTTGACGTAGAAGGCGTTGACCCCCGGCGCCGTGGTGAACTCCCACTGGGTCTCGCGCCAGTCGGTGTCCTCGCGCAGGATGATGACGTCCTTGGGCTTGGCCAGCTCGTCGCCCGCGTACTGGTACACGGCCGCGTAGGCATAGTGCTCGCCGCCGACGCCCTCGGTGCGCACGCGGACCCGGAAGAGGTACTCGCGCCCCGGCCGCGCGGGCAGCCAGGTGTACCACTTGCGCTCGTTGATCTCCTCGCCCGGCTTCACCTCGACCAGGGAGCAGCTCCGGCCCTCGGGAGCGCCCTGCCCGACGATGGTGCAGGCCTGCGCGTCATCGCGCCGCCAGCGCCCGTCCAGCTCCTTGCCGCCGACGGGGGCCTCGCCGGCCTGCTCGAAGCCACCATCGGGGAGCAGATTGGCGGGCCAGCGCGCCGCCTCCTCGCGCCTGCGAGGCCACTGCTCGCGCCAGCTCACCCACTTTTCGCCCTCCTGGACAACTGGGTCGTCCAGAGGGTAGCCGCCCACGCACAGCAGCTTGCCTCCGCCGCAGCAGAAGTCCACCAGGGCAGGGCGGAGCTCCTCGGGGTACTTGGGGCCGTAGGGCAGGACCAGCAGCGCGGCGCGGCCCGGCCTGAGGCTATCGGCCAGCCGGTCGGCGGTGACCAGGTCGGCCTCCATGCCGGCGTCGCGAAGAAGGCCCGCGGCCCACTCGGGCGCCAGGCCGCCGGGAGGCAGAGCCAGGTCCGGCTGCTGCCACACCACCACGCGCCGCGCCTGAGAGCTGGCGCTAGCCCACTCCTGCACCTCACTGATGCCCATCGCCTTCTCCCCCTCGACCAGCGTCCAGTTGTCGAAGTAGGCCCTGCCGCTGGCCAGGTAGAAGCCGAAGTGCACCCGCACCGTGGCGGCCTCGGGCGCGACGTCGAAGGTGTACTCATAGCGCTGCCAGTCGGTGGGCTCGTGGACCTGGACGAAATCGTGGAAGGCCACGAGCGACTCGCCCTCGTCGAACTGGTAGACCGCCGCGAAGGCGAAGCCGTTGGGCTGGGCCTTCTCGACCTGCTCGACGCGCAGGTCCACGGCGGCGGTCATCCTCGTCCATTCCTTGCGCCGCCAGGTCCGCTGCAGACCCATGCCGTCGGTGACTAGCAGGCACCGGTCGCCCGGCGCTCGGTCCACCAGCGACGCCGACGCCGGGGTCTGCCAGCCCCGCAGGCTGTCGAGGGCCCCGTTGCGGACGTAGGAGATGGGTTGGCTCACGGCCGCGAGGAGTACTGCCGCCCAGACCATTGGTGTCCCCCCTGATGCGTGCGCGGCCCCGCCGGCGGGTGCGTGAGGGCGTCGAGAACGGCACCATGCCGCGGGCCACCGGCACGCCGACAACCTATTCCCATCGCGGACGCACCTATCCTGCCCCGGGCGCCCGGCCCGCCGCGCGAGGCCCGAGTCGCCGAGAGCCCGGAGGCCGACCTACCTGCCGCCCTTGCGCGCGCGGCCGTCCACGGCCCCGCCGGCGCCGCTGAGGTCGGCTCCCGTCTCGGCGATGCCCCCCTCGACCGCCCCGGGGTACCCGTAGCGCTCCCGCAGCTCCAGCATGTACAGGTAGCTGTCCATCGGGACGCCCTTGAAGATGCAGTTGCTCGTGCAGTAGACGTAGGCGCCGCTGTCCACGCCGCCGTGCCTCAGCGCGTAGAAGGCGCCGTCGCGGATCTGCTCGCGCGTGCCCGCCTGCACGTAGGCGCAGTTCACGTTGCCGAAGAGGCACAGGTCGGGCCCGGCCAGGCGCCGCACCTCGGCGATGTCCACCCCGGCCATCGGGTCCAGCGAGTGCAGCGCGTCCATGCCCGTGCTCAGAAGCTGGTCGAGGATCGGCATGATGTCGCCGTCGGTGTGCTTGACGGCGAAGGCGCCCGCCTCCTGCACGGCCTCCACGAGCTGCTTGAGGAAGGGTGTCACGAACCTGGCGAACAGCGCCGGCGAGAAGAAGGGGCCGTCGTTGAAGCAGTAGTCGGCGCACATGAACACGACCTCGGCCCCCGCCTCGATCAGCGTCTTCACCATCGCGATCGCGCCGTCGGTGTTGCGCTGCGCCTCCTCGACCAGCCCGTCGGGGTCGTCGGCGATGCGGATCGAGAAGTCCACCATGTTCGTGCCCGAGGGTATGGCGAAGGTGCCGTCCGCGAAGGCCGAGAGCATATAGGTGTCGCCGGCCAGCTCCCGCACGTACTGGAAGCTCTTGCACTGGTCCTCCGGGGGCAGCCAGTGCAGGCCCGTGATGATGTTCCACTTCAGCCGCTGCGCCACCTCGACCCACAGCTCGGCGTTCCGCTTCAGCAGGTCCTCCCGCTTCGCCCCGGTCACGTCCTGCAGGTGCTCGTGCCGAAGCGCCGTCCGCCCCAGGTACTCCTCCGTGAGCTGAAACTCCAGCTCCATGTGCGGAACCAGGCCCTCCGGTCGGCCGCCTCTCAGGGCGAGTGCAACGACTTCGCGCGGTGTCACGACAGGGCATCCTCCTTGGGGCCCCGTGGCCGCCTCGGGGCTAGTCCAGCCGCTCGCGCACGTGGTTCAGCCTTCCCCCGGCCAGCAGGACCTCTACCTGGCCCTCGTCCGCCTCCACCTTCGCGGTGAAAGCTCGCCCACTGCCTTCGTCAACCACCCGCACCTCTCCTGCCCGCACGCCCGCCCGCAGGTCCGCGATGTGCAGTCGGTCCCCCTGCCTTAGGCCAGCGTACGCCTCCTCGTCTATCCGCAGCGGCACGATGCCGAAGTTGATCAGGTTCTGCCAGTGGATCCGCGCGAAGCCGCGAGCCAGCACCGCCCGAATCCCCAGGTACATGGGGGCCAGCGCCGCGTGCTCGCGGCTCGATCCCTGCCCGTAGTTCTCGCCGCCCACCACGAAGCCCACGCCCGCGGCCTTGGCACGCGCGGCGAAGTCCGGATCTAGCCGCGAGAACACGTACTGCGAGATCGCCGGGATGTTGCTCCGCAGGGCCAGGATCTGCGTCCCCGCGGGGATGATGTCGTCGGTCGTGATGTTGTCCCCCACCACCAGGATCACCTCGCCGGCGAGGTCGTCGTCGAGCTCACCGCGCGTGGGCAGAGGGGCGAGCGTCGGGCCCATCACTACCTGCACCTTCCGCGCCTTCTCCGCAGGCGGGGGCGGCAGGATCATGCTATCGTCAATCACCATCTCCTCCGGCAGCTCGACCCGGGGCGCCTCGCCCACCTCCTCCGGCCTCCGCAGCTCCCCCGTCACCGCCGCCCACGCGGCCACGGCCGGGCCGGCAAGGTACACTCCGGCATCCGGCGTTCCGCTGCGCCCCGCAAAGTTGCGGTTGAAGGTCCTGACCGACACGGCCCCCGAGGCAGGCGACTGCCCCACGCCGATGCAGGGCCCACAGGCCGGCTCGAGCATCCGCGCGCCCGCCGCGAGGAAGACGTCCACCAGGCCCAGCCTCGTCGCCTCCATCAGCACCTGCCGCGAACCTGGCGAAATCACTAGAGACACGTCCGGATGCACGCGCCGCCCCCGCAGCACCTCCGCCACCACCATCAGGTCGGCCAGCGACGAGTTGGTGCAAGAGCCGATGCACACCTGATCCACCTCGAGGCCGGCCAGCTCGGACAGGGGCATCACGCGGTCGGGCATGTGGGGCTGCGCCACCAGCGGCTCCAGCTCCGCCAGGTCGAGGGTGATGATCTCCTCGTAGTCCGCGTCCTCGTCCGCGCTCAGCGCGACCCATTGCTCCTCGCGCCGCTGCAGGGCCAGAAACTCGCGCGTGCGGCCATCGCTGGGGAAGACGGACGAGGTGGCCCCCAGCTCGGCCCCCATGTTCGTGATCGTCGCCCGCTCCGGCACCGACAGGCTCGCGGCTCCTGGCCCGAAGTACTCCATCAGCTTGCCCACCCCGCCCTTGACGGACAGGCGGCGCAGCAGCTCCAGGATCACGTCCTTGGCCGAGGCCCAGCCCCGCAGTCGTCCGGTCAACCGCACCCCCACGACCGACGGGCAGCGCAGGTA
>CAZSOQ010000301.1:0-5449 GCA_964608495.1 uncultured Armatimonadia bacterium | reverse complement strand
CCCTCCCCCGCCGTCTCGAAGGTGTAGTAGCGGATGAGCGATGGGTCGTTGGGCATCGCGTCCCGGTGCTGCGTCCACTGGTCATAGGTGCCCCCGGCCAGGGGCGGCTGCGCCCAGCAGGCGCCACCGACCAGAGCCAGGCAGAAGACGAGCAGAGAAGCGGACAGACCGCGGAGTGTGTGCGCTGACATCGCTGATCCTCCTGTCACCCTGTGATACCTGCCGAGGTTCGCGCCCGGGAAAGGGGCCGCGAGCGCCCGTCGCGCGGGTGCTCACGGCGCGGAGGGCTCCAGGGGCTCGAGCTCGGCCACACGCACGTGGCCGAAGCGCGCCGCCCCGCCCTGGACGCATAGCCCGACTCGCCCCGACTGCGGCTGGTCCACCAGCGGGATCGTGAAGAGCCAGCGGTCGTCCACGTAGGCGTCCGCGAGGTGTCGCCGCATCATCACGCGGATTCGCCGCGGCCCGTCGGGCCTGGGCAGCCCCCGGACCTCATCGAGCAGCGTCGTGGCCACGCTCCTCGCCGAGATGTGTCCCTGGACGAGTTCGACGGCGTCGCCCGTGCGCCTGATGATGACGCCGAGGCCGGCTTCACCGGCCCAGCGGAAGACGATGCCCGCCCCTTCGGCCGAGTCCATCTCGACGTCGGCCGTGATCATGGCGTCGCCCGCCGTCACCGGCAGCCACAACACGGAGGGCTGGCCGGGCGTCTGGCCCTTGACGACGCCACCCTCTGCGGACCAGGCGCCGGGCCCTGTGCTCTCCTCGACCCCGAGCTGCCCGGGATCGCCGAAGAGCACCCGGGTCTCGAGGCCGTCCAGCCCCGACCAGTATTGCAGCCACAGCGTCCCGTCGTGGTCCTGGCGCACGAGCTTGCCCGTGCAGAAGGTGACCGGTCCGCCGACGGTGTGGTGATACAGCATCCTGGTGTCGCCGAAGGGGATCGTGCGGCCCACGTAGTTCGTGAACCGGCCCTGCCCGCTTCCCAGCAGCAGCGGCCTGGCGGGCAGCACGTAGGGCCCGTCGCGGTTCTCGGCCATCGCGTAGTAGGTGCCCGAGGCGTTGCGCCGCCCCGACGTGTCCTTGCGCGATCCCGCGGTCGAGAAGAGCAGGTAGTGGTAGCCGTTCAGCCCAAAGTAGTCGGGCACTTCCATGTTCACGAAGTCGTCGCTGGCGAAGGCCGGGGCCAGATGCCGCCACTCCACGAGGTTGTCGGAGACCACGTGCGCGATGCACGACACCTTCCGCGGCGGCTCACTGGGCGTCGCCAGGTAGTCGTCCACGCCGTCCAGGTGTAGTCGCCCGCCCTCGATCCGCGCCCCGTTGTACAGCTCCCCGGGCGGGAAATTGCCGGCCAGGTCGGTCGCCGTGCCATCCTCGAAGGTCCACCAGCCCACCGGCGCCGGGTCCGACACCTCGCCGAGGCGCAGCGCCCGCACCTGCTCGCCTGTGAGCGCCACGTCGTAGACGCGCGCCTCCTCGATCGCCCCGGCAAGAAACGGGGTGCCCCCTCGCCCGCAGCCCAGATGCCGCAGCCCCATCACCACCGCCGTCCCATCGCCGAAGGTCGCCTGGTTGTCCACGGTGTACTCAGCGCAACTCTCGCCGTCTCGGTAGATCGTCACCGTGTTGCCCTCGTAGGCGATGGCGACCTGCACCAGCGTCTCGGGGCCGGCCGTCTCCTCGGGGTAGTCCGCCTGGTCGGCAGGCGTGCGACGGAAGCTGTCGCTGCCCGACATCCACACGCCCGGCCGCCTCTCGCCGAAGACGATGCCGTCGAAGACGTCGCCCGGCGTGCGACCGAGGTTCAGCGTCAGAGCGCTGCCCCCTCGCTGCTCTCGGTTGGCGAGATACACCCAGGCCACGAGCGTCTTGTCCTTGATCTCCGGGATCGCGGGCCTGGCCTGGCCGCGGGTCCCGCGCGCCTGCGCGCAGACGTAGCCGTGCCACACGCCCTCCGCCGGCTCGTGGAAGGTGCACAGGTCGCGCCAGTCCCCCCCCTCGGCGTAGTGGGGCCCGCGCGGCACGAGGACCGGGTTGTGCGCGTACTTCTGCCATGTCCGCAGGTCCTCGGAGAACATCACGCCGATCTGCTGGCCGTGGGTCGCGCTGCCGTAGAACAGCGCGTACCTCTCGCCCGCCTTCACCGTCATCCCCGTCAGCGTCGGCGCGTAGTCCCAGGCGTCCTCGGGGCCCCTGGTCGGGATGGGCGGCAGCGCGCGCCAGTGCAACAAGTCGCGCGAGACCGCCCGGCCGAGCGCGTTCCATTGCGTCCCGGGCTCGCTCTGCAGGAAGAACAGGTGGTACTCGTCCCCGTCGGGGAACAGCCAGGTGTCCCACATACCGTAGGGCTCGGCGGGCAGGTACAACATCGCGGTGGCCTCCCTTGCCGACAGCGCGACCACGACGCCAAGGCCCAGAAGGCTGACTGTCCGGCAGAGTCTCTTCATCGTCTCTTCATCGCACCAGGACCCGCCGCCCTTTTCGCACCGGCCGCCACGCTTCCTTCCCACGGCCGGCGCCGCCCCGCTAACTCTCCAGCGCGAGCGGGTACCTCCCGTGCTTGTAGGTCGCCTCGACCATGGCCTCGAAGTTGCGCAGGGGCACGTACTCGGTCACGGAGTTGGCCGAGCTCACGCAGTACCCGCCCCCCGGACCTGCCTGGCTGATGCGCAGCTTCACCTCGGCCTCGACTTCCGCCGGCGTGCCCCGCGGCAGCGTATAGCACAGGTCAATGTTGCCGATCAGGCACAGCCGGTCGCCGAAGTCGCGCTTGATCTCCGCCAGGTCCATGCCCTTCGGCTCGATCGGATGTATCGCGCTGAAACCCATCTGTAGCAGGTCCGGTATCACGGGGCGTATGTCGCCGTCCGAGTGGAAGATGAGCGGCAGGTCGTGCGCTCGCGCGATCTCGGCGATCTGGGCGTACCAGGGGAAGATGTGCTGCCTGACGAAGTCGGGGCTGAAGAACATCCCCTCGGTGTAGGCCAGATCGTCACCGATCCACAGCGCCCCCACGGCCGGATGCGCCGCCAGCTTCTCGTAGATCGGCACAGTCCTCTCGCCGACCTTCTGGTAGGTCGCGGCCACCAGCTCGGGGTCGTCGTAGATGCTCATCAGGAGCGTCTCGGTGCCCAGCAGCGTCGCCACGTGCTCGTGCAGCACCGTGACCGGGATGAGCTTCATCCCCTCGGGCAGGGCCGCCGCGTGCGCCTCGATGCCGCCGTCGTGGAACTGCCCGATCTCGGGCCAGACGTGTTCCCGAAAGTCGTCCATGCTGGTGATACAGCCCGCCCGTTCGCAGCGCCACTGCCTTTCCACCGGCTCGTCGGAGTACTCACTGTGCCTGAGGCCCACGCGCCGGCCCTCCCTCGGCGGGCGGCCGGCCGGGTTGACGTTCACCCCCGGCCAAAGGCAGTAGCAGTCGTACCCCGCCCGCAGCCAGAACTCGGCCTCATCCTCCGCGCTGGCCAGGGGGCGCCCCAGGAAGGCCTCCTTCACCGGCCGGTCCACGCCAAGCTCCATGACGGGCACGCGGTCGGCCTGTCCGCCGCGGAGAGTCGTTCGTATGCGATCGAAGTCCGGCCGGGGCTCGAGGGTGAGCATACCCGTCCTCCCTTCCCGAAGCGTGCGTCGCGCAGGGCGCTGGGTTGAGGCTATCCGGCAGGGCTCGCCCCGTCAACAACCGCCTTCCGCGTTAGCGGTGCGTGGGCGCCGGCAGGACCGTGCGCCCCCAGCGCGAATCCCCGCTTCACCGGCGACTCAACCGCGACAAGGAGCCCGAGGTTCCCGTGAGCGAGACCAGGGACCGAGAGATACTGCGTGATCTGGCCACCCGGTACGCGGACCTCGCGGCGCAGCCCATCCAGGACGAGCGCCGCGCCCTGTGGCGCGCCCACATGGGCCTCAAGGGCGACCGACCGCTCGTCCTCGTGACCTACGGCTACCACAACGTCTGGTGCCGCGAGGTCTTCGGCGACGCCACGCTGCAGTGCACGGACCCCTTCTTCCGCGCCCACGAGCGCGCTCTGCGCATGGCCTTGTTCCACGACGGCATCGGGGACGACTACATCCTCGAGCCCTGGATCACCCAGGGCGCCGTGCACAAGACGCGCGGCGGGCTTCACGGCTCGCTCTGGGGTGTGCCCGAGGAGCGGACCCACGCCGACCTCGAGGGCGGCTCGTGGAAGGGGAAGGCGCCGATCCAGACCTGGGACGACGTGAGCAAGCTGGTGGCGCCGCACCATGAGATAGACGAGGAGGCGACGGCCCACTACGTGGGACGGCTGCAGGACGCCGTCGGGGACATCCTGGAGGTCAGCGTGGGCCGGGGGCCGGTCCTACGCGGCTTCGCCGGCGACATCTCCACCACTATCGCCTCGCTGCGGGGCCTGGACCAGCTAATGCTGGACATGTACGAGAGCCCCCGGGAACTGCACGGCCTGCTGGCCTTCATGCGCGACGGCATCCTGCGCAACCAGCAGGAGGCCGAGGACGCCGGCGACTTCAGCCTGACCTGCCACTCCAACCAGGCTATGCCCTACTGCGAGGAGCTGGAGGACCCCGTGGCCAACTCCGGCCCGCGCAGGCGCCGCGAGCTGTGGGGGTTCTTCGCGGCCCAAGAGTACACGCTTATCAGCCCGGCTTTCCACGACGAGTTCCTGTTCCAGTACCAACTGCCCATCATGCAGCACTACGGGCTTACCCACTACGGCTGTTGTGAGGACCTGACGCGCAAGATAGACATGCTGCGCCAGGCACCGAACCTGCGTAGCATCGCCGTTACGCCCGTGGCGGACGTCGCGCGCTGCGCCGAGCAGATCGGGGGCGACTATGTCTTCGCCTGGCGGCCCAATCCCACGGACATGGTGTGCTGCGGCTTCGATGAGCAGCGGGTGCGTCGCATTGTCGGCGATGGGCTCCGCGCCGCCGCCGGCTGCCACGTCCACCTGCACCTGAAGGACATCGAGACCGTCGAGGGCGACCCTGGACGCCTGTCCCGGTGGGTCAGCATCGTGCGCGCTACGGCCGAAGGCCTGCGCTGAGCCCGGCATGCAATGCGACACGGTGCGGGGCGGTCGCCGTTGGCGGGATTGCGGAGGTCGAACTGAGCCGCCCCCGGCGCGTGTGCCCTGCGTCACCCCCGAGCGGTAGCAGGCACCGGCGGCGATAGAGGGCCTATCTCGTTGCTGCCCCCTGCGGTTCAGTGGGTGGTATGTTCCCGAGGACATGTGCTACAATGGAACGTAGACAGCAGTATGCAGCAGTCTCTGCCCGCGGGATGAACTGCTGTCGCATCTCTGCTGTCGTAGCCTGGATCGAGAGGCTTTCTGTCCTACGCCGTGGGGCAACAGACACACCCAGGCCTGACGTGAGCGCGGGAGGCGACGCCGATGAGCGACAGGCGGCGACAGAAAGCGCATTGCCCCTATTGCGGCCAGCCCGTCTA
>CAZSOQ010000300.1:0-5532 GCA_964608495.1 uncultured Armatimonadia bacterium | reverse complement strand
CCGCCGCGGGCTGCCAGGCGCTCCCAGTGCCACTCACGCACGTCTCCGGCCCCCATCCCTCGCCGCGACGCTCCCGATGCCGCACCTCCCACCGCCCATCGCTCGCGCGCGCCCACACCACGTGCACCCTCTCGTCGTCGGCCAGGGCTGACGGCCACAGGTGGGCGCCGGCGCGCTCGCCCACCGTCTCGATCGGCGACAGGGCATGGCCGCCGGCCTCGGCGCACACCTGCCGCGCCAAGACCTCGTCTCGCCGGTCCTCGAAGGCCACCCACGCGACCCAGACGCCGCCGCGGCCGTCGGAGACGAGGGACGGGAAGGCATGGAAGGCGCTGGGGCGGTCCGCGGTCAGGTTCAGCGGCTCGTGACTCACGCCCTGCTCCTCCTCGAGGCGCGTGCAGGCGCCTTCGGTGCCGGCCTTCGCCGGTGCGCCTCGCGTCACCTCCACCCGCGCTGGCGGGCCCAGAGGAGTCGCGAGTGCGGCGCGGAAAGCCCTTCCCGGCCGCAGCTCTCCCGCGGCAAGGGTCCACATATGGGGTGATCAGAATGCCCAGGATGCTCATCGTCTACTACTCGCGCTCCGGCAACACGGAGAAGATGGCCGAGATCGTCGCCGAGGGAGCCCGCGCCGAGGGCGGCGTGGACGTGGACCTGCGCAAAGTGCAGGACGTGACGCCCGAGGACCTGCTCGAGTACGATGCCATCGTCATGGGCTCGCCGGTGTACTACGGCACCATGGCCGCCGCGCTCAAGCAGCTCCTCGACGAGAGCGTGCGCTACCACGGCAAGCTCGACGGCAAGGTGGGCGGCGCCTTCGCCTCCTCCGGCGGCCCGGGCGGCGGCAACGAGACCACGGTCCTCGGCCTCCTCAAGGCCCTCCTCATCCACGGCATGATCGCCAAGGGCATGGCCATGGGCGACCATTACGGCCCCATCGCCGTCGGCGCCCCCGACGAGCGCTCGCGCCAGCAATGCCTCAACTATGGCCGCGAGGTGGCCGCCCTCACCGCCAGGCTCTTCGCTTGAGTCGCCGAGGCCCGCGTCCTGCCGCGCCGTGCGCCCGGCCCCACGCCCGTCGAGCACGCAGCGCGTGGTGAGCCACGATGACCGTGTCGGCCCTGCTTCTCCTGCTCTTGGCCGCGCCCACGGCGGACGGCCCGCAGCCTTCCGTCTGGGCCCATCTCGTGCCCTGGTTCAACCTCCGCAGCTTCGACGTGAACCGCCGCGACTGGTCCCTCGCCACGGGCCTGCAGTCCTGGCCGCACCCCCGCTTCCCGGCCGACGCCAGCGACCAGTACCTCCAGGTCCGCCTGGCTGCCGAGGCCGGCTTCCAGGCCTTCGCGGTGGACCTCATCCCCGCGTGGTCGAGCGAGCAGTGGGACAGGACGATGCTGGGCTTCTTCACAGCCGCGGAGCAGGCCCGCGCCGCCGGCCAGGACTTCTGGGTCTCGCCCTGCCTGGACAACCCGGGAGCCCTGGGCGCCGAGGAGCTTGCCCGCCGCCTCGCAGCCCTGCTCGAGCGCTGGGCCGCCTCGCCGGCCTGGCCGCGCCTGGACGGCCGGTGGGTGGTCTGGACCTACGCGGGCACGTCCCTGCCCCCGGACGGCTGGCGCGCCCTGGCATCCCGCCTCGAAGAGCGCGGCTGGCCGGTCCTCCCGGTGGTGGACGCCACGGGCCTGCTGGGCGATCTCGCGGGCCCTGACGCCCAACCCCGTGCCGACGCCCTCGACCGCATCCGGCCGTGGGTTGATCTGCCCTCGGTTCCCTATCGCTTCCGCACGGACGCGGCGGCGGCGGGATGGCAGGTGTGGATGGGCTTGCAGCCGCGCCTCCCGGCCGACAGCCCAGCCGTGCGCCTCTGCCCGGCGACGCTCTGGCCCGGCTACTGGAGCGTGAGCAACGGGTGGTTCTGCGACGCCCTCGGGACGGGCTGGCTGCGCCGGAGCTTCGCCCAGGGCGCCGACTGCCCCTGGCTCGCCCTGACGACCTGGAACGACTACGGCGAGCACACCCACGTCGAGCCCAGCCTGGCCTACGGCTACGCCCGCCTCGAGCTGCTTCGCGCGCTCCTGGCCCACCGCCGGGGCGATCCCTGGCCGGGCAACCTGACCGGCGCGAGCGTCTGGGTCGTGCATGACTGCGAGGCCCGCTCCGGCGCTCCCTTCGCCGTCGAGGTCTTCGCGCTCGTGCCCGGCGGCACGGCTCCCGGCCGGGTGAGTGTCCGCCTCGCGGGGCAGGACGGCCCCCAGGGCGACGCCTGGCTCGCCGACCTCGCCACCGACTCGCCTGCGGTCCAGGTGGCCTCGTGCGACATGATCCCGCGCGTCGGCGAAGGCTCCTGGTTCCGGCTCCACATCCGCTGTGAGCTCGGCGGCAGGCGCGTCGAGGGCACCGGCCCGCCCGTACCCGTCTGGCGTGACGCGCACAATCCCCTCGCCGCGCGCCGCCAGGTCTTCTGGCGTCCCGACCAGGCCCCGGCAGTCGCGCCGGCTCCCACCGTCGAGCGCGAGGATGGCGTGCCTGATCACGTCTCTGCGGCCTGGCCACAGGGCCCGCCCGCCAGCCAATACCTGCTGCACAACGGTCGCCTGATCGCCTTCGGCCCCGAGGGCGCTGATCCCGTCGGCAGGGACCTGGGCGCCGAGGTGGGCAAGGGCCGGCCGCCCTGGATGGTCTTCCGTCCCGTCCCTCCGCTGCGCCGCTGGGGCTTCTACAGCGCGGCAGGCGTCACCTCGGGCGAAGGCCGCGTGTTCTCGCTGCCCGTCTGGGTCGCGCCGTCGCCGGCGGTGCCTCGCGATCTCATGGCGCGCTGGACCCTCGACGAGGACGAGGGTGAGGTCTGCCGCGACGAGGGCCTCTACGGCTGCGACGGCCGCCTGTCGGGCACGGACCCGCCATCGCTGCTCACGCCCGGCCGCGACGGCGGCGGAGCCTGCCTGCGCTTCGGCGGCTCAGGCTACGTGTCCCTGCCCGGTGGCCGCTTCCCCACGAACGAGTTCCTGATAGACCTGTGGGCCTTCCCCGACGCCGAAGTCGCCGGCGCCGAGGGCCACCAGTGCCTCGTCACCGACACCGCCGGCGTCATCTTCGGCCTGGACAGGGGGCGCTTCTTCCTCCAGCGCACGTCCGACGCGGGCTGGCGTCGCGCCGAATCGCCCGTGCCCGTCCCGGCGGCCCGGTGGGTGCGCCTGCGCGGCATCTACGACGGGGCTGCTCTGTCGGTCGAGGTGGACGGCGTCGCCTGCGAGCCGGTGCCCTGCCAGGGCCTGCGCAGGTCGAACCAGTGCGCCCTCGGCTGTAATCCCTTCGGCACGCCCGGGAGCTTCTACCGGGGCCTGATGGACGACGTCAGCCTGTGGGCCACGAGCAAGCCGCCCGAGTGACGGCCTTGCACCGGCCCGTCGCCCGCCGTCCGTCGTCCTCGGCGCGCTACTCCGCGAGCCTTCCGGCCATCACCGCCACGCCGTGAGGCGGCAGCTCCATCCCGAACTCCGTCCCCGTGCCGATCAGCTTCTCGCCGGTCAGCACGTCGGTCAGCATGGTGCCCTCCAGGGCCGGCAGCCGGAAGGCCTGCACGGCGGGCTGATCCGAGGCGTTCACCGCGACCACCAGGGCCTTGTCTTCCACCACCCAGTAGGCCACATGCACGGGCTGCGTCGTCGAGAGCGCCACGGGGTGCCACTGCCCCCGTGTCAGCATCGGTTCTAGCCACGCCAGCTCGCGGTTCAGCCGGATCAGGTTGCTCCACAGCGCCGGCGCGTCCTGCGTGATGCGGTACGTCACGCCCCTGTCGCCCGCGTCCGCCACGAAGGCGTAGTCGAGCAGGCCCTTGGCCCCATGCACAAGCGCCAGGTAGCTCATGCAGCGCACTTCCTCGGGCGTCGGCAGGCGGCCCTCGCCATCCTGCGCCAGCTCCCGGTCCCAGGACCAGTAGTGCCCCACCGTCTGGATCACGGCCCACACCGGCTTCGGCGCCACGGCGTGCCGTGCCTGATCCACCAACATACCCACCGTCGCCACGCCGCTCTGTGGTATCGGGTCCGTCCACACTAGCACAATGTCGTTGGCCGCAGCGTACTCCCCCATCAGCGACGGCATCGTCAGCGACGTCATCACCGGGTGGTGCGGGTCCATCTTCGCGATCTGCTCGTAGAGGGCCACCAGCACCGACGGCAGGTTCAGCTCGGCGTCCGGCTTGCCCACCGTGTGCCAGCCAAGGAGCGCGGGGTGGTCCCCAAACTTCCCCGTCGCGTACTCCCAGAAGCCATAGCGCCCGGACCCGTACTCCAGGCTCCGCGAATGGACCAGGGCCTTGAGCCCCAGCTCGGCCGCCTTGTCCATCACGGCGCTGGACGCCATCCGCCACGGGATCACCGTGAAGTTGAAGCCGGCCGCCTTGGTGTTCGCCAGTTCGGGCTCGGCGGTCGCGAAGTAGATCCCGCGCGGCAGCATCGGCTTGCCCGACGCCCACAACACTCCGTCGCCGTCGTACCCCACCTCGCCGGCCTGTTCCGGCGCCACGGTCACAGGCAGCGACACCTGGTAGTACTTGCCCTCCAGCTCGGCCGTGACCTCGAGCTCGTACAGGCCCGTCAGCAGTCCCGCCGGACTGTAGGACACCCGCCAGGACCCCGGCGACGGCCGATCCAGGCCCTGCCCCTCGCGGGCGGCCTGGTCCGCCCCAGCCAGCCTGGACGTGAGCTTCACCCGCCGCGCCACGGCGTCCGTCGCGTTCAGGACGCCCGCCGCCTCGATGGACTGCAGCGGCAGGCTGCGCAGCACCGTCGCCCGGAAGGCCGGGCTCACCATCCTGCCCTCGATCATCCCCGGCACCTGCACCGCCTGGATGTCGTAGACCTCGTCCGGCTCCTTGCCCGTGAGCAGGAAGGTTGCGCTCGCGCTCTTGCCCGCGTCCAGAGTGTACTGCGCCCTCAGCGTAGTGCCCTCCGTCGCCTGGACGTTGACCTCCTCGCGGAAGGCCGACCGGATGCGGTTCGCCTCCAGGATCTCCAGCGATGCGGTGAGCCCACGCGCGGGCGCCAGGCCCAGCAGTCGTGCCTCGAAGGTCCTCTCCCTGGGCGGCCCGCTCACCTGCCCGGGGTAGATGATCGTGCAGGCGGCAACCTGAGGATAAGGGCGAAGCGACACATCATCCACGTACAGCGCTCCCCTGCCGGCCCCGCGGAAGGCCACGAGCGCCTGCACGGCTCCCGGCACTACCCGGAAGCGCCAGCCCATCAGGCTCCACTCACGACTCTGCGGTATGGCATGATCCTCCGCCTGCAGATAGGGCGTGTTCCACTCCCGGCGCGCGAAGTCCGTGCCGAAGAGCATCACGTAGACATCCGGCTGCGGCACGTCGGTCGTCTTGAGGTAAAAGCTGAGCAACAGCTCCCTCGTCTCGGGCGGCAGGGCGATGGGCTGAGAGTAGGCCCCGTAGACCACCTTGTCGGCCTTGCTGCGCAGCACCAGACAGGAACGCCCGCTGTGCCCCTGGGCTTCCTGCTTCACCGAGACCGCGCCCTCCGAGCC
>CAZSOQ010000299.1:0-5572 GCA_964608495.1 uncultured Armatimonadia bacterium | reverse complement strand
GGAGGTGGAGGACGGCGAGGCGCGGCTGGTGGGCGGCAATACGGACGCTGTGGTGAAGGTTGGTGCGGCGGAAGGCCGGTTGCCGTGGCGGCGGGAGTGAGGGAGGGAAGGCCGTAGCCTGCCACAAGGGAGGACTCGTGCCCCGACGCCGTGGTGGGAGGCGAGGGGCCGGTGCGCGGCTAGGGTTGGCCTGGAGTTGGCCGCAGGCCAACTCCAGGCAACGGCACAAGAGGTCACATGCGCATGGGAATCCGCGAGGCGAAGTGCAAGGCCGTCGCCCTGGCGCAGAAACCGCGCCAGGCCTGCCACAGAAGAAAGGCGGGCCGGATGGCCGGAGTTGGCCGGCGGCCGACTCCGACCATGCGGCCCTCCCCTCACAGACGGATCACCACAAGGCCGCGGGCGCGGCTGAAGCCCGCGGCTGCAAGCGGACCCTCCACAAAGACGGACCACCCGCCAGCCACCCCCCCGGGCGTGGGCTTGGCCCAACCCGCGACTACAAGGGACCCTCCGCAGAGACGGGCCCACAGGCGCGCCGGCGTCGTCGAGCGCAGGACCTTGGGCGTCGTGGGGCGAAGCACGACCCCGTGCAAGACAGCACGACAATCGGCGCCAAACCGTAAGGGCCCGGGGCCAGGCGCAAGGGCCCAGGGGCTGGAGCCTAAGCCCAAGCGTGCCCGGCTGCGTCAAGGAGGCCGCTAGCCATGACCGACAGGATCAGGCGGTACCAGCAGGCCGGCATCAAAGCCGTCAAGTATCAGCTCTCCTACCAGCTCCCTGACGGCGGCTATGTCTGGGATGGCTATGCCGTGGATGCCTACCACAAGCAGGCCTACTCCTGGGCCGTCGCCGGCTACGTGGAGCCCGCCCATCGCCTGCTTACCTGGGTCAAGGACAATACCCTCGGCGACGACGGCCAGCTCCGCGACTACAACGGCGACGTCTATAAGCATGCCTGGTTCTTCCAGGGCGCTCACCGCCTCGGGCGCTTCGAGCTGTCCTACCCCGTGATGGCGTTCCTGGCGTCGTGCCAGGAGCCGTGCGGCGGTCTCCCCCACTTCGCCCGCGACGAGTACCTGCGCTCGCTGGCGACCTGCTGGACCGGGGTCTGCGGCTTGTACTGCGGGCGGCTGGATATCGCCGAGGCCGCGGCCGAGTGGGCCGTGAGCGTGCTGGACCAGCAGCCCGAGGAGAACAGGTTCTACTTCCGCACCACGCGCGACGGGCGGCTCGTCACGCCCGAGCTGGACCCCGCGGCCTTGCACATTGACACCAGCAAGCCCAAGCAGGACTACTGGGAAGTGGGCCTGCCGCTGCAGCTCCTGTGCAGGCTGTACATGGCCACGGGGCGCGGCGAGTACCTCGACCATGCGCGGCGGTTCTTCGAGTTCAAGCTGCGCTGCCACGAGGACGCCTTCAGCTTCGTGGGCAGCGGGAAGAGCAGCCTGGGCGCGGCGCTGTACTACCTGCTTACGGGCGACGATCGCGCCCGGCAGGCGGCCTACCGCTTCGCGGACTTCCTGGTCGAGACCCAGTACCCCGAGGGCGGCTGGCGCGACGAGAGGGAGCCGGACCTGCTGCTCATCTATATTGACCACGCGGCGGAATTCAACATCTGGCTGCAGGAGCTGAGCGCGATCCTGCCGGGCGCCGAGGTACGGTGGCGGGGCTCGGCGGGAGACGCCTAGGCCTGGCGCGGCCGGGACCGTGCCCCGGGGCGACCCGGGTAGATCGGCGGGCCGGAGCCGAGGAGGAGCACATGGGCGAGCAAGGGCCGATCAAGACCCGTCTGCTGTGGACGTGGGACCACGCGAGCGCGTGGGCACTGAACAGGCCGGGGGGCCACGACTTCGGCGCCTCGAATGAGTATGGGCGGACCGCCGAGGCCTTCGTGGCGGACTACTCGTGCGTGCTGCAGTGGTGCGGGTGTCACGGGATAGACGGGGTGGTGGTGTGGGGGCTGCTGCGCGACCGGCACGGCGGGGCCGACAGCGTCCACCGGCTGTGCGAGGTGGCGCGCGAGGCGGGCGTGATGCTGCTGGCCGGCGTGGGGCTGAACGCCTACGGCGGGGTGTACTACGAGGGCGCCAGCCCCTACTCGCTGGAGAACCACCTCCAGGCCCACCCCGAGCTGTACGCCGTGGACGCGGACGGGCGGCGGATGGTCTACGACTTCGGGCCCTCGGGACCGCGGACGTCTCACCACGCGTGCCCGTCGCGGCCCGAGAACCAGCGGTTCGCGCAGGAATCGCTGCGCTGGCTCTTCGAGACCTTCGACCTGGCGGGAGTGCAGATGGAGACGGGCGACACGGGCGTGTGCCGGTGCGCCCTGTGCCGGGAACGGCGGCTGTACCCCGTGTCGGCGCAGTCGTTCGACGACATGGCGCTCATGTACCCGCTGGCGGCCGAGGCGATCCGCTCGGTGCGCGCGACGGCCCTGATCGCCGTGGAGACCTACTCGCACCCGCAGCCCTACGAGGGCCCGGCGGAGGCGCCGGGCTTCGGGGAGGGAGCGCCGCCGTGGACTGCGGAGTGTGTGGACCGCTTCCCCGAGGACGTCCTGGTGCAGTGGGTGTGCGACGGGTTCGTGGCGCCGCGGAACTCGTGGGCGTGGACCGAGGCCGGCGTGCCGCCCGAGGGGCCGCGCAGGCACCTGCTGCGCGCCCACTTCGGGACCTTCTGGCACCGATTCCGCCACGAGGTCGCGGTGGACTGGATCGCGGAGATGGCGCGGCAGGCTATCGCGCACAGCTTCGATGCCCTGTCGCTGTTCGGCGAGGCGTCGCCCTTCCACACGGGCGATGAGCTCAATTACCTGGCGCTGGCGGACTACGGCTCCGCGGGCAACCCGGAGGCGGACGTGGAATCGTTCCTGGACCGGGTGGCGGGGCCGCTGCTCGGCGGGCCGGAGCTGGCGCAGGAGTACCTGCGGATCGCGCGGCTGGTCGAGCAGCGGGGGGAGATCGCGGAGGCACTGGGGGAAGTGCGGCGGATCGCGGCGGCCCTCGGGGGGCGACCCGCGCAGCGCTGGACGTGGCTGGGCAATTACCTGGCGTCCTTCGCCTACCCCGAGCCGCCAGTAGGAGACGAGCAGTGAGCGGGCCGGAAGGGTGTGCGCGGCGTCGAGGGGACGAAGGACTCGGGCTGCGTGCGGCCTAGTAAGGGATAGAATCCTCTGGTGTGACCCAAGTAGCGTCACCCGAGTAGTGTTGCCCAAGCGGGAGGAATGGAGAATGGCGCTGAAAGTCGGGATCGTAGGGATGAAGGCGATAGGCGGCCAGCATGCCGAGGCCCACGCCCAAGACCCCCTGTCGGATTTCGTGGCGGTGTGCGATCTGATGAGGGAACGGGCGGACGCGGCTGCGGAGAAGTATGGGGTGCGGGCCTACTATAGCCTCACGGACATGCTCGCCGGGGAGCCGGAGCTGGACGTGGTGGACCTGTGCACCGGGGGCATGGAGAACGGGAGCTGGCACTTCGAGCCGGCCGTGGAGGCCATGGAGGCCGGCAAGCACCTGCTGGTCGAGAAGCCGCTGTCCAGCGACATCGTCGAGGCCCGGCAGATGGTGGCGAAGGCCGCCGAGATGGACGTGTACCTGGGGTGCAATCTGAACCACTACTTCACGCCGCCGGCGGAGCGGGCCAAGCAGTACATGGCGGACGGGGAAGTGGGCGAGCTGGTGTACTGCCTGGCCAAGGCGGGCTTCCAGGGGGCTGAGGTGGAGAACTACCAGCCTCCGACGGCGGCCTTCATGGCCGGGTTCCCCTACTTCCACCTCAAGGCCTTCGTGTCGCATCCGCTCAGCGTCATGCGCTACTTCTGCGGGGATGCCACCCACATCCAGGCCTTCCTGGGCCGGCCGGGGTTCCGGCGGCGGGCGGGCGATGTCATGTTCACCACGGCGAGCATTCACATGCGGTTCGCGAATGACTGTGTGGGGCACCTGCTCACCCAGCGGGCCGACACGACGCAGGGGCTGGGGGGCTGGTGGAGCGTGGAGGTCGCGGGCACCAGGGGCACCTTCTGCATCGAGAACTGCATGGAGCGGGTGACCTACTGGAAGGCGCCCGGGCACGGGGGCCTCGGGCAGCCCGCGGACGTGCCACCGGACAGCCCGAAGGCGCCGGTGGTGACCGAGTCGGGGAGCCTGGACTTCCAGGAGACGTTCAACGCCCGGATTCACGCCTTCCTCGAAGACATCACGAATGGCGTGCCGAAGGAGCAGATGCGGGCGTCGGGTCGAGACGCGCTGGCGGTGCTGGAGTACACCTTCGCGGTGATCGAGTCGCACGAGGCGGGCGGGGCGCTGGTGAAGCCCCATCCGCTGCCGCCGCTGAAGGGGCGGTAGGTCGGGCCTTGGGCGTGCGGCTGCGGGGCAAGCCGGCGGAAGGCAGGAGATAAGAATGATGATGACGGCGATTCTGGCAAGCGCCGCGGCACTGGCTATCATCGCTCAGCCGCCGGGCTCTCTGCCGCGCCTCGGGGTGCGGGACGGAAGGTTCGTCGAGGTGGCCTCGGGCGCCGAGTTCCACCCGCGGGGGTTCAACTACATCAGGCTGCGGACGGTGGAGAAGAACGGGCGGAAGCACCTGTGGCACGATACCTTCAACCCGGCGAGCTACTCGGCGGAGCGGGCCGAGGCTCTGTTCGCCGACCTGGAGGCCCGGGGCTTCAACCTGGTGCGCGTGTTCATTGACCACGAGACGGGGCCGGGCACGATCGCGTCGGCCGACGCCACGGAACTGTCGCCGGGCTACATGGCGGGCTTCTTCGACTTCCTGCGGCGGGCCACGGCGCATCGGGTGTACGTGATCCCCTGCTTCTGCTACCTGCCGAACCGGGCCGACTACCGCGGGCAGGTAGGCCCGGCCCCGGCTCAGGTCGGTGGGCACAACCTGACCTACCTGGACCCCGGGCACGTGCGGGCCAAGGCGGCCTACATGGCGGACTTCGCCGCCGCCATCAAGGCCCACGATCCCGCCCTGCTGCCCACCGTCTTCGCCTACGAGATCGAGAACGAGTCGCACTTCATCGCCACTGCGCCGCCCTTCTCGCTCACGGAAGGCGAGATGGAGTTCAACGGCGGAAGGTACAACCTGGGCTCCGAGGAGGAGCTGCAACGGCTGGCGGACGATGCCATCGTCCTGGCCTGCGATACCTTCACGGACGCGGTGCGGGCCATGGACCCCGAAGCGATGGTCAGCGCCAATGTGTTCACCTTCCGGGCCGTGGGCCGCAGCGGGCCGGCGCGCCTGCGGCAGGACGAGAGCCGCGATCCGCGGTTTCCGGCGCGGCCGCTGGCGCTGGCGCGGTCGAAGATCGCGTACCTGGATGTGCACTTCTACCCGATGGACGAGACGACGCTGGACAGGGACTTCGCGAGCATCGAGCTGCCCGAGGTGAAGCGGGCCTGCGCGGAGCGCGGGATGCCGAGGATCGTGGGCGAAATCGGGGCCTTCAACTCCAGGTACAAGACGCTGCCGGAGGCCGTGACGGCGATGACGCAGAGCCTGTTGCGGCTGTATGGCGAGGGGTTCGCGGGCTATCTGTACTGGACCTACGACTCTGACG
>CAZSOQ010000298.1:0-5584 GCA_964608495.1 uncultured Armatimonadia bacterium | reverse complement strand
TGTCGCCGCTTGGCTTGCCGACTTCGTCGGCTGCACCAAGCGGCTCCCTGGTGTCGGTCTGGGACGAACTCGAGGGCTGCTGGTGTCTGCGATGCCCAGCCCATGAGCAATCCGGGCTAGACGTCACGCCGCTCAGCCGGGAGGCACGAGCGCGAGGCGCGGGAGCCTGTGAGGCGCCCGGGACGCCAGACCGGGCCCGTCACTCCTGGGACTTGGCCCTGGGGTGCGTCTCCTCGAACACCTCGCGCAGGTGGGGCTCGCCCACGTGCGTGTATACCTGGGTCGTGGACAGCGACGCGTGGCCGAGCATGTCCTGGATCGCCCTCAGGTCGGCGCCGCCCTCGAGCAGGTGCGTGGCGAAGGAGTGTCGCAGGGTGTGCGGGGACGTCTCATGGGGCAGGCCGGCCCTGGGCAGGTACAGCTTCTTCAGCCGCACCCAGAAGTTGGTGCGTGTCATCCGCTTGCCGCGCTGGCTCAAGAACAGCCCGTCCTCGCGGGGGTGGCGCGTCAACCCCGGCCGCACGTCGTCCAGATAGCGCCGCAGCAGGGCCAGGGCCGGAGCCGCCACCGGGACGATGCGCTCCTTGTCGCCCTTGCCGACCACCCGGACGATGCCTTCCTCGAAGTTCACGTTGCCCAGCCGGAGAGACACCAGCTCGCTCACGCGCAGGCCGGTGGCGTACATCAGGGCCAGCATCGCCGCATCGCGCAGCTCCAGCCGGTGCTGCAGGTTCGGTGCCCGGAGCAACCGCCTGCACTCGTCCACGCTGAGCACGTGGGGCAGGCGGCGGGACACCTTGGGCGTGTCCAGGGTCACCGTCGGGTCGGCCTGCGTTATCCCCTCGCGCAGCAGGTACCGGTGGAGCATGCGGATGGCGCTCAGTCGGCGCGCGGCGGTGGCGCGCTTGCGGCCCTGCTTCTGCTGCAGTTGCGTCAGATACTCGCGCACGTCCTCGGGCTGCGCCTCTTCGTAGCTCCGCCTGCCTCTTTTCTGCAGGAAGGCCGAGTAGTCCAACAAATCCCGGCGGTAAGCGGCCACGGTGTTCTCGGACCGCCCTCTCTCGACCACCAGGAACTCCACGAAGCCGTCCAGCTCCCAATCAAAGGCCATCATCGCCTCGCTCAACGCCCCTCGCCTCCTCGTCCTGCCTCTTTGCTGCTCGTCGGCTGCCGGAGCGTTCCTGTCTCCGGCCCTGCAGGTCCTCGTCCATCGCCATGTTCAAGGCTCGAGCTTCCTCCGGAAGCAGACCGTGTTCGGTGGTCCCGCCTCTTACCTCCCTCAGGAAGGTGCGGCTCTCTTCGAGGCGGTACATCGAGGTGACGATTACGCCGTCGTCGTGCTCGTCGAGCAGTGCCAGCGAGAAACTGACTTTGCCGCCCAGGTCGGGGTCGGCGTCGAAGCGCGAGAGCCCTATCTTCTGGATCGCCGAGCTAAGCCGCCTCTCGGCGCCGTCCAGCCGGTCCTCGAGGCGCCCGACGTGCAGGTCGAGCTGGCGCAGGAGGGCCGGGACCCGGTCTATGTCGCCTCGGCTCACGGCGTGGAGCAGCTCGCGCAGAGTGCGGGAGTGAGGCGCGGCGGCCGCGCGGATCGCTCGCCGCGCCAGTACGACCGCCACGATTGCCACAACCAGGGCCACCGCTGCCGCCCCAATAGCCGCTATCAGCAAGGCTTGCCGCCTCCGGCAGGGATGTTGGGCCTCGCCCCGCACGGTCCCCCTGCTTCTCTCGTCTTGTCCATCGCCGTCAAGGCAGGAACAGATACCGCCGACAGACAAACACCACCAGCACCACCGCCAAGAGCAAGGCCGCGAACGCGCCCACCAGAACGAGGCTCAGGTTCATGTCCGCTCTCCTCGCGGCAGCGGGCTCGACGCCTGGTGCCCCTGGCGCGCTCCTCTGTCTTACCTTCGCAATGCCAGTCTATCATTCCTGCAGCCAGGCGAAATGTCCTTCGGCTGCCAATCTTGTGACGCAGGCCGGCTCGGGCGACCGGAGCTGCGGCTTGCTGGTGAGGCAAGTGTGGCTTCCGGACGGGCCGCCCCGCGCGCGGGCGCCGCGCTCATCACCGCCCCTGCCCCAGCCCGGCCGCCGACGGAGGGCACAGGGCGACTCTGGGCGCCTTCCCATCAGGCCGGGTCCTGGCGCTTCCTCACCGCGTACTTGTCGAAGGTCAGAATGACGTCCTCGTCCACCTCAAGTTCCACTGTTCTTTCGTGGACATTCCTGACCACCCCATGGAGGCCACCGGCTGTCACCACGCGGTCGCCCGGCATCAGGGATCGCACCAGGTCCATGTGGTCCCGGGCCTTCTTGTTGGCCGGGCGCAGCACCACGAGCCAGAACAGGAAGACCATGGCCAGCAGGAATGCGGCCACCGGCACTAGGTGCGCCAGAGGCATCTGCTCCGCGGCAGGCATGTCAGCCAACATCCGTTACCCCTCCGCCCGGTCGGCTCGGGCCCGGGCGCCTTGTGTATCTTACCGGTTTTCGCCCGCCCGTAGAAGGGGGCCGCGCGATCCGCGCCCGGCCTCCCGGTCCCCGGCTGACCGGAGACGCGCGCAGCGTGGCCGGATTCGGCGCCAAAGAGCACGGGAAGGCGCACGATACAGGCGCGATACAGCCCGGTACCGGCACGTCGGCGACCCTCCTCTTCCCCAAGGACGCGCGTACGGTGGCGGACGGGCTCACCCTTTGGCCCGCCGATCAGGGCGCCTGGAGAAGCGTGCCGGCCGCGCCGCCCAGGACGTACACGGGGTTCGGCGTGAGGGTCAGCTTCAGCCTGCCGCCGTCCGTCCGGGCGCGAGAGCGCACGCCCATCAGGTCCACAACCGTCACCTCCGGCGTGCCTACCTGCACCTCGACTTCGTGCTCCGGCCGGCCCCAGTCCCACAGGGCGAGGATCGGCTCGCCCGCCGCCTGGTACACCTGTGCTGCTACCGTTTCGCCCAGGTCGTCCAGCGTGCCGACGAACCGGGCCTTGCCCAGCACGCTCGACAGCACCGCGGCTGCCGTGAAGGCGGGCCTCGGAGCGCGCTGGGGCATCTTGTCCCGGGCGCGCACGATGGCGAAGTCCCGCTCGTGGTCCGAGGGCCCCTGCGGCCAGCTCATCATGTGCCAGATCACGGCCTTCACCCGCGCCTGCAGGCACAACAGCACCATGCGGACCAGGTACTGGGCCTGCAGCCGCTCCATGGGCAGGTCCTCGGGCACGCTCAGCCCCTGCTCGGTGATGTAGATCGGCCCGTCCGCGTCGTAGGCCCGCAGCAGGTCGCGCAGCTTGTCGAAGTCGCGCAGGTAGCCCGCCGCCTCGAGCCCGCCGTAGGTGTGGACCGAGACGCCGGTGATGAGCTTCGCGAGGCCCAGGTCGAGCAGGTCGCGCGTCTCGTCGAAGAGATAGTCGCTGCGCGTATCGAGGCACGGGCCGATCACCAGGCCGCCCGGGTCGCCTCGGTCCACCTCCTCGCGCACAACCCGATGCCACTGCATGACCTCCTCGATGGGGCCGGGGAAGAGGGTCGGGATGTAGGGCTCGTTCATCACTTCCCAGATGTCCACCTGGTCGCGGTAGCGGGTGACGCACTTGCGCACGTAGGCGCGGAAGTCGTCCCAGTGGTCGGGCCCGACGCGCTTGTAGTGGGGCCCGGCCCAGGACGGCACCTTCGAGAACAGGAAGACGGGCGTGATGCCCTGCTCGACCATGCTCGCCACGTGGCGGTCCATGCTCTCCCAGAGCGCCTCGTTGGGCTTGCCCTGCTCGGGCTCCAGCCACTGCCAGCCCGTGCCGACGCGGGTCCACCGCGCCCCGAGGTGGGCCAGCAGGTCGTTCTGCTGCACCCAACTGCCCAGGATCCACTCGGGCGAGGTCTGGGCCAGCGGAGGCTCCGGCAGGTGGGAGAGGGAAGTCCTGGCCGCGCCGAGCTGCTGGCCGTCGCGCGTCAGGCGGGCCGCGACTTCGAAGTAGCCCATCCGCGGTATCTGGACCCGCACGGTCTCGGCGGCCGTGCCGCCGTCCACCTTTCGTCCCCAGTAGTCGCTGACCAACCACTCCATGACCGCCCCATCCACCGGCTGCATCGTGATCGTGACGACGGCCGGCGCTTCGCCATAGAACAGGTTGTGGTCGCTGCCACAGTCTATCTCGACGCCCTCGCCCACCCGGTCGAGGAAGGGGATGTCGCGGAAGGCGGCCGCGTCGTCGCGGGCGGGAGCCTCGCGTGACAGGTCCAGAGGCGGCGCGGCCTGGCGGTCCAGACTCTCGCCGGGGGCCCTGCCCACGACGGTCTGGACGCTCGCGTCATCGAACCACACCGTGCCCGTGGAGCCCGGCGCCGCGCGCAGGTACAGCACGAGGCTCGTGGTCTCGGCGTCCAGGTCGGCATCGGCCACGTTCACGGCGAAGCGGAACCAGTCGTGGCTGCCGCCCGTGTGGATCAGGTCGTTGCGGCCGTTCCTTAGGTGCCAGCCGGCGGGCTTGCCCCTGTGGAACTGCTGCAGGCGGAGGGAGATCGCGTCGGCCGGCGCGACGTCCGCGCAGCGGATCCACGCGGAGACGTGCAGGTCGCGGCCGCGCTCGATCGTGGCGGCGCGCGACATGATGGCCTCGCGCTCGGGCTCCTGGAGGTCCATGCGCCAGCAGTTCAGCCCGCCGTGGCGCAGGGCGGTCTCGAGCTTGCCGGCGTAGGCGTCCTGCGGATGCCACCACAGCTCCTCGCCCGACTCAAAGTCGCCGTTGGCGAGGAGACTGGGGCCCAGGTCGCCCTGGGCGCAGGCGATGCCCGCGGTCACGAGGACGACCAGGAGGGCGGTCAGTCCGCGAGTGGGGCTGCGCATGTCGCTCACCTGTCCTTGGCCGTTGAGGCCGGCGGCCGGGTCACGGGGGATTATGGACGACGGTTCGGCGTCGGGGCAATAGCCGGGCCGGGGGGCCGCCGGCGGCGCGCAGGCCGCCGGGGTCCGCGGCGGCAGGGCCTTCCGCCCCAGCGGCGAACCCGGTCCCGGCGGGGCCGCCCCTCGCGGCCCATCGCCATCACCACGGGCAAGGCGGGATCGCCCCATGCCGAACAGGATGACGCCGGTAATCGCCCTCGCGCTCCTGGCCTGCGCGGCCCTGGCCGTGCCGGCGGAGGCCATGGCGACCCTGAGGCTGCAGCTCGGCGCGGCGAACGACTTCTACCCCGAGGGGTACAAGGGCGTCGCCGAGGCCTTCATCGTCAACACGCGGCCGGAGGACAACTTCGGGCGGAACCAGGAGTTCATCATCGGCACCCGCCAGGACGGCGCGATTCACCGCGGGGTGATCCGCTGGGACGTGGCCGGGCTGGCGGACCTGTTCCGCTCGGACCGCTACGTCGTAGTCATGGCGGAGATACGCCTGGGGCTGTGGTACAACTCGGGCGCGGTCAACCAGGACTTCGAGGTGTCTCGGATCATGCCGGCCAACGCCGGTTGGGTGCAGGGCGACAAGTGGCAGGATCCGTGCCCTGGGGCGGTGACGTGGGGCTGGGTGCGCTCGGGCGAGCAGGCGTGGGCGGGCGAGGCGGGGTGCGGCAAGAGTTTTTCGATTCTGTCCGGTGAGGTGTTGTAT
>CAZSOQ010000297.1:0-5598 GCA_964608495.1 uncultured Armatimonadia bacterium | reverse complement strand
CGCCACGTGCTCCGGGCCGTCCAGACCAGTCGTCGGCTCGTCGAAGATAATCACCGGCGGCCCGCCGGCCAGCACCGCCGCCAGCGCCACCATCTGCCGCACCCCCTTGGGCAGCGCGAAGGGGTCTTCGTGCGCGACGTCCTCCAGCCCCGTCACCGCCAGCGCCGCCTCCACGCCCTCCCGCGCCGCGGCTCGGTCCAGCCCCGCCAGCCGTGGCCCCAGGTACAGCTCCTCCAGCACGCTCGTGGCCATGATCTGGTGGTCGGGATTCTGGAAGACCATGCCCGCCAGCCGCGCCACCTCCGTCCGCCTCATCTGCGCCGCGTCGCGCCCCGCCAGCAGCGCTCGCCCCGACGTCGCCTCCAGCAGCCCGTCCAGGCACTTGGCCAGCGTCGTCTTCCCCGACCCGTTGCGCCCCAGCAGCGCCACCACTTCCCCCTCGCAGACCTCCAGGTCCACGTCGCGCAGCACCTCGCGGCCCCCGTAGCCGGCGTGCAGATCGTCCACTACGACCAGGCGCTCGCCACGCGCGGGCCAGTCCTCGGCCGCCGGCCCCGGCTCCGCAGGGTCCCGCATCTCCACCCCCGCGGCCACCAGTCGCTCGACCAGCTCCCCCTCCTCGGACAGCGGCGGTAGGCCCAGAGCCGCGGCTATCTGCGCCGCCTCGGTCGGCACCACGCCCAATCGCGCGCACAGCTCGGGGCGGCTCAGCAGTTCCTCAGGCGGCCCGTCGAAGGCCACCCGACCTTCCTGGAGCACCATCAGCACATCCGCCATCGCCGCCACGTCCGAATCGATCTCCGTCACCACGAAGGTATGGCTCGACTCCCGCAGCCGCTCCCAGGCCTGGAAGACCTGGTGCCGCCCGGCGGGGTCCAGGTCCGTGGTCGGCTCGTCCAGCACCAGCAGATCGGGGCTCAGCGCGAGCGTGGAAGCCAGCGCCACCCGCTGCTTCTCCCCACCGGACAGGAAGCTGGGGTTGCGTTCGCGCAGGTGGTCAATGCCCACGGCGTGCAGCGCCGCCGTGACGCGCTCCAGGATCGCCACCGGCTCCAGGCCCAGGTTCTCCAGCGGGAAGGCCACGGCGCTCTCGACCTGGCTGCCCAGCAGGTGCGTCTCGAAGTCCTGCGGCACCAAGCCCACTCGCCCCGCCAGCGTCCGCGGCGGCACCTTCGACACCAGCAGCCCCGATACGGTCACCGACCCGCTGAACTCCCCGGGCTCCAGCCACGGTATGACCCCCGACAGCGCCAGCGACAGCGTGGTCTTGCCCGCCCCCGTGGCCCCCATGACGCACCGGAAGCACCCCGCTTCCTGCGAGAACGACACGTCCTGCAGCGCGGGCCGCGAGCCCCCGGCGTAAACGAAGCTCACCCCGCGAACGTCGAGCCCGGCCGCGCCCTCCGCCGCTCCGGCCTCCTGGGCGCGCACCGGCTCCTCGGCCCTGCTCCCGGCCACGTGCCACCTGGCCAGCAGCGCCGTGAGCAGGATCAGGGCCAGCCCCAGCACCGTGGCGCCGTGGCGCACCGGGATGTCCGCCGCCCATGCCGGAAGCTCCTGCGCCCCGAACCACAGCATCGCAGCCCAGCTCGTTCCCGCTGCGCACAGCGCGACGATCAGCACCAGCGCCGGCCACGCCAGCGGCCCGTCCGCCAGCTCCTCCTCCGGCATGATCTCCCAGTACACCAGCCGCCATCGGATCGCCCTCGGGTACAGCAGCGGCAGCAGCACCAGTCCCAGCGCGAAGGACGCGACGAAGTTGTTCAGCGTGATGACCGTGGCGAGGATCTTGAAGGGCACGATCCCCAGCAGATCCACCCCCCAGGCGATGACCAGGGCGCACACGGCCGCGGGAATCACGCACACGTCGAAGAACGTCGGCAACGAGGCCAGCGCCACCGAGGGGTCCGGCCGTCGCGCCAGCAGTCGCCAGATCCTGTACGGCAGGTAGCCCAGCAGGAAGTTGCCGATGAAGCCGAAGACGCTGCCGGGGCCCAGCGTCCCGAAGAAATCGCCCACCAGGTTCCCGATCGCCGCTCCCCAGGCCGCCGCCGGCCCAAACAGCAGGCTGCACACGATGGGCACCACATTTGCGGGCCTCAGCTCCGTGACGCCCGGCACCAGCGGGATGGGCTTGAAGGGCACGAGCAGGGCCGCGTACAGGGCCGCGGTCAGCGCGACCAGCACGACCATCTTCGTGTGACGCCACATCGCGATCGCGTCGCTCATCTGTGCGCCTGGCCCTCCCTGCGGGTCGCCCCGGCCTTTCCCCGTACGGTCCGGAGTCCCTTCCCCACACGCCCGGCCGCCTGGCCGGCCCGGGCGCCACGCGGCCGAGCCGCCGGTTGACGCCCGGCCTTCGCCCGCTATAATGGCGCCTGTCGGACCGCCAACCGCCTGGGCACACCCATCCCCAGCACCCCACCGCGAACGGCTTCTGACCTGCCGCCCTTTCCCGGCGCGGTCTGTCTCACGGGCCTCACGGGGCCCACTGGCGCAAGGCCGTCCCCAGGCTTACCGAACCTTCGAAGGAGGCGCTCTCGTGGTGCGCCGCACCAAACCTGGCGCCCTGTCCTGCACGGCTGCCGCCCTGGCCCTGCTGGTCCTGTCCCAGGGCCGCGCCTGCGCCTACATTGACCCCGGCACGGGCAGCTACCTCTTCCAGCTCCTCGTGGGCAGCCTCCTGGCAGCCGCCTTCGTCATCAAGATGTACTGGAGGAACATCGTCGCCAGGTTCCGGGGCCGCCCGTCTGAAGAGGAAGATGAGGACGACGAGTAGGCCCTCCCGGCGGAGCTCCTGCACCCAGGCCCCGATACATCCCTTCCTCTTCGCGGCCTACCCCGTTGCCTTCCTCTACTCCAAGAACCTCGACCTCGTCTTCCCCGTCGAGGTTCTGCGCCCCCTGGCTGTGACCCTGGGCCTGACCGCGCTCGCCTTCGCCCTCCTCAAGCTCCTCTACCGCGACGTCACCAGGCCCGCCCTGGCCCTCAGCGTCTTCGTCGCTCTCTTCTTCGCCTTCAGGCACCTGGCGGGCAAGGTGGACGACCTGGGCATCCCCGGCTCCCTCGTGGTGTCCCTCATCGTGCTGGCGGCGCTCGTCGCGGTCCTTCGCCGCCGCTACAACGCGCCGGCCTTTGCCCAGTTCCTCAACTTCCTGGGCCTCGCGCTGCTCCTCATGCCCCTCGGCAGAATCGGCTGGCACCTGCTGGCCCAGCCCCACCGCTCGCCCGATCAGGTCGCCCAGAGCCTCTTGGCCGCCGCCGACGCCGCCGACGGCCCCGTCCCGGCCCTCTCACCGCGGCGCGGCTACAAGCCCGACATCTACTACCTCATCCTCGACGCCTACGGCGGCGAGGAGGTCCTCCGCGAGGTCTGTGGCCCGGACACCACCGGCCTCTACGACTACCTGCGCGCCAAAGGCTTCCACATCGTCCCCCGCGGTCGGACCAACTACTCCCAGACCGCGCTCTCCCTGGGGTCCTCGCTCAACATGCTGCACGTCACGTCCCTGGCGTCGGTGCTGGGCAGCGACTCCGAGGACCGCCGGCCCCTGCTGCGCCTACTGCGCGACAACCGCGTCTGCCGCCTGCTGCGCTCGGCCGGCTACAGGATCGTCAAGTTCCCGGCCGTCTACAGCACCAACGACAGCTTCCCGGCCGACCTCACCGTCGGCGGCCCTGAGCCCAGCTACTTCGAGATCGAGCTCGCCCGCACCACGCCCCTGCCTGTCCTCGACGGCCTGGTCTCCACCCTCACCGGCGGCCCGACCCTCCTCACCCACCTGTCCAAGTGGGGCCTGCACAAGCTCTACCTCCGCCGTGCCTTCGACGACCTGGGCCGCGTCCCCCGGCACGACGGCCCGGTCTTCGTCTTCGCCCACATCCTCTGCCCCCACGCTCCCTTCTTCTTCGACTGCGAGGGCCGCGACCGCAGCCCCGCCTGGTGGTGGGTGAGCGAAGAGGAGTGCCCTACGCCCCAGGCCCGCGCCGCCGCCTACGCCGGGCAGCTCAGGTACCTGAACGGCCGCGTGCGCGAGATCGTGGACCGCATCCTCGCCACCTCGACCAGGCCCCCCATCATCATCATCCGCGCCGACCACGGCCCTCAGGCCCTGCTCGACTGGAACCACCCCGACCAGACCGGCCTGTGGGAGCGGATGAGCATCCTCAACGCCCTCTACCTGCCCGAGGGCGGGGCCCAGGTTTTCTACCCCGACCTCACGCCGGTCAACACCTTCCGCCTGGTCCTCAACTACTACTTCGGCACCCACTATGCTAAGCTGCCCGACACGAGCCACTTCTCCAGCATCGCCAGGCCCTACGGCTTCCTCACCTACGACCCGACTCGCGAGCGTCCGCCCTTGCCGCCCGGGCTGGGCGGGCGGCCGGGACCATCGCCCCCCGCCGCCGAGCGACAAACCGACTGACGACCCGTGCCAAGCCCGCTCCCGGCCGTCGCAGCGGCGCGGGAAGGCCCTGAGGCTGACAGCATGGGGCTCAAGCCCTTCCGTCGGATCCATGTCTGGCGCCGCTGCCGGCGCATGCCCTGGTTCACCTGGGCCGGCGCCTGGCCGATGCTTGCGCCCACCTGGCTGCGTCGCCTGCTCGCCGAGCACCTCATCCCCGTCAGGCGCGAGGGCGACCTGCCTCTCGTCTGCTTCCCCAACGGCGATGTGGTCGCGGCGCCTCCCGGTACGCGCAGGCCGGTGCTGGAGGTCCTGACCCAGTACCAGGCCGCCCGCTATCTGGACCACTACGAGGCCCGCACGGCCCTGCGCGACGGCGACGTGGCCCTGGACGGCGGCGCGGGGTACGGCACCTTCACCCTCCTCGCGAGCAGGCTGGTCGGCCCGGCGGGGCGCGTGGTGGCCATCGAGCCGGTGCCCGACAGCCTCGCGGCCCTGGAGGGCACCGTGCGCGCCAACGCCCTCGACAACGTGTCCGTGGTTCGCGGCGCTGTGGGGGGCCGGGAGGGCACGGTCACGATCGCCCTGCCCCGGGGCCGCTATGCCGAGGCGACGGGCAGCGCCGACCGGGCCCCCTTGGGCCCCGAGGTCGAGACCTTCGACGTGCCGTGCAGGACCGTGGACGGCCTCGTGGACGAGCTGGCCCTGCCGCGCGTGGACTTCATCAAGCTCAACATCGAGGGCATGGAAGAGGAGTGCCTCCGGGGCGCCGCCGAGACCCTCAGGGCCCACAGGCCCCGGCTGGCCCTATCCCTCGCCCACCTGGACGACGACGCGGCGCGGCTGCCCGCCGTGCTTCGCGACCTCGAGCCCTCCTACGTCACGGCCATCTCCAGCGTATCGAGGCTGTGCCAGGCGCCGCCGGTGCTCCTGGCCGCCCCCGACGGCGTCTGGGGCCGAGGCGACAATCCCCTCCTCCTGCGCACCGGGGACTAGCGCCCACCACTCACCTCCCAGCCATCCCCAAGCGCTCCCCCGTAGGAGCCGGCTGTGCCGGCGACCCGTTCCCCTCCGCCTCTCAGTATTTGCGCACGTTGACAAAGAGCGAGGCGCGGAGGGGCAGGCGAGCCCACCGTCTCATCCGCGGCCGAGGCCCCGGCACGGCGCGGACGTAGCTGCGCGGATAATGGGG
>CAZSOQ010000296.1:0-5603 GCA_964608495.1 uncultured Armatimonadia bacterium | reverse complement strand
GCACAAGGAGCCATCCACTGATGCGTCTGGTGCCAGCAGTAAGGCCGGGGCTGTGGTCGGGATTCTGCTGCTGTCGGGCATGGCCGCGGTGTGGGCCGGCAGCGCTCCGGTGGGTCTGGACGAGGGCTTCGAGGGCGACCTCCCGGACTTCCACACCTACCAGGCCACCTATGCCGCGGACGACGCGCGCGCCCACGCAGGCAGGTTCTCCCTCCGCGTGAGCCCCACGGCGGCCTCCGGCGGAGCCTACTTCAGGCTTGGGGACGGGCTCGATCCGGCCTGCGACTACGAGTTCTCGGCCTGGGTCTACGCGGGGGCCGACGGGGCGGCGCGCCTGTACATCTCGGCCAGCGACGGCACCGCGCGGCAGGTGAAGGGCGAGCAAGCCGTGGGCGGCACGGCGGGCCGGTGGGTGCAGCTCAGGGGCAGCGTCCGGCGGGGCGAGCTGCGCGACACGGACCGGGAGACCATGCTCGCCCTGGCCGCGACGGCGGAGACCTGGTTCGACGACGTGGTGCTGCGCGCGACAAAGCTGCCCGATCCCCCCATGGCCTTGTACCCCAGGCTGGAGCGGCGGCTGCGCGCGGCGGCGGACGCGAAGGTCGTGCGGATCGGGCGCGGCGAGACGGTGACGCTGTACGCGCGCGACGGCGTGCTCGCGCCGGACCTGGCGGGGGCGGAGGTCACGTCGGTCGAGGAGGAGCAGCGGCAGGTCCCGGCGGACGGGCTGTTGACGATCGCGGTGGAGTGTGCCGAGAGCCTGTACGTCAGCGGGGCGGTCTCCCTGGCCGCGGACGAGGACCTGACGCCGGGGCTGCGGGCCTACGTGCTGTGGGACTCGCAGGTCGCGGCGGCGCCGATGGTGTCGGGGCCGGAATGGGGGCCCCAGGCCGCGCAGGCCCCGATGCCGGACATCGTGGGCGACCGGCCTCGGCGACGGGTCGAGCTGCGGGAATGCCTGCTCACGCCAGGGCGCCATTACCTCACGATCGCCGGACCGCAC
Organism: uncultured Armatimonadia bacterium; assembly: GCA_964608495.1. Classification (GTDB taxonomy): domain Bacteria; phylum Armatimonadota; class Zipacnadia; order Zipacnadales; family FEN-943; genus JAKORR01. Next base: position 4,600 of record CAZSOQ010000296.1, on the reverse strand, counting down.
TTCCGCCCGGCGGGGGTGCTGGAGCGCGTGCGGCTGGTGGCGGCGGACCGCGCCGTCGAGGAGCCGCTCTACCGATTCGCCCTGTTCGCGGATACCCACCTGGGGCCCGGGCGCTCGCCGTGGCTGAACCTGAAGCTGGACAGGGACTCGGGGCCCCAGTTGCTCGAGACTCTGAGGTCCCTGGAGGGCGAGGGCGTGGCCTTCGCGCTGATCGCCGGGGACATGACCGACGCCGGGAGGAGGGAGGACGTGGAGCTGCTGGCGGCGACCCTTGCCCAGGCGGCGATCCCGGTGTATGGGTGCATCGGCAACCACGACGCTTTCCGCGAGACGGGGCGGTCCGACGTGCTGGAGCTGCTGCCCCAGGCCTTCCCGGGTGGCGCGACGAACTACGTGCTCGACCGGCCGCCGCTGCGGTTCATCGTGCTGGACCCGCCCCTGCTCTGGCAGGGCAGGGACGACACTACGCCGCCACGGTACGACCCGGACAAGGTGAGCGGGACGGGCCTGCGGCCGGAGCGGATCCAGTGGCTGCGGCAGGCCCTGGCGGCGGATCCCGCCACGCCCACGGTCGTGATGTGGCACTACGCCTTCTACAACCGCCGCGACGTGTCCTCGGCCGGGTACCGGCTGACCCCGTGCGCGTGCGCCGGGGCCGAGGAGGTGCTGGGGCTGCTGCGGGCGGCGCCCAACGTGGTCGCGACCCTGAGCGGCCATGGGCACTGGAACGAGGTGAGCGTGGTCGAGGGGATCACCCACGTGCAGAACACGGCCTTCTGCGAATGGCCCAACTCCTGCCGGGTCTTCCGCGTCTACCGCGACCGGATGCAGTGGGAGCTGCGTCTGCCGGGGAACCTGGGCTTCGTCCGCGAGTCCTTCCTCGTGCCGAAGAAGCTGTCGTGGATGATCTCGACCGGGCCGGGCGATCTGGGGGGCGCGATACCCCTGGCCCGACGCGATGACTGAGCGCGGGAGCGCTCTCGGGAGGTCCGATGCCGATGCGGTGTCGCCTTGCTCTGATCTGCGCCCTGAGCGCCGCGGCCCGGTGGGCCGTGGCCGACCCGACCCAGGGGTTGGACCTGTTCACCCGGGGCTGGCCGAGGGCCTTCTTCTTCCGCGCGGCCGAGGGCATGGCCGCGAACCCGCAGGTGACCTACGACGTGTGGGACCGGAACTTCAGCCGTCTCTGCGGCATCGAGGGCAAGGCGCTCGATGAGGAAGTGCCCGGACGGTCCCGGCGCAACGTCGAGTTCTTCACGCGGTTCAAGACCCAGCACCCGCGCCAGCTCGTGCTCCTGCACTACAACGGCAATGCCCGCGATCCCAGGGACGCCGGGCCCGGCTACTTCGCCGGACACTGGGTCTACCATACCGGATGCCTCATCATGCAGGACCTCCCGGCCGAGGAGGGCGAGTCGGACCTGCATGTCGAGAACGTGGACCTGTTTCGCACCGAGATGGGCCGATACCAGGACAGGAACGAGGACATCGGCCTGTGCGTGCTGGACGACGAGGGTCGGCCCCACTGGAGTGGCGCGGAGCAGGTCGAGCTGCTGGGCAAGGACCCCGAGCGCAAGGTGCTGCGCGTCCGGCGTGGGTGCTTCGGCACGACGCCGAGGGCCTTCCCGGCGGGCCGAGCCTACGCGGCGGCCCACGCGACTGAGGGGCCCTGGGGCAAGAACAGCAACCTGATGTGGTTCTACAACTTCTCGCCGCGCTGCCCGAAGAGCCCCGAGGGCAGGACCTGCGTGGACGTGCTGGTGGGGGAGCTGGCGCGGGAGCTTGGGCCCGGGGGCAGGCTGGAGACGTTCGACGGCCTCGAGTTCGACGTCCTGGCGCACCAGCGTTGGTCGGGCGAGCCGCCGGCCTCCCGCGGGGTGGACACCGACGGCGACGGGCGGCACGACGGCGGGTTCCACGAGGGCGTGAACCTGTACGGGGTGGGGGTATACGACTTCTGCCGGCGCCTCCGCGAGCGCGTCGGCGACGACCGGTTCCTGCTGGCCGACGGCCACGGCACCAACTCGCAGAGGGCCTTCGGTCAACTCAACGGCATCGAGAGCGAGGGCTGGCCCACGCTCTCCGACTGGGAGTTCAAGGACTGGTCGGGCGGGCTGAACCGCCACTTGTACTGGGACGCCTTCGGCCGCAAGCCCGTGTTCAGCTACTTCAACCACAAGTACATAGACGGCCAGGAGGGCAGGCTGCCCCAGATTCCCTTCAGCCGTCACCGTCTGGCGCTGGCGGCCGCGCAGTTCTGCAACGCCGCCGTGTGCTACAGCTTCGCGCCGCCTCGGGAAGAGGGTGGGCTCTTCCCGGTCTGGGACGAGCTGTGGAAGGGCGAGGAGGAGGAAGTGGGCTGGCTGGGCGAGCCCCTGGGACCCCCTCGTCGGCTCGCGATGGAGGCGCCGGACGTGCTACAGGGAGCCGGTCGGGCCTTCCCGGCCGACTTTGTCAGCCGCTTCGTGGGCGAGGACGTGCGTGTCAGCCGGGACGGCTCGGCGCTGCGTGTCGAGGGTACCGACAGCGCCCGTGGCGAGCTCAGCCTGCGCCTAACCGATATGCCCTGCAGCGGGCCGGACCTGTTCGTGGCGCTGAAGATCAGGGCGGCGGCCCGCGCCGGGTATCCGGCGGACATGCCCCGGCTCGTGTGGGTGGGGGCGGGTAGGTCCCGGCTGGACTTGATGTCCGAGTCCTCGCCGCCGCGAGCCGGCATGGGCCTTCGCGGCGAGGGCGAAGTGGCCCTCGACCCGACCACGGGCGCCGGCGTGCGCTACTTCGCCCAGCGCAAGCTGGGCGACGAGACCCGTGAGGCCTACCTGTGTCACCCGCCCTGGCGCGGCGGGAAGACGGGCTACACCTTCTGGGAGCGGGACGTCACGGTGCCCCCGCAGGGCGTGCTGCTTTTCTCGATCGGCATGGGCGAGCTGTCGCCCGAGCGCAGCGATGGCGTGGTGTTCAGGGTGCTCGTGCGGCCCGAGGGCGGTGACTGGGAGCAGGTCTACGAGAGGACCTACAACGAGGCGCGCTGGCAGGACGAGGAGGTGTCCCTGGCGCCTTGGGAGGGCAGGCGCGTGACGCTGAAGTTCGTCACCGACTGCGGCCCCAGGGACGACTCGACCACCGACCACAGCTCGTGGGGCGACGTGCGCGTGGCCCAGGCCGGCGTGCCCGAGCGGCGCACCGCGCCGGTGCGGTACATGACCTTCGCGGGGCCGACGCAGTTCGAGGCGACCTTCGCCTTCCGCGAGATAGCCACGCCCGGCGTGGACCTGTCCCTCAGCATCGAGGGGACGGAGCCCGTGTGGATCACGGAAGTGTCGGCGCACGCGGCTCCCGACGCCGTGCTGCGCGAGTTCGAGCATGGCGTCGTGCTGGCGAATCCCAGCCTGCATCCGGTGACCTTCAGCCTCGCCGACCTCCTGCCCGGCCGGCAGTTCCGGCGGATTCGGGGAAGCCGGGCCCAGGACCCGCAGACGAACGACGGTCGGCCCGCGGGCGGGTCGGTCACGGTCGGCGAGCGGGACGGGCTGTTCCTCGCCGCGAGCGACTAGGGCGCCGCGGGTCGGGGGGGCATCAGGAGGCGGGACTCGGCCATGGAACGGGACCTGGGGAAGGCTATCTTCTGTATCGCCTTCCTCGTCTGGGCCCTGGCGCGCAGGATCGGCGCCAGGCGCTGCCGCCGGCCCGGTCGCGGTGAAGCCCATGGCGACGCGCTCGACCGCCTGCTCATCGTTGGCGCCTCGGTGGGCATGATCGCGGCCCCGTGCATCTACCTGACCACGCCCTGGCTGGACTTCGCGGACTACGCGGCCCCGGTGTGGGCGGGCGTGCTCGGGGCTGTCGCCGCCGCGGCCTCGATCTGCCTGCTCTGGCGGACCCATGCCGATCTGGGCCGCAGCTTCAGTCCCTACCTCGAGCTCCAGCGCGAGCACTCAGTCGTGACGCGGGGAGTGTACTCGCGCATCAGGCATCCCATGTACTCGGCGCACTGGTTGTGGGCGGTGGCCCAGGCGCTTCTGCTGCCCAACTGGGTCGCGGGACCGGCCCTGCTCTTGACCTTCCTGCCGCTCTACCTGCGGCGCGTGCCGCGCGAGGAGCGGATGCTGCTGGACCGGTTCGGGGAGGAGTACCGGTCGTACATGGAGCGGACGGGGCGCCTGCTGCCGCGTCTCAGGCGGTAGCGTGTGGCCGGGGCGCACCCGACGGGAACGGGACGTGGGGCACACTGTAGCCCCGGGCTCCGGCCTGCGGTGGTGGCTGTGTGGTGATCCGTCTTTGGGGGGGCCTAGCCTGCGGCTGTGGCCTCGTGGTGACTGGTTTCTGATGGAGGGGGCCCCTTGCAGGGCGGGGCTTCAGCCCCGCCTTCCCCCCCGCCCCACCAACATGCCAGAAAAATGTCAGGTTAATGTCAGGAAAATGCCAGAAAGAATCCCGATAATGTCAGGACTTGTCCAACCCACCTGGGTATAATCTCCCCCACGAGCGCAGCTCTGGACGCCCCGGCCCGTGGGCCAGACGCCCACCTTGGGCCCTTGGGCCTTCTCATCCGGCGTCCCCGGCCGCGGCACATGCTTCCCGCACGGGCGGCCCATCATCC
>CAZSOQ010000295.1:0-5646 GCA_964608495.1 uncultured Armatimonadia bacterium | reverse complement strand
CTCCTCTCCAAAGTATTCTTCGACGAGCTGGGCATCCCGGCGCCGGAGATCAACCTCAATGCCGGCTCCGGCTCCCAGGCGAAGCAGGCCGCCGCCGTGATGGTCGCCTTCGAGGAATACTGCCAGAAGGCCCGGCCCGACAGGATCGTCGTCGTGGGCGACGTGATGCTGGACCGAGGGGTGGGAGGGGCGATCCGCAGCCGAGGCGCCGAGAGCATCCTGGCCCGCGTGCGCGACCAGTTGCGGGCCGGCGACATCACCTTTGGGAACCTGGAGTCCCCGCTCTCGACGCGTGGGGCCCACGCGCCCAAGGACTGCGTGTTCCGCGCCGAGCCCGCGACGGTCACGGTGCTCCAGGACGGCGGCTTTGACGTTGTGTCCATCGCCAACAACCACACGCTCAACTCCGGGCGGCGGACCTTTCTGGACACGATGGACATCCTCGACCGCAACGGCATACTCTACTGCGGGGGCAGGCGCGAGGCGGCGACCGCCTGGTGGCCCGTGTACCTGCAGGTGGGGCCGCTGCGCCTGGGCTTCATGGCCTACACGGACCTGAGCTTCGGGCACGGGTCGGACAACAAAGTGGCCCAGGACCTGTCTAACTTCACAAAGCAGGTGCGCGAGGCGGACCCCAAGTGCGACTTGCTGGTCGTGTCCTTCCACTGGGGAGAGGAGTACCGGCAGTTGCCGACCCAGCGGCAGAGACAGGTGGCGCGCGCGGCGGTGGATGCCGGGGCGGACCTCCTTCTGGGCCACCATCCCCACGTGCTGGAGGGGATGGCGGCCTACCGTGGCGCGCCCATCCTCTACTCGATGGGGAACTTCGTCTTCGACCAGAAGGCCGGGGAGCGGATGGAGTCGGCGATCTTCGATATTGAGTACGTGGAGCTGTGGGGATGGGATGTGACCGCGACGCCCGTCGTCATCCCGCGGTCGCGCTTCGGGCCGGAGTACCCGTCGGCCGAGAAGGCGGCGGCCCTAGCCAAGCGCCTGCGGGAGCTCTCGGCCAAGCTGGGCAGCTACCCGGAGATAGGGGACGACAACAGGGTCCGTCTGCACGTATCGGGACAGAACCACGGACAGGTGAACGAGACGCAGCAGAGGAGCGATGGATCGTGAGCAACGAGACCCAGAGCCGCCTTGGTGCGGCAGTGTTGGCACTGCTGATGGCCGGCCTGGTCTGGTCGGCGCCGCAGGCGCTGAAGCCCGAAGACCCGGCCGCGCGCGTGAACGGGAAGGTGATAACGGCCGGCGAGCTGCAGGCCGAGTGCACGGCGCGATTCGGCGCCGAGACGCTCGGGCAGATGATCCAGTACAGGGTCGTGTCCGAGGCGGCCGCGAAGCAGAAGATCGAGGTGACCGACCAGGAGATCATGAAGAGGATCAAAGGGCTGCAGGTGAATATGGACCTGCAGAAGCCGCGGACCGGCATGGGGTTTCGAGAGTGGATGCAGTCGCGACGCATGAGTCTGCGCGAGTTGGCGAGTCAGGCGCGGATGGAGCTCCAGCTAGAGAAGATGGTGGCCCCCAAGGTGACCGTGGACAACGAGGAGCTGTCGCGGTACTACCAGACGAACAGGGAAAAGTTCCGCCAGCCCGAGCGGATGATGGTGAGCCACATCGCCGTGGAGACGAAAGAGGAAGCCGAGCGCGTGCGCCAGGAGATCGTCACGGGGAAGGTCACCTTCGCCGACGCGGCGCGCAAGTACTCCGTGGACCCCTACGGGCGCGAGAACGGCGGCCTGTTCGGGTGGATAGCTCGGGGCGAGGACCCGATCCAGCAGGCGGCCTACGAGCTGAAGAAGGACGGCGACCTCTCGCCGCCGGTCCAGGGCAAGAAGGGGTGGGAGATCATCCGCCGCGATGCGTACCAGTCGGAGAACATACCGACCTTCGAGCAGGTCGAGGAAACGATCCGGGAGCTGCTGACGGCCGAGAAGACGCAGCGCCTGGCGCAGCAGATGATGACCGAGCTGACCCGCGCGGCCAACGTGGAGCAGCTCGTGGACTTCAGGGCGCTGAATGACGACATGCGCGCGCTGATCGAGACGGGACAGCAGTTGGGCACCGGAGGCGAAGAGGTACCCCAGTAGGCATCGGGCGAGGAAGGAACACAGCGCGGGCGGACGGCGTCCCAGCGTCTTGACGACGGCGGGCCTCGGGGCGGCGGACCCGCCGTCGCTTCTCCCGGCGGTGGGAGGACGGTTTGGTGTAGAATCCCTACTGCGAATCTGGCTCTGGGAGTGATGCGGGTATGGGATCGGTGGTGGGCCTAGTCCTGGCGGCCGTGCTCGTCCTCTGGGGTGCGGCGGCCTGCCTCAAGACCGAGGACGTATTCAGCGCCCAACGGGGTCGCATGGCGCGGCGAGTCCTGGTGACCGACCCCACTCGGTTCTGGGGGGCGATCCTGGCCGCCGTCGCCCTCTACTGCGTGGCCTCCTGGTCCATCGTGGTGATACCGGGGGCGCACGTGGCGTGCATCTATGACCCCGTGCGCGGCGGCATCCAGGACTACACGCTGCCCGAGGGCCTGCGGTTTGTGCCGCCCTGGGCCAAGACTGCGGTGTTCTCCGTGCAGACGCAGGAGTACACCATGTCCATCGCGCCCTCCGAAGGCGCGGTGATAGGCGACGACTCGATCAAGTGCGAAACGAACGAGGGCCTGAAGGTGCTCCTCGACCTCACGGTGCTCTTCCATGTGGACCCCCAGCGCGCCCCGATGGTGTGGCGCAAGCTGGGATCCTACTACAACGTCATCTTCGTGCGGCCCGTCGTCCGCGAGCGCATCCGGATGGTCGTGGCCAAGTACTCCGTCCAGGACGTCTACTCCGGGCGCAGGAGCGGCATCGAGCAGGAGATCACCAAGGAGCTGCAGCAGTCCTTCCAGGAGGAAGGGCTCGAGCTGGAGCAGATCCTGCTCAGGAACGTCGCCTACGCCTACCCGGAGTTCGCCGGCGCCATATCGGAGAAACAGGCCCGCCAGCAGCAGGTGATCACGGAGAAGCGCAAGCTGCAGCAGGCCGAGTTCGACAAGCAAGCCACCATCAACAAGGCCCAGGGCGACTCGCAAGCGATCGCCATGCGGGCGCAGACGCTGGCCGAGAACCCCGAGGTCGTGCGGTACGAGTTGGCCCAGAAGATCGGGCCGAGGATACGGAAAGCCTACCTGTCGCAGGGGGCCGTGCCACTTCCCACGGGAGGTGGTCGGTGATGAAAGGTCTGGTCGTCCTCGAGCTGATCGCCGTCGGTGTCCTCCTCCTGCGACTGAGGCGCAAGGGAGGCGCGGGCCAGGGCAAGGAGGACTGGCGGCCCTGGCTGGGGATGGGGCTGGTGGTGGTCGGGCTGGCGCTGGGTAAGTGCTGGATCGAGGTGCCGCCGGCGACGGTGGCGGCTATCTACGACCCCCTGCGCGGCGGCATCCAGCCGAACGACTACGCCGAGGGCTGGCACCTCGTGCCGCCCTGGGCCACGGTGAAGTTCTTCTCGGTCCGCACGCAGAACTACACGATGAGCGCCCTCGCGCGCGAGGCCGCTACGGGCAGCGAGGACGCGATCACCTGCCAGACGCGGGAAGGCCTCAGCCTGAACATCGAGGCCTCCGTGCTCTTCCACATATCCTCCGGTGATGCCAACAAGCTGTGGAAGGCGGTCGGGCCGGACTACGTGCGGGTCGTGGTGCGCCCCAATGCCCGGGAGGCAACGCGGATCGTCATCTCCGAGTACCCGATCATGAGCGTCTACTCGAACGCGGAGCCGGGGACCGAGGGCGTGGAGGGAGTGGACTACTACCCCGGCAAGCGCCAGGAAGTGGAGGACCGGGTCCGCCAGCGGCTTAGCGAGCGCCTGAAGCAGAAGGGCGTCACGCTGGAGCGCTTCCTGCTGCGGAACGTTGACTACATGCAGCAGGACTTCGAGAAGGCCATCGTCGAGAAGCAGGTGGCGCAGCAGCGGATCGTGACCCAGCAGTATGAGGCGGACATCCAGAGGGTCCGGGCCCAGGCCACGGTGGTGCGGGCGCGGGGCGACGCCGAGGCGATCCGGCTGAAGGCGGCGGCCCTGCGCGTGAATGCCAAGGTCATCGAATGGGAGCTGGTGGAGAAGCTGCCGGCGACGATAGACGTGGTGATTCTGCCCGACAAGGTCATGCCGCTGGTCAACCTGGAGGGCGGCACGGCGCCCGTGGCGCCCCAGACCCACCCGGGCGCCCGGTAGACCCCGAGGGCGCAGGCCGATTCGCCCACGCACGCTGCGGCCCAGCGGCCGGAGCGTCAGGCGCTGGGCTCCAGCACTTCCAGGCCCAGGCGGCCACAGAGCTCCCGCATCTCCGCGCGCACGTCTCCGTAGACGACGGCGTGGTGGTCCCCCAGCAGGCAGCGTTTGACGTAGTCGCGGGGATTGCTCACCCCGACGCGCATCAGGTTGATGCAGCCCCCCAGCCCGCGGTCCAGGTCGGCGTCCACTATCGGCCCCGAGACCAGCGACACGCGCCGCAGGTTCTTGTCCACGCGCGAGACGGTGACGGCCTCGCCCTCGCGGAAGGGCGCGTAGGAGGCGACGCCGTTGTCGCGGCCGTGGTAGTCCTCCAGCGTCAGCGGGGCCGGCCGGCTATCCCAGCCGTCCATCCGAGTCGTGGCGGCACAGTGGGCGACATGGATCCAGCCCTCCTCCGGGCTGACCGTGGGCAGGTTGCCCATGAAGGTGCCACGGTCCGCGAGGGCGCCGAGGAGCATCATGGCGAGGGTGCAGCAGACGTCGGCCTCGCACGCCGCCGGGATGCCCCGGTCCCGCAGCAGCGTCAGCGACACACAGGGCGAGTAGAAGACCCCGAACTGCTCCATGCTCGTCTCATCCATGGCCCGGCAGTCCACGGCCACCGCGGTCGCGCCCGTCTCCTCCACGAAGCCCTCGACCACCAGGTGGGTCAGCGCCGCCTCGACCAGCGTCCGGCGGGCCCCGGCCGTCACCTCGTCGAAAGCCTCGATCCATTCCTGCGCGAGCGCCTCGCCCGCTGACCGCTCGATCCCTGCCAGGCCCGCGTAGAAATCGTCCAGACTCCGCACCGCCACGCGCGTGCCGAGGCGTTCCGTCACCATCTCGGGGCTCTCGGGATTGGCGGCCTGGGAGCAGGAAGGAAAGCCCTGGCCGATCACGAGCAGCGTGCCGTTGCTCACGGCCTTTCGGGCGGCCAGGATGTGCGCGTGCCGGCGGACGTCCTCCAGGTCCACGGCCATGAAGGCGTCGGCCCCGTCGGCCCTGAGACAGCCCGCCAGGTCCGTGAGCTGGGCGGACAGATAGCGCTCGCGGCAGTAGAGAACCATGGGCTTGTCGAGGGCGAGCAGCGCCCGGGCGGCCCAGGGGATGGCCAGCAGCTCGGACTGGCCGATGAGGAGCAGGTCGGCGTCGGCCACGTCGGAGGCGATGGAAAGGGCCTGCTCGCCCGAGTGGTAGACGATGGGGTCGGCCACGTCGCAGTCGGACAGGCCCTCGCGGAAGCCGGCCACATGGGCTTGGGTGTCTATGGTGGCTCTGCGCTGGCCTCCGGCCTTGTCGGGGCTCCCCCACTGCTTGCCGGCGAAGAACACCGGCTGAATCCCTAAGGACATCGCGGTTCCCCCTTGTTGCAGCGCGCTGCCGCGGGAGTAT
>CAZSOQ010000294.1:1748-5680 GCA_964608495.1 uncultured Armatimonadia bacterium | reverse complement strand
CGCAGGGCCCGCGCCAGCTCAAGCCGGCGCCGCCGGCGGGGGCGATACCGATGTCGGGGCAGGTGGCGGGCAGGCGTCAGGGCGGCCGTGGGGAGGGAGAGTGAGGTTCGTGAAGGCATCCGGGGGCGATCTGGAAGACGAGACCGGACAGGGCCTGGGGAGACCGGGCCAGTGAGAGCATGAACGTGGACAGGTTCACCAACAAGGTTAAGCAATCGCTAAACGACGCGCAGCAGATCCTGCAGCGTTACAGGCACAACCAGATGGATGTCGAGCACCTGCTCCTGGCGGTGCTGGAAGACCAGGAGAGCGTGGTCGGCAAGGTGCTTGCGGCGGCGGGCGTGGACGCGGGCCAGGTGAAGCAGTGTGTGGAGCGCGAGCTGGCGGGTCGGCCCCGGGTGGAGGTGGGCCGCGGGGGCGACAGGGGCCAGATTTACATAACGCCGAGCTTTGACCGGATCATGCGGGCGGCCGAGCAGGTGGCCGAGCGGATGACGGACGAGTATGTGGCGCAAGAGCACCTGCTGCTGGCGATTCTGGAGGACGGGACGACGCCGGCCGCCCGGTGTCTGACGGCGGGGAGCGTGACGTCGGAGGTGGTGCTGCGCGGTCTGCAGCAGGTACGAGGCGGACACAAGGTGACCTCGGAAGACTCGGACACGCGGTACGACGTGCTGGAGCGCTTCAGCCGTGACCTGACCGAGCTGGCGCGGCAGGGGAAGCTGGACCCCGTGATCGGGCGGGACCGCGAGATTCGCCGAGTGATCGAGATTCTGGCGCGGCGAACGAAGAATAACCCGGCGCTGATCGGGGAGCCAGGCGTGGGGAAGACGGCCATCGCCGAGGGTCTGGCGCAGCGGATCGTGGCGGACGAGGTGCCGGAGATGCTTCGGGGCAAGCGGGTGATCCAGCTTGACCTGGCGGCGATCGTGGCGGGCACCAAGTACCGGGGCGAGTTCGAGGAGCGGCTGAAGGCCGTGGTGGACGAGATTCGTGCGGCTGAGGGGCAGGTGATCGTGTTTCTCGACGAGCTGCACACGGTGGTGGGGGCCGGGGCAGCCGAGGGGGCGATTGACGCCAGCAACATCCTGAAGCCGGCGCTGGCGCGGGGTGAGATGCAGTGCGTAGGCGCGACAACGCTGGACGAGTACCGCCGGCATATCGAGAAGGACCCGGCGCTCGAGCGGCGCTTCCAGCCGGTGCTGGTGGAAGAGCCGTCGGTGGAGGAGACGGTCGAGATCCTGCGCGGGCTGCGGCCGAGGTACGAGGAGCACCATGGGGTCAAGATCACGGACGAGGCTCTGGAAGCCGCGGCGGTACTGTCGAGCCGGTACATCTCCGACCGGCAGCTTCCCGACAAGGCGATTGACCTGATAGACGAGTCGGCGGCGCGGGTGCGCATAGCGAGCTACGATCTGCCGCCCCATCCCGACGCCCTGCGGCGCGAGCGCGAGGAGCTGGTCGAGCAGGGCGCGCAGGCCTCGCAGCGGGGGGACTACGAGGAGGCCCAGCGGATCAAGCAGCGGCTGGACGAGGTGGAGGCGCGACTGCCGGCGGCGGAGGAGCAATGGCAGGGCCGCGAGGCTGTCGAGGCCGCCGTGCAGCCGGAGGACATCGCGGAGATCGTGGCCGAGTGGACGGGCATACCGGTGCACGACATGCTGGAGGACGAGGCGGAGAAGCTGCTGCACATGGAGGAGCGGCTGCACAGGCGCGTCAAGGGCCAGCATCAGGCTGTGGTGGCCGTCAGCGAGGCGATCCGGCGCGCTCGGGCGGGGCTGAAGGACCCGCGCAGGCCGATCGGCGCCTTCGTCTTCCTGGGGCCGACGGGCGTGGGCAAGACTGAGCTGGCCAAGGCCCTGGCGGAGTTCCTCTTCGAGGACGAAGAGGCGCTGGTGCGCCTGGACATGTCGGAGTACATGGAGAGGCACACGGTGTCGCGGCTGATGGGCGCGCCCCCGGGCTACGTGGGGTATGAGGAAGGGGGCCAGCTCACGGAAGCGGTGCGCCGGCGACCCTATCGCGTGGTTCTGCTGGACGAGATCGAGAAGGCTCACCCGGACGTCTTCAACGTGCTGCTGCAGATCCTGGAGGACGGGCGGCTGACGGACGGTCAGGGGCACACGGTGGACTTCTCCAACACCGTGGTCATCATGACCAGCAATCTTGGGACGGACAAGATGCTGCCGCCGAATCCGGACTGGGACGAGGCGGCGCGCCAGCAGTACTACGAGAGCATGAGGGGGACGATGCTGCAGGAGCTGGCGACGGTCTTCCGGCCGGAGCTGCTGAACCGGATTGACGAGATGATCGTGTTCCATCCGTTGTCGCGCGAGGAGATTCTGGAGATCGTGGATCTGATGCTGGCGCGGGTGGGCGAGCGCCTGCGGGAGCGACACATCGAGCTTGAGGCCAGCGGGGACGCGCGCGCGGTGCTGGCGGAGAAGGGCTACGACCCGACCTTCGGGGCGCGGCCGCTGCGGCGGGTGATCCAGCGGGAGGTGGAGAACCCGGTGGCATCGGCGGTGCTACGCGGTGAGTTCGCCGAGGGCGACACGATTCTGCTGGATGCCGAGGACGGGACCTTGACGCTGCGGCTGCGAGTGAGGGACGAGGGCGTCGTGGCCCCGGACGCCGTGGAGGCCGGCGAGGGGCCGGGGTAGAGAGCCGTGAGCGGCCCGCCGCTGGGGGGCAGGAGGGTGAGGGAGGCGATCGGTTGCGGAAGGGAGGCGGCAGACGGGTCTGGGGGCGGACCTTGCCATCGGCGGGCGAGACGGCTATGATTCACAGGTTGATGCGACGGCGCGGTACGGTAGCGCGCTACAACCTAAAACATACAAGGATACCTGAAGGGAGGTAGTGAGATGGTGAAGCTTCGCATCCTGGGCAACCGTGTCTTGGTGAAGCCCGAGGAGGGGCAAGACATGGAAGGGGCGATCCTGCTGCCGGAGACGGCGAAGGAGAAGCCGCAGCGCGGGACCGTGGTGGCCGTGGGGGAAGGCGAAAGGAATGAGGAGGGCGAGCTGATTCCTCCTGACCTACAGGAGGGCGACCGGGTGGTGTACGCGAAGTACGGCGGGCATCAAGTGAAGCTGGACGGCGAGGACCACATCATCCTGGACGTGGATCAGGTCTACGCCAAGATCGTGGAGGACTGAAGGATCCACCGGAACCCGGGCGCCGCAGGTCCGGCGCGATGTGCAGCGCAGGATGGGGCGCCGGAGACTCGGCGTTAAGGATTCGAAAACCAGGACGACAGAAGGAGAGGTTGTCGAATGCCAGCTAAGGAGATCCTGTATAGCAGCGAAGCGCGTGCAGCCCTCGAGCGGGGCGCGAACACTGTTGCTCAGGCAGTGAGGGTGACACTGGGGCCGGCAGGCCGGAATGTGCTGCTGCAGAAGAGCTACGGACCGCCGACGATCACCAAGGACGGCGTGACCGTGGCCAAGGAGATCGAGCTCCCGGACCACTTCGAGAACATGGGGGCGAAGCTCCTGGTGCAGGTGGCGTCGCGGACCAACGACCTGGCGGGCGACGGCACGACGACGGCGACGGTACTGGCGCAGGCGATTCTGCGGCAGGGGCTGAAGGCCGTGGCGGCGGGTGCGAATCCCATGTTTCTCAAGCGCGGGATTGACATGGCCGTGGCGGCCGTGTGCGCGAGGCTGCGGGAGGTCGCCGTGGAGGTTGACACGCCGGCGAAGATGGAGAACGTGGCGGCCATCGCGGGGAACGACCCGGAGATCGGGCGGCTGGTGGGGGAGGCGATGACGGAGGTCGGCAAGGACGGCGTGATCACGGTCGAGGAGGGGAAGTCCTCCGAGACGCGGATCGAGTTCGTCGAGGGGATGCAGCTCGACAAGGGCTACATCTCGCCCTACTTCGCGACCGAGGCCGAGACGATGACGGCCGTGCTGGAGGAGCCGCTGATT
>CAZSOQ010000294.1:0-1648 GCA_964608495.1 uncultured Armatimonadia bacterium | reverse complement strand
GTGCGCAGTTCATCAGCGAGGACCTGGGCCTGAAGCTGGAGAACGTGCAGATCGAGCAGCTGGGGTCGGCCAGGCGGGTGGTGGTGAGCAGGGACACCTGCACCATCGTCGAGGGCTATGGCGACCCGGAGGCAGTGCAGGGCCGCATTCGGCAGATCCGCAAGCAGATCGAGGATACGGAGAGCGAGTACGACCGCGAGAAGCTGGAGGAGCGGCTGGCGAAGCTGACGGGCGGCGTCGCCGAGATTCAGGTAGGCGCGGCCACGGAGACGGAGCTGAAGGAGAAGAAGCACCGCTTCGAGGACGGCCTGTCGGCCACGCGCGCGGCGGTCGAGGAAGGTATCGTGCCCGGCGGCGGCGCGGCCCTGCTGCACGCCATTCCGGCTCTGGACTCGGTCAAGACCAAGCACGAGGACGAGGCGAGGGGAGTAGAGATCGTGCGCCAGGCCCTGAAGGAGCCGATGCGGGCGATCGCGGAGAACGCGGGCTACCCGGGTGCGGTGATCGTGGAGCGGGTGTTGGCGAAGGGAGACCCGAACTGGGGCTTTGACGTGCGGACCGGGGAGCTGGCGGACATGATGGAGGCGGGGATCACGGACCCCGTCATGGTCACGCGGGTTGCGCTGGAGAATGCCGGGAGCATCGCCGGCATGATCATGACCACGGAGACCGCGCTGGCCGAGCTGGAGAAGGAAGACTAGGAGGGAGTAGCTGCTCGGTCCACGCGCGGACGAGCAAGGGCAGTGCTGGGGCCGGACGCCGGGAGCGTCCGGCCCTTTCTCTTTGGGGGCGGCACGATGCTGGTCGCTGGTGCGCGCGCCCTGGCTGGGCCCGCGGGTCGTGTCTTGCGGCCCACGGGTGAGGGTTCAAGAAACCGGTTGCACTGGCGCGGCCCAAGGTAGTAGAATAGGCCCCACATCTTCGGGGGCGTTCTGGTGACCGGCTTGTGCGGACGGCCATAAGGCGACTGTCTTAGGTTGGCAGTGCGAAGGCCTTCGTCTGGAGTTCACGGGGCACAGCAGGCCGTTCTTGGCTGGCGTCTGACAGAAGAGCCGCGCAAGACGTACGACGGCATTGTCCAGGCCCCCCCACAGAAGGAGCGTGGCCAAGTGGAACGACTCATTCAGTGGGGACCGAACAGCTCACTTCTGTCGGCCCGCCAGCAGCTCGAGGAGGCCGCCGAGCGCCTCAATCTGGAGCCCTTCATCTACGTGAGGCTGAAGCAACCCAGGCGCATCCTGGCGGTTTCCTGCCCGACCTGGATGGACAACGGCGAGTTGCGGGTCTTCGAGGGGTACCGCGTGCAGTACAACACCGACCGGGGCCCTGGCAAGGGTGGCATCCGTTACCACCCGGACGTGACGGTGGACGAGATAACGGCGCTGGCGATGTGGATGACGTGGAAGTGCGCGGTAGTGAACATACCGTACGGCGGCGCGAAGGGTGGCGTAGTGTGCGACCCGCGGCAGATGAGCCTAAGGGAGCTGGAGGGTCTGACTCGGCGGTTCGCGCTGGAGATCGCCGACATCATCGGGCCGCAACGGGACATACCCGCGCCGGACGTCTATACGAACCCGCAGACGATGGCGTGGATCATGGACGAGTACTCGATGCTGCAGGGCCACATGGTGCCGGCAGTGATCACAGG
>CAZSOQ010000293.1:0-5698 GCA_964608495.1 uncultured Armatimonadia bacterium | reverse complement strand
GCGGGGGGAGCTGCCGCGAGTGACGGGCTCGTACGCGCACCCGATAGTGGTGAAGGCGAAGTAATGACGGTGGAGCCGGGATCAGGGGAAGAGACCGCGGAGCTGCCGGCCGTCTTGTCGCCGGACTGGTCCTGGCACGTGCTGGCGCTGGCCGCGTTGGTAGCCCTGGCCTTCCTGGGCGGGGCCTACTATGGTTCGGCGGATAGGCGAAAGGGGACCGGGCTCCCGCCGGGGCCGGGGCCTTCGGGCGCGCAGGCCCGACCCGGGGCCGCTCCGTCGCAGGCTCTGGTGCCCTCCGGCGAGGAGGAGGAAGCGCCGGCCGACGGCTACTTCGTCGGCGCGACTCTGAGCGAGAAGCGGCCCGGCAGGGCCCCGCTGGCTCTGCCCGGCTCGGCGGCGCGAGCTTACTACCACTACTCACTGCCGGGCTGGCCGGCGAACGCCAGAGTGAGGCTCACCTGGCGCTTGGGCGGCAAGGAGATGCCCTCCCGGGGTGTGAAATGGCAGCCTGAGAAGCGTGCGCCCTACGCGAGGGGGTACTTCGTGCTCACGGCGCCGCGCGAGGGCGAGGGCTTCGCCCCGGGCATCTACGAGGTGGAGCTGTCCGCCGACAGGGGTGTGACGGACACAGGGTCCTTCGCCGTGCTGCAGGACCTGGAGCTGATAATGGGCCAGGAGCCGCCCGCGGGCGCCGTGCTGGTCAGCCGGCCGGTCATCTGCCTGAGCGTGGACGGCCAGGGCCGGCCAGGGAAGCCGGTGACGCAGGTCCCCGCCGCCAGCCCCAGAGTCTTCGCGTGCTTCTCCTACGATGGTGCCGTCAAGGGCGCGGTCCTGGAGGTCGTGTGGTTCTGCCAGGACGTGGAAGTGCCGGGCGTTCGTACCCGGTTGGAGCTGCCAGGGGTCGGCGGCACCGCCTCGGCCTTCATCCGGGGGGGCCAGGAGCCGCTGCCGGCGGGGCCGTGGTCGGTGGGCGTCTACCTGGAGGGAGCCAGCCAGGCCCTGAGCGCCGCCAGCTTCAGCGTGGTTGCCCCCGCGGAGGGCAAGGCCGAGCCGGCGGGCACCGGCGGCCCTTAGCTCAGGCGCTGAGAGGGCGCTTCCGCCTGCCGCGCTGGCCTTGGGCTATGCGTCCGAGGCCCATATCTGCTAATCTTTGACCCGGACGCAGCCCTGGACCGTGCCCTATCTGCGGGAGCGGGCACTCAGGCCCCGTGGTGGCAGAGCGGGAAGCCTGGCAGGCGGCCCTCCATGGCGGGCGGAGCAGGAAGATTCAGGCCGTGGTCCCCCGGGGCGTCCGTGTGTTCCGATCCCTTGGGCGTCCCTTGACAGCAGGGGCCACCCGGCCGGGGAAGGCCTGCGAGGGCATCCGCGCCGAGCGAAGCACTCATCTTGAGGATAGGTGTAGCACCCAGTGTCGCAGAAGACCGAGACCGAGACCACGAGGCGCCAGCGTCCGCTGGTCGTCAGGATAGGGCGGTGGCTGGGGGGGACGCTGCTGCTGGGGCTGTGTGATCTCATCGGCTTGATGTCGCCGTGTGCGCTGCGGCGGCTGGCCGGCGGGCTGGTGTGGCTTCTCCAGCTCCTGCCGCGTCGCCAGCAGGCGAGGATTCGGGAGAACCTGCGACTGTGCCTGGGCGACGAGCTACCGCCCCAAGAGCTGCACCGGATCGCCAGGGGAGTGCTACCCTCGGCGCTCTGGGGCCTGTTCCTCACCATGCGCTGCCGGCGCAGCTCCCCCGAGGAGCTCCGGCGGCTGGTCGAGCTGCGAGGCAAGGAGCATCTGGACGAGGCGCTGGCGCAGGGACGGGGTGTGGTGGCCATCGGCGCGCATCTGGGGCCCTTCCCTCTCCTGGGCATGAGGATGGGCGCGGAGGGATACCCCTACTCCGTGATGATACGCGAGGCCAGCGACCGGCGGCTGGGGGAGGAGCTGGACCGAATCGTGTCCGGGTTCGGCGTCGGCATCCACTACCGGGGCGCGAACGAGCGGGCGGTCTTCTACGCTCTGCGGCGAGGCGGGGTGGTGCATCTGTTCATGGACCAGCACGCCTCGGAAGGCGGCGCGGTCGTCGAGTTCTTCGGGCATCCCATGCCCGCCTTCACGGGGCCCTCGGTCCTCGCCAGGCTTCTGGGCTGCCCCGTCGTGCCCATGTTCCTCGTGCCCGCGGGGCGGTGCCGCTGGGCGGTCGAGATCGGGCCGCCCTTCGACCTGGCCTGGTCGGACGACAGGGATGCGGATGTGCTCAGGGCCACCCAGCTCTTCCTCAGCGCCATTGAGGAGGCCGTCCGCCGTCACCGGGACCAGTGGTCGTGGACCAACAGCTGCTGGGTGCGGCCGTGGGACCGACCCAGGCTCGCGATGCCACACCTGGTGGACCAGTTGCTGGAGGAGGTGCGCGCGGCGCTCGGGGGCGAGGAAGCAGAGCTTGGCGGCGAGGCGGTCGCCGTGCCGGGAGAGCCTGGCTGGGCCGGGGATGTCAGGGAGCCGGACCCGCGGCCCCCCGCCCCGCCGGGGCCGTGTGCCCAACGAGAGGACTGATCCCTCGTGCCCGACCTTCACCTGCGACTTCGCTACTGCAACATGCGCGGTCACACGAAGTGCGAACTCTCGGAGGCCGACCTGCACCGCGCCTTCCTGGAGGTGGACCTGCCGGCGGCCGAGGCCGGGTTCGTCCTCGTGGACGTCTGGGATCGGCACTACCTGCGCTCGCACCTGGAGCGTGGGGCCGAGATCACGCGAGAGCGGATCGTGCCGATGCTCGAGGCCTGCCGGCGAGCCGGGGTGACGATCGTGCACGCGCCGGCGCCGGAGGCGGCGCACAAGTACGAGCCTTGGCTTCAGTACGCGGGCGACGAGGAGCTGTTCGGGGCGGAGCGGGACCCTCAGACCTGGCCCCCGCCCGACTTCCGTAGCCGTACGGGCGACTACGCGGGCCTGGCGAAGCCGCAGGCCGCCCCCGAGCTGGACCGGCAGATCCAGTCCCAGCTCCGCGACCGGCGGATCATCCCCGAGGCCGAGCCCCAGCCGGGGGACTTCGTGATGGCCAGGGGGTCTCAGCTTCAGCGTCTGTGCCGCCACCGCAAGCTGCTGCATCTGTTCTACGTCGGCTTCGCGACCAACATGTGCGTGGTGGGGCGCGACTATGGCATCCGGGCCATGGCGGCCCTGGGCTACAATTGCATGCTGGTGCGGGACTGCACGACGGGCATAGAGTCGGCCGACACCCTTGGGAGCATGATGCTTACCAAGGCCGCTGTGTGGGAGGTGGAGATGATCCTCGGCTTCACGCTGACCAGCGAAGAGCTCATCGCGGCCTGCGCAAGCGCATGATCGGGACGTGTCCCTGCCAGCTTGCGGGAAGGGCCGGACAGGAGCTGCAGGGACTGGGGACAGGTCTACTATGGGTCCGCAAGAGGGCTGCGTCTGTGGGCTGGATGTGGGGACGACCAAGGTCTGCGCCGTCGTCGGGAAGGAGGACCTTTCCGGCGAGATGGCCGTCGTCGGCATAGGTCTGGTCCCTTCCGACGGCATGCAGCGCGGGGTCGTCGTGGATCGCGAGCTCGCCCTGGGCTCCGTCCGCCGGTGCCTAGAGGAGGCGGGGGAGGCGAGCGGGACACGCATAGCCCGCGTCTGGGTCGGGTTGACGGGCGGCCACATCTCCTCGGCCAACGTCCGCGGGCGGGCCTACGTGGCCGGCCCGCAGGTCACCCAGACGGACATGGACCACGCCGTGGAATCCGCGCGCGAGTCGGTCGCTATGACCTCCGATCGGCGGATCATCCAGCACACCCTGCGCGACTTCGTGCTGGACGGCGAGAAGGGCATCAAGCGGCCCCTGGGGATGATGGGCAGGCAGTTGGACGTGGAGCTGCACGTGGTCACTGGGCGGGCGAGCGTGGTGGACAACCTGCTGGCCTGTGTGACCGGGGCGGGCGTCCAGGTGGCGGCCGAGGTGCTCGAGCCACCGGCCACCGCCCGCGCCGTGCTGACCGACGCCGAACTGAGCCTCGGCTGCGTACTGATTGACATCGGCGGCGGCACCACCGACCTGGCAGTCTTCGGCAACGGCAGCATCTGCCACACTTCCGCCGTCCCGGTGGGTGGCAACCAGGTGACGATGGATGTCGCCAGGCTGCTGCGCATCAGCCCCGAGCAGGCGGAGCAGGTCAAGCGCCAGTTCGGGCACGCGCTGGCCGAGGAAGTGCCCGAGCACGAGGAGATAGACATCACGGTGGTGGGCAGTGAGCAGCGCGAGCGGGCGTCGCGCAAGCTGCTGGCCGAGATCATCCAGGCCCGGATGGAGGAGATCCTCGAGGCCGTGGGCCAGCAGCTCACGGCGGAGGGGCTCTGGAGCCTGGCGCCGGCAGGCGTAGTGGTCTCAGGCGGTGGGGCAGAGCTGCCGGGCACCGCGTCCCTGGCTACGTCCATCCTGGGCGGCCTGCCGGCCCGGATAGGCTCCCCGCTGCCCCTGCGCGGGCGCTTCGATCTGGTGGACCAGCCCATGTACGCCACGGCCGTCGGCCTGGCTCTCATGGCCCTGGAGGCCGGCGACTGGTGCACGCGCCGCGTCACTCCCACGCGGGAAGGCGGGGCCGACGCGCTCAACGCGCTGCAGTGTCTGTGGGGCCGAGCGCTCGGCGCCTGGCACCGCTGGCTCGCCGCGCACGGGCGGTAAACTTCATCCCCGACGGTGCGAAACTTCCGGTCGCCGCGACTGTCTACTCCTGTGAAACCAACGACGATCCGGGGCTTACTGCTATGTCTCGCTGTTTGTCTTGGGGCCAAGTCGAGAGCATCGCCACGGGCGAGCAATCTCCCACCGGCGACGTCCGAGAGCACCTCGAGTCGTGCGCTGACTGCCGTCGGCGGCTGGCTGGTTTCTCGGCTGTGCTGGCGGCGGCACGGGCTCTGCCCGTAGAGCAAGCGCCCGAGCTGGCGGACGAGATCGGTCGGGCCGTGGCCGCGACCGAGGGCGTGCGCCCGCTGGGGTGCACAGACAGCCTTCGGCTCCTGGATGCCTACCGCGACGGGGAGCTGGCTGAGCGCCTGGTCGCGCGCTTCGAGACCCACCTCTTCACCTGCCCCCGGTGCTATCGCGCCTATCGTGAGCTGCTCGACCTGCACGAGGCCGCGCTGGCCGTGCAGCCCGAGGCGGCGCCGGCCGGCCTGCGCGAGCGCATCCATGCATCGGTCGCCGCCGAGGCCGCTACCAGCCGACGGATGACGCGACCGGCCTTCGTGGGCCGCCCCGCCTGGGCCGCCGCCGCCGCGCTGGTCGTGCTGTTGGGTCTTCTGGCCGCCAATCTCATGCAGTCCGGGACCGTGGAGCCCGCCGGGTCCTCGGCCGGGCGCGTCGCCGTGGTGGCGCCGTCGGTCGGCGTGCCGGCCGCGCCCGCGCCTGCGGTACGGCCCGGTGCGGAGGCTGAGAGCGAGGCGCATGACGCAGTCGCGGTGGCCGCCAGGCCGCCGACGCCCGGGCGCTCGACCTCAGCCCGGACGCCGTCTGGGCGACGGGCGGCGCCGGCTTCCGCGGAGCCCGAGACTCCCGCACCTTCCGCTCCGTCCGTGATGGTCGCCACGCGGCGCCATCCCCAGCCCGAGGGCGTGAGCAGGCCCGTTGCGCCGCTGCCTGCCATAGGCGCCGCCCCCGGGCACGCCGAAGCGCTGGGCCTGCCGGGTGAGCGGGTGGCCGTGGTGACG
>CAZSOQ010000292.1:0-5720 GCA_964608495.1 uncultured Armatimonadia bacterium | reverse complement strand
GGTGTATCTCCTCGGCGATGATGTCCTCGGGCTTCTGCCCATTCCAATCTCTCCACGGCATCGTGGGTCTCCCTGCCTGGTTCTCCGCGGGTGCGGGGCCGCTCCGGGGCCGTCCCGGCCGCTAGCCCAGCGTCGGCGCGTCCGGCCGCAGATCGTACAGCACGATCCCGGCCAGCGGCTTCGGCCAGAAGTAGGTGCCCTTCTGCGGCATCCTCTCCCCCGCCGTCGCCACCCGCAGGACGTCCTCCACCCGCGTTGGGTTGCAGAGCAGCGCCATCGTCGCCCGTCCCTCGTCCACGTCGGCGAGGCACTGCTCGGGATTCCTCTCGAAGTAGATGTTGCCGCGCCCGCTCGTCTTCGCCAGGTCCTCGCACTCCTGCAGCAGGCCCTGGATCATGATCGAGTGCAGCAGCGCCACGTCCAGGTCCGCCTGCACGGGCGCCAGTCCCCGGCCCAACAGCTCGAGGGCTCCGGCCTTGTCGCGCAGCCTCATGGCCAGGGCATAGCTGCGGCCCCAGTAGGCCCCGAAGACCGTCTCGTCCGGCCGGCGCGCCATCAGCTCCAGCAACTGCCTCAGCGCCCGCTCGCGCCCCTCCTGCCCGGCCCGCATCGCCACGCAGTGCAGGTCGAAGAACGGGCTCGCCAGACGCTCGAAGCTATCCAGCAGTTCCCCGTCCACCTGCCGCAGCATCCGATGGGCCGGCAGGATCGTCAGCGACCGGTGCGCCGTGTTGCACAGATACATGGTCACATAGTCCCAGGGCGCCGGGCTCACGCCGGGGTGCTGCTGGCGCATCAAGTCCCGGTAGGCCAGGGACGTCTCGTAGCGGTGGTGCCCATCGGCGATGACTATCGGCGTCGAGGCCAGCGTCGCCTGGGCCACGGCCAGGGCCTCGGGGTCGTCCAGCGCCCAGAAGCCGTGGGTGATGCCGTGCTCGTCGGTGAAGCGCCACTCCGCCGGGCCCATGCGGGGGCGCACGGCCTCCTCGATCCGCTTGTGCGGGTCGTCGTAGATGGCGAAGATCTGGCTGAAGGCGCACTGCGTCTGGCGGAACAGGAGCAGTCGGTCTCTCTTCGGCTCGCTCAGGGTGCCCTCGTGGGGCAGGATGCTGCCCTCGCCCAGGGGCTCCAGCTTCACGGCCATGATTATCCCGCGGCGGCGCAGCAGGTCGTTGCGGGGAGGGGGCGCGTCGTAGATCTGCTCGTAGACGTACAGCGCGGGGTGCCGGTCGTAGCCCAGCACGCCCGCGCGCCGCCACTCGTCCAGCGCGGCGGCCGAAGAGGAATAGTCGCGCTGCTCGATAGGCGTGTCCACGGACTGGTCGCCGAGGGTCAGCCGGACGATGTTGTGGGGCGAGCGGGCCGCCAGGGCCTGCCGTTCCGCCTCGGGAATCACGTCATAGGGCGGCGCCAGCACGGAGCTCACGTCGCCGACGGCCTCGGGCTGGTAGCGTAGCCCGCGAAAGGGTCGGGTGTCGGCCAACTGGACCTACCCCTCTGGATGGGTCAGGCGGATGCGCAGGAACGCAGTCAGTGGAGCTTCAACTTATATCCTGTGGGGGATCGCGTCAAGGTGGCCCGCCGGCCTGGGGGTGTTCGCTTCGCATGGGATGCACCGGCAACCAAGGCGCCTAGAGGGTAGAGCCCCGTGGCCCTGATGTAGGAGCCGGCTGTGCCGGCGACCCGTAGTACCGCGAGGTCGCCTCGCGACCTCCAGGCTGCGGAGCAGCCTCGCCGTGTCGCCAGCAATAGCTGGCTCCTACGTGAAGGCCGGCGCCCGCCGCCCGGCCCAAACGGATAGCCTACCTGCCCGCCTTCAGCTCCTCGACGGCCTCTATCACGGCGTCCGCCATGTACTCCACCTGCTCCTGCGTCAGGGGGTACAGGGGCAGATGGGTGAATCGCCGGTTGAAGACCTCTTCGGTGTTCGGGCAGCTTCGGGCTATCGCCTGCGGGTCATAGCCCAGGCGGTGGAAGAGCTGGAACTTGTACAGCGGCGCGAAGTGCGGGATGTTGGTGACGCCCCTCTCGTTCAGCTTGGCCTTCAAGGCCTGGATGTCGGCCCCGACCACCTCGGGGTCCACCTCGAGCAGATACAGGTGCCACGTGGTCTTGATGTCCTCGGTGTCGCCCGGCGCGGGCAGCAGGCCCTCGACCTCCGCGAACCGCTCGTTGAGGTAGTCCGCGTTCCTCTTGCGCTCGGCGATGATCCGACCCAGGCGCCGCATCTGGCTGAGCAGCACCACGGCCTGGATCTCGGTCACGGAGTCGTTGCCCGGGGCGCAGAGCCCCTCGCAGGTCGGCACGCCCACCACGTCGTACAGCCAGTTGGGTATCTGCCGGCTCAGGTCCAGGCCCACGAACCGCGCCAGCGACAGCGCCGGCCCGTAGGTGTCGTTGTTGGTCACCATGAGCCCGCCCTCGCCGCAGGCGTTGATGTTCTTGACCTCGTGGAAGCTGTAGGCGCCGAAGTCGCCGATGGTCCCCACGGCGCGGCCCTTGTACCAGGCGCCGAAGGCATGCGCCGCGTCCTCGAGGACCAGAACCCCGCGCTCGCGCGCCATCTGCATGATCGGGTCCATGTCCACCGGGTACCCGCCGATGTGCACCGGCACGATCATCCTCGTCCGGTCGGTGATCTTGCGCGCCACATCCGCCGGGTCCATGTTGATCGTGCGCGGGTCCAGGTCGGCGAAGACCACCTTCGCCCCCACCGACAGCGGGTACAGGGCGGTCGAGATGAAGGTGATCGAGGGGCAGATCACCTCATCGCCCGGCCCGATCCCCGCCATCTTGTACGCGATCTGGAAGCCCGCCGTGGCGTTGGTCAGGAAAAGGGCGTGCTTGCAGCCCAGCATCTCCCGGGCCCGGGCTTCCAGCTCCTGGACCTTGCGCCCCAGGGTCAGCTTCGTGGCCGGGCCGCCGGCCGCGAACATCTCGCCGACGGCCTCGCGGGCCGACGCCACAGCCGCCTCGTACTCCGTCTCACGACCCTCCTGGGGCGGCACGAGGAACCGCAGGATCGCCTCGATGTCGTCCAGGTTCACGTGCTCGCCCACGGCCGCCCACGGCACTCGGGTCTCGCCGGTGCTGTACCGGAAGTCGCTCGTGCGTTCGGACATGATTCCTCTCCCCCGAGACTCAGTATCTCGCAGCCGAGTATTCCTTCCGGCCGGCGTCCCTCCTTCGGCGCACGGTGCCCGGCGCGCGCCCGGCCCGCGGCCCGGCACCCGGCCCCCGCGCAGGCCGGGGTATTGACCCGGGGCGGCCCGTGGGCCAACATAGCCCGACGACAGTGACGACAGAACCCCGCGGTCAACAAGGCCAGCCGACCAGCCACGATCCCCAGGCCCCCGAGCCCGGGAAGCCCTGCCGCACAGGCCCGCGGCACGACCTGGCGGTCGCCGCCGCGCTCGCGGTGGCGGTCTGGGCCCTCCTCTCGCTGACGGCCTGGGACATCGGGCTGACCTACGACGAGCCCATCTACATGTCGCGCGCGGACATGGCGGCCCGGTGGCTCGGGGTGCTGGTCACGGCCCCCGGCGCGGCCCTCTCGCGGCCCGTGATTGACGAGTGTTGGCTGGGCAAGGACCAGCACCCGGGCCTGATGAAGCTCACCACGGCCCTCACCAGCCGCCTCGTCCTGGCCCTGCACCTGTTGCCCGGCTGGGCCATGCCGCTCACGTGGATGCGCACGGGCACGATCTTCTGGATGGGGATCACCCTGGGCGCGATGTACCTGCTCCTGCGCGCGGCGGGGGTCGGCCGGGCCGCGAGCCTCTTCGCGCCCGCGGCGGTGCTCTTCATGCCGCGGGTGTTCGCCCATGCGCACCTGGCGGCCCTGGACGCGCCCGCCCTGGCGACCTGTTTCCTGGCGGTGGCGGCGGCCTGGTGGGCCCTCGAGCGCAGCGACCGCCTGAGCGTGGTCCTGGCGGGGCTGGCCTTCGGCACCGCCATCGCCACGAAGCTGAACGGCTTCTTCGTGCCCGTCGTCGTCCTGCCCTACGCGCTGCTGCTCAGGCCGCGCCGGGCCGGGGCGCTGGCCCTGAGCTACGCCCTTCTGGGCACGGCGGTCTTCTTCCTCACCTGGCCGTGGCTGTGGCACGACACCTGGACGCGGCTGGGCGACTACCTGGCCTTCCACTGGCGCCACTGGGAGATCGGCGTGATGTACTTCGGGCGCATCTACACGCTGGCGCCCTGGCACTACCCACTGGTGATGACCGGGATCACGACGCCGCCGCTGACGCTGCTGATGGCTCTGGCGGGCCTCGGAGGCTGGCTGAGCCTGCTCGGACGGCTGTCGAAGGGCAAGCCCGCCGACTGGCAGCCCGTCCGGCGTCTATGGCTGCTGGCTGGCTGGGCGCTGGCCGTGAACCTGGCCCCCAACATGCTGCCCTCGTCGCCCAAGTACGGCGGCGTGAGGCTCTTCCTGCCCGCGATGGCCTGGCTGGGCGTGCTGGCGGCCCTGGCGGCCGGCCGCGTCCTGCACCGGCTCCGCGCGGCCGTGCCTCTGCCCCGGGAGCAGGGATGGGTGGTCTCGGCCGTCCTGATGGCGCTCTTGCTGCTGCCCTCGGTGGCCGAGGTGAGCCACTGCCATCCCTACTGCCTCTCGGCGTACAATGGCCTCATCGGCGGGCTGCCGGGGGCCGCGCGCCGGGGCTTCGAGCCCACCTACTGGGGCGACACCTACCTGGCCGCGGCTCTGTGGCTCAGCGACAACGCGCCTCCGGGCGCCACGGTCTGGATCGAGCCGCAGGGCATGGAGAGCGTCGTGCGGATGTACAGGTACCTGGGGCCGCTGCGCCCGGACCTGCGCACCACGTCGGGCAACGCGGCCTTCGCCACGGCGGACTTCATCGTCAGCCAGAACAAGCCCACCGAGTTCAGCCGCAGGGTCCGCCAACTGCTGGCCACCCGCCAGCCCCTGTGGACCGACGGGCTGGACGGCGTGCCGCTCGTCTTCGTCTGGCGTCAGGGCACAGCCGAAGCGTCGGCGGGCGCACCACTCAGGAGGTAGCCATTGTGCCGGATTGGCAGCGCGTCAAGGTGCTCTTCTGCGACGTTGACGGGGTCCTCACCGACGGGGGCCTCTACTTCGGGCCCCAGGGCCAGGTCTTCAAGCGTTTCAACGTGCTCGACGGGCTGGGTATCCGCCGGCTCGTCGCGAGCGGCGTCCGCGTGGTCTTCATCACCGGCGACGACACGGACATCGTCCCCGAGCGCGCCCGCCGGCTGGACGTCGAGGAGGTCTACACCTGCTGTGAGGACAAGGCGGCCGTCGTGCGCGACGTGCTGGCCCGCTGCGGCCTGGGGCGGGAGGAAGCCTGCTACATGGGCGACGACGTGCTGGACGTGCCCGCCATGGAGCTGGTGGGAGTGGCCGTGGCGGTGCCCAACGCCCACGCCTCGGCGCTGGCAGCGGCGGCCTACGTGACCGAGAAGCCGGGGGGGTATGGGGCCGTGCGCGAGGTCTGTGACCTGATCATGGCGGCCCAGGCCTGAAGGAGCGCCTGTCCGGAGGCAGGATCAATGACCCTGTGCCTTTTGCTCGCCGGATTGGGCCTGCTCGCCCAGCCGGCTCAGTACGGCCTCGACGAGCTGGTGTTCCTCAACGGGATCGGCGGCTTCGGTGATCGCGGCACGCTGGACGTGGGCCGCGACATCGTCTCGCCCAGCAACAAGCTGGGCTTCTCGCTCAAGGTGAACTGGGAGGACCA
>CAZSOQ010000291.1:0-5753 GCA_964608495.1 uncultured Armatimonadia bacterium | reverse complement strand
GACCTTGGCGGACATCGAGACCCTGGACCAGCGTAGTCGCGGGCTTTAGCCCGCGACTACTAACCGCCATAGTCTGCGCACCGAGCCAGAGCACCACCTGCACGTGGTGTCGCAACCACCTGCCGCCAGCCCCCGTGGATGGACCGAGCAGGCGAGAGCTTGACGGCCGGGACGGCTGCTGGGACCGCTCGCGGCGGCCTCGCGGCCTATCCCCGCCGCGCCAGCACCAGCACCTGCGCGTGGTCGGGCTCGAAGGGCGTGCCGCTGATGTCCCCGTAGACAGCCTCCACCTTCAGCCCCGCCCGGGTCATCATCTCGGTCAGCTCCTCGACGTTGTACAGCCGTATGGATGCCTCGTACACGGTGGCGCGCTCGTCCAGGTCGCGCCACCGCACCGTCAGGCGCTTCGTCGCCAGGTCGTACTTCGCCGAGGCGCGCACCTCCCGCCCGTTGGGCAGGATCATGTCCTCGCGGTAGGGAGCGAAGAGGATCTCGAGCACCGGGTTGCGCGTGTCCAGCAGCAGGGCCCCGCCGGGCCGCAGGCAGCGGGCGACTTCCGCCAGTACCGTCTCGTTCTCGGCGTCGGTGGGCAGATAGCCGAAGCTGTTGAACAAGTTGAGCACGACGTCGAAGCTCTCGTCGCGGAAGGGCAGCGCCTGCATGAGGCCCTGCACGAGTTGCGGCGGGCCCGGGGCCCGCGCGATGGCCTTCGCGGCCAGCGCGAGCATCAGCGGCGAGGCGTCCAGGCCCACGACGCTGCAGCCGCAGGCCGCCCACCAGGGCAGGTGGCGTCCCGGCCCGCAGGGGATGTCGGCCACGGCCATCCCCTCGCGCAGCCCCATCAACCGCGCGGTGCTCTCCGCCTCCCATCGTGAGGTCCCATCGTCGGGGAAGCGGCCGAGCACCAGGCTGTCCGGGCTCGCGAAGAAACGGCGCCACCATTCCCGGGCCCTCGCCGCCCGCGGCTGGTCGTCGGGAGTCCCCATCATGGCTGGTCCTGGCGAGGTAGGCGCCCGGCGCGCGGCCCACCGCCGGCCGTGGCCGGGCCTGCGCCTTCACAGCAGTCGGTCTATCTCGATGAATCCCTGGCCGTCCTCGCCCGACGGCCCGGCCCGCATCCACTGATCCAGCGCCGGGGCGGCCTGCGCGGCGAGCAGGGCCAGCAGGCTCGTCTTCTCCTCCGCGAAGGCCTCCCGTTGCTCGTGGGCGCAGAGCAGGGCGCCTTTCAGCCGCCCCTGCAGCACGATCGGCAGGACCACGGCGCTGGCAAGCCCCGCTCCCGCCAGAAGGTCGTCGGTGAAGCCATCGCCGAACAGGAGGTCGCTCGCCACGATCGGCTTGCCCTGACCGGCCACCGCGCGCAGGAGCGGCGAAAGCGGCAGCACGCGCCCAGCCGAGACGCGCTCCACGTCCCCATGAGCCGCGGCCACCTGGGCCGAGTCCTCGCGCAGGGCCAGCACTGCCGCCAGCGACGCCCCCGCCAGACGAGCGGCGGCCTGGCAGATGGCGGCCAGCGCCACGCTCGGGCCCGGCGTCTGCGCCATGCCCTCAGACAGGTCGGCGAAGGCGGCCAGGCTGTCCGCAGCCGCCTGCATCCGCCCCTCCAGGGACTTGCCCGGCACCCGGAGCTGCCGCGCCAGGCCGGCGAGGCGCTCTGTCAGCCGCAGGTTCCCCAGGATGAGCTCCCGCCGCTCGAGCCCGCGCGCCAGCGCCCGCAGGAGCTCATCGGTCGAGCAGGGCTTGCAGAGGTACTCATAGGCCCCCAGCCGCAGGGCTTCCAGCGCCGTGTCCAGCGACGCGTAGCCCGTGATGACGATCGCCACGGCCTGCGGGTCCCTCTCGTGCACCAGCGACAGGAGGCTGAGGCCGCGACCGTCGGGGAGGAACACATCCAGCACCGCGGCCGGGAAGGGGCGCCGCGCCAGCTCCTCGCTCGCCTCCGCGGCCGACCCCGCCGCCACTACCTCATAGCCCTCGCCCCGCAGCGCTTCCGCGTACAGAGCGCGCGCCTGCTCGTCGTCCTCCACCAGCAGAACGGCGGCGGGCTCCGGGGCCTGGGGAGCTTCCTGGTCCTCGCTCATGGCTTCAGTAGTAGGCGTCGGGCTCCACGGCGAAGGGCTTCGGCAGACCGCCCTCGGCCTCGCTCTCCCCCATCTTGACGTCGGCCACGTACGCGGACGGCGGTCCCACCCGTAGGACCCTCACCAGCTCCCGCAGGGCCTCGGGCGGGCCCTCGGCGAGGATCTCCACCGATCCGTCCGCCCTGTTGCGCACCCACCCGCTCAGGTCCAGGTCCGTCGCGCGGCGGAGAACGAAGTACCGGAAGCCCACCCCCTGCACGCGACCCGACACTACCGCCCGCACGCGCCGCTGCTGGGTTGAGTGGGCGGAAGGCGTCATCCTGGGGGTCTGGGTCCGAGCGCAGCCGCGACCATCCCGGCGCCCTTGGCGGCCATCATGGCCGCGATCCAGCCGAGAATGAGCAGGCCCACGAGCTTGGCCAGGAAGGCCGCCGCCACGACCAGCAGCCCACTGCCCCCGGGCTGTGCCTGCACCGTCGGTTCGCTCGGCGAGGGATTGCCGGCGTGGGGATCCGGGGGCGGGCCGCCCGGCGACTTGACGGGCGCGGCAGCCTCCACGTGGCCGAAAGCCGCATCAACCCCCTGGAACACCTCATAGCCCCACCCGAAAACCTTGAACAGCAGCACCAGACCGACCACGAAAGCAGCCACACCCAGGCCCGCTGCCGCCCAGGCTGCCGTCGCCGTCGAGACTATGGGCTTGCGCTCGTCGCTGGACACATCTCCCCTCCGGTTCGGCCGGCTGGTGCCAAGTATAACATACCCGCCCTGGCCTGCCAGCGCCGCGGCCCTCGCCGGTCCGGGCCTGGGCTTCCTCACGGGTTCTCGAATAGGGACAACTGGTCCGGTTTCCTCGCCGGAAGGCCCCCGCGCAGGTCGTCGGCCAGGTCCGCCACCTCCGCCGGGCTCTCGATGCGCCGAGCGCCTCCCTCGAGCAGTCTGGCCGTCCCCACGCCCTCGGGCCTATCCTCCGGCCAGGGGACGGCAAGCACGAGCCGCCCCTGCTTCTCCGCGTAGTCCGCCGTCACCAGCGACCCCCCGCGCCCCCGCGACTGCACCACCATCACCGCGCGCGCCAGGCCGCTCGTCAGCCTGTTCCGCGCCATCAGATGGGGTACCGACATCGTCGAGTGCGGTCCCAGCTCCGAGATCACCGCCCCATCCCGCGCGATGGCCGCCTCCAGCCCGCCCGTGGTGTCGCGCGGTATGGCCAGCAGCCCACAGCCGACCACGGCCACCGTGCGCCCCCCCGCCTCCAGCGCACCCCGATGCGCCGCCTGATCTATGCCCTGGGCCAGCCCGCTCACCACCGTCAGACGGCGCCGCGCACAGGCGAAGGCCAGGTCCCTCGCCAGGTCCTCCCCCTCGCGCGTCGGCGACCGCGTCCCCACCATCGCCACCGCCGGGTCGTCCGTCGCCAGCCAGTTGCCATACATCGTCAGCACCGCCGGGGCGTTGGGGATGCCGACCATCGGCGCGGGGTACTCGTCGTCCCCGGCGAACACGACCCGTATGTGCCGCTCCTCACACTGCCGCCACTCTTCCTCGAAGCGATCCAGACGGGCGGGGAGCGTCGTGATGAGGGCTACCTGCTCGGGCCGAAGCCGCGCGGATGGAGACGCCAATTCCTCACGCCGGGCATGAACGGTTTTCCAGGCAGAACCGAAGTGCGCCACCACACGCACCAGCCCTGCGGAACCGACCGCTTCGCTCCACAGCAACGCCAATTGCGCGAGTCGCTCTTTGCTCACTCGCATGGCCCCGTCACCACTGCAGCACTGCCGATCTTCGCCGCCCCGCGCCCGATTCCTTCCCTGCCCCCACCCGATCCGGCCCGCACTCGCGAACCTGTCGAGGATACCCCTGTGGCCGTGGCGCCGCGGTGCTGCGTCTTGGATGGAGGCACCGCATGGGGGAAGAGAACCCGAACGTCAGTGAGGGTTCTCCGGGGCCCCATGCGGCCCGCTCACCACGCGCACTCCCCTCCGCCTCCCGCGCCCTCAGCCCCCCGTCATCCTACTCCGCCGGGAACGGGCGCAGGATCCGCGGCGTGACGATCATCGTCGGCTCCGACGAATCGTACACCCGCACGTCATGCAGCAGCCCCTCGAACCGCTGGTTGGCCTCGTCGCGCACCTGGCGCAGCCCACCGATCACCAGCGACTCGCCGTCCGGCACCGTCACCGTCGTCGCGACGCCCTGGTAGCTCACGATGGGCACCACTTGCCCCCGCGGCGACGTCACGGCGCCCGCGTAGTAGCTGAAGGTGGGCCTGAGCGTCATTCTCACCAGGTCCGCGCCCGTGACCACCGGCAGGCACCACAGCTCCACACCGATGAATACCGCCTGCGGCGTGTACTCCACGTGCCGCCGCCCGAAGGCGTCGTAGTACACCTCCGCCGAGAAGAAGGGCAGCACTTGCCCGAAGGCCACGTCGAGGGGCATCCCGCTGGTCGTCGTCCCATTGACCCCCGTCATGGTGAAGGCACGCGATTCCTGATCGGGGAAGCTCGCCAGCAGGTCCGAGCGCGCGTACCCCCACCGCAGACTTGGGCCGTCGCCCGGGGCATTGCCCGCGCTGCCCACGTCCACGCCCTCACCCCAGGTATGGAAGTCCACGCCCCACCCCCGGACGATGTGGGTCGGCGCGTCCTCCACTCGCACGTCCACGTTCACCATATCCGCGGGCTGATCGAGGAAGCGCACCACCTCGAGCACCCGGTCTAGGACCTCGGCGGGGCCGCGGACGATGAGGGCGTTGCGGCCGGGCACAGCCACGGGCGGCTGGCTCAGCTCGGGCAGCCCGAAGACGGCCGCGAACCTCGTCGCCGGCTCGTCGGGTGGCTGGGCAGGCAGCACATCGGCATAGGAGTACCAGCGGGGGTCCGGCACGACCTCCCCGCGCGGCTTCGGGAAGACGCTCACGGCCCGGTGGATGACGTCCGTGGCCCACCGGCTGGTGACGGCCTGGTGGTCCACGGCGGCGCCCCCGAGCAGCCCGGCGACGTACCGCGCGTCGGCGTGTCGCAGCTCCACCACTCGCAGGATGTCTTCGGCCACGGCGCAGCGCGCCAGCAGCCCCATCGCCGCCAGCGCGCAGATCGCCCACTGGGTCGTTGGCATGGTGGCAGGCTCACTCCACTAGCCTGAGTCGTACTATTAGACGCCTGCCTGGGCGCCCGAGTTCTAGACCCTACCGCCGCCACGCCCCCCTCGCCCTGCGCGCCCCATCACGGCCCGCGCGGGACCTCCAGCGACGCGATGGCGTTGTCGCCCAGCTCCGGCGGGAGCGTGGCCGCGCCCGACAGCAGTGGCGGCGAGTACCCCACGGGCACCAGGAAGGCGGCGATCCTAGTGGCCAGCACGTCGTTCACCCCCGTGGTGACGTCGCACACCCAGGTGCCGTCCAGGCCCAGAGGCGTCAGGGGCTGGGCGAAGGTGGGCTTGGTCCACCACTCGCCCACGTAGATGAACACGGCCAAGCGGTACCGAGTCGGGTCCACGCCGGTCACGTGCCCCCGCAGGTCGTCCTCGCTGCCGTAGGCGGGCACGCTGTCGAACACCACGCCCGGCGCCCCGGGAAGCGGGTTGTCTGTCCAGTTGTCCGCCACGGTCTCCCCACGGAACACGCGGGCCATCCCGTCCTTCAACAGGCGGGCTTCGGTCCACAGC
>CAZSOQ010000290.1:0-5844 GCA_964608495.1 uncultured Armatimonadia bacterium | reverse complement strand
GGAGGTAACAGCCCAAGGGTCGTGGCGGAGGGCAGGGGCGCGGCGGGGAGCGAGAGGCGAAGTGGCAGGTAAAGGGAAAGGGTGGGCATGAAGCCATGCCCACCCTCTACTGCCGCTCGATCGGTTTTTGGGCCGCGCCGGGTGGCGCGGGGCCAGCAGAATCAGGTCAAGATGGCCAGTTGCTGGCGCCTATTGCCCGACATCGAAGCGGTAACCGACACCCCAGACGGTCGCGAGGGACCAGGGGACGTCGCGGCCTTCCTGCACCTTCTTGCGCAGGCGCTTGACGTGGGTGTCCACGGTCCGGAGGTCCCCGCCGGGAGTCGAGTATCCCCAGACCTGCTCGATCAGTTCCTCTCGGGTGAAGACGCGGCGCGGGTTGCTGGCCAGCTTGAAGAGGAGGTCGAACTCCTTGGGCGTGAGGTGTACCTCGACGCCCTCGACCAGCACTGTGCGCGTGGGAAGGTCGATCTCCAGCCCGGGGTAAGACAAGTGCTTCTTCTGGGCAGCGGCTCGCTCGCTGATGATCGACCGGCGGAGCAGGGCGCGCACGCGCGCGACGAGCTCCCTGGACCGGAAGGGCTTGGCCACGTACTCGTCGGCGCCGAGCTCGAGGCCAACGACGACGTCCACTTCCTCGCTCTTGGCGGTGACGATCATGATGGGTACTTCGGACCGGGACCGGATCTGGCGACAGACCTCCAGGCCGTCCGGGCCGCCGGGAAGGTAGAGCTCGAGGACGACAAGGTCGGGCTGCAGCTCGTCGAACAGCGCGAGGGCCTGGCTCCCGGAGGACGCGACCTGCAGCTCGTACCCCTCTCCCTCCAGCAACCCCGAGGTGACCCGCACATCTTCCGGGTTGCTCTCAACCAGCAGGATCTTCTTCCTCTCACCGGTCATGTTCTGGCCTCACTCCCATGTATAGATTCCGGGCAACCCAATGCCCACGATCAATGGCGACTATAGCAGGCTTTCACCGTTGAGTCAAAAGGGGTTTTCGCGGTCCCGGTGGCACTGTCACGGTGTGACAACGCGGCTCCGGGGTGAGAGGGCAGTCGGAAGGTGCATAGAGAGGACTATACCATGCCGGGTGGGGTGTATTCAAGGGGTCAGCGGTCAAAAGTGATCGAGGATTCGCCGCAGGAGGGGACCGACCGTGGGCCACCAGTCGTAACGGATAAACTGGACGCGGCCGATGAGGAGAGAAAGGCGGGCCATGACGGTATTACCGAAGCCTGCGCCGAAGGCGACCATGAGGAAGCCGACACCCACGCGGGAGGTAAGGGCGAGGGCGCCGCGGTGAGGCAGGGAGAAGTAGAAGTAGCTGAGGGTGCAGATGACGCCGGCGGCGAGGACGAGCCTGCTGAAGCTGACCCAGGCGGCGAGGGCGAGGGACTGGCCGGGGGCCGGGGCCCAGAGGGGTGCGATGGTCTCGCGGAGCTGGATGATGATGTCGGCCTGCATGGTGCTGGGGATGGTGGCGCCGGCGCCCAGGCCGATGACGAAGGCGATGGGCCAGCGCGAGAGCCAGTCGTAGCGAGGGATGAAGCGGCCGAGAATCATCAGCCCGAGGATGCCGGGGATGAGCAGCCAGTAGTTGGGGTGGTCGAGACTGGCCTTCTCGGGTCTGAAGAGGGGGTTGATGAGGTCGGAGAGGAAGGCCTCGTAGTAGACGATGACGACGCCGTAGCCTGCGGACACGCCGACGAAGATGTGCTCGGCGAGCTTGTACAGCGGGTTGTCGCCGTAGAGGAAGCTGAAGATGGCGAGGGTGAGGAAGGCGGCGACCCAGAGGCCGAGGAGCTGGGCGAGCGGCGGCAGGGCATCGGGGGCGGGCACCGCGTCGGGCACGGTCAGCGGCGCCTCCCGCGGCTGGCGAAGTAGCCGATGTTGCCGATGAGGACGAAGAAGATGATGGCGAGGTGGGCGATGGACTGGCTGGTCATGCCCAGGGAAGCGCGGCCGGTGTGGTTGGTGACGCTCTCGTACTCGGCGGCGCCCTTGAGGCCGTTGAGGACGCCGATGACCTGTTTGCTCTGCAGGTAGGGATAGATGTCGGTGGCCATGACGGCGGTGCAGCCGATGCCGAGGGCCTGACCGAAGCGCGACTGGGCGAAGCGGACCCAGTCGCCGGGGGTCATGCCAGCAGCGAGGTCAATGACCAGGCCGATGTCGTCGTAGCTGCGGACGCCGGCCATGATGGGCAGGTCGCGCAGGGGTACCTCGCGATGGTCGGCGCGGTAGACCTGGGTGATGTCGGTGCCGAGGCCGAGGATGACGGAAAGCGCGCCGGGCTTGTAGCCGAGGTTGACCCACTCGTGGCCTTCGCGGGCGCCCGTGCCCTCGGCGGCGGTGGTGAAGGCCTGCTGGCAGAGCATGGTGCCCTGGGGCCACAGGGCGATGCCCATGAGGCGCAGCTTGCGCTTGAGGGCGTGGCGGGCCAGGGCCTCGGCCATGGGCTGAAGCTCGGGCATGGAGGCGGGGCCGTAGTCGAAGCTTATCATGACGGGCGAGCCGGGCGGGAGCTTCTCGAGGAAGTCGTACAGGGCCCTGGTGGGAGGCGAGACGGAGCCGGGGGGCAGAGCCCACTGGAAGATGAAGGGCACGGTCACGATGAGGGCGACGGTGAGGAAGATCCAGCGGCGGTCAAGGCGCATCATGCGGTGCCACATCAGCGGTCACCGCCCGGGTCGGGGCAGGCCGGCGAGGGCCGCGCGTGGGAAGGAAGGGCGCAGGGGAGGGTCACCGGGATTCGCCTCCCAGGTGGCCGCGCTCGATGCCGACGATGATGCGGAAGGAGGTGGCGATGGCGCCGAGGGCGACGCCGAGGAGGATGCCGCGCTTGGCCGCGACGGTGGGGACGCTCATGATCCACTCGGTGGCGGCGGGAAGCTTGTGGGACAGGGATTCGCCCACGGGAACGCGGCCGAGCATGACGACGACCGCGGAGAGGAGCAGGAGAGTGGCCTCGGGGGATCGGGCGCGGAAGCTGCGGTAGGCGGCGGAGGCGACGAAGAAGGCGAGCAGGGAGAACATGGTGGCGTCCAGGGGGACCTGGACGTTGATGAAGAGCCAGTCGAAGGGAGTGCCCTCGTCCTTGCCCCACCAGAGGCCGAGGACGACCATGACGGCGAAGCTGACGAGGGTGACGACACTATAGCCCCACTCGGGACGGCGCCTGCGGATGTTGGCGACGTGGCGCTGGAAGAGGCTGCCGATGCCGAGGACGAGGGCGAAGGCGCCGATGATGCGGGCCCAGACCAGCAGGGCGTCGTAGATCTCCTCGCCGGTCTTGTGGGGCACGAAGAACTGCCCCAGCATGAACAGGCCGACGATCAGGGTTATGAGCAGCGGGATCTGCAAGCGCAATTGTCATGTCCGCCCGCCGCGGGCCGGTTGCCCGGGTCGCGCGCGAGGCATTATAGCCATTCGCCCCGGGCGCGCCAATCGGGCCGGGAGGAGCGGGCCGAGTAAGCCACAGGTCTGGTATACTATAGCGCGTCATGTCACAGCCTGACGTGAAGCCGGTAACCGACCTCGCCGGGCGCCTGATAGGGAATGTGGAGCGCGTGGTGGTGGGGAAGCGGGACGTGATCAGGCTGGCCGTATGCGCCCTGCTGTCCGATGGGCACGTGCTCTTCGAGGACGTGCCGGGCGTGGCGAAGACGATGCTGGCGCGCAGCCTGGCGATCTCGCTGGGCTGCAGCTTCTCGAGGCTGCAGTGCACGCCGGACCTGCTGCCGTCGGACACCACGGGCGTGTTCGTGTTCGACCAGAAGACGTCGGAGTTCCAGTTCCGGCCGGGGCCGGTGATCCACAACATTCTGCTCGCGGATGAGATCAACCGGGCGACGCCGCGGGCGCAGTCGGCCCTGCTGGAGGCCATGGCGGAGCGTCAGGTGAGCGTGGACGGACACACCTTCGAGCTGCCGCGGCCCTTCATGGTGATGGCGACGCAGAATCCCATCGAATTCGAGGGCACCTTTCCCCTGCCGGAAGCACAGCTC
Source organism: uncultured Armatimonadia bacterium (assembly GCA_964608495.1). Taxonomy (GTDB): domain Bacteria; phylum Armatimonadota; class Zipacnadia; order Zipacnadales; family FEN-943; genus JAKORR01. The sequence goes on along the minus strand of CAZSOQ010000290.1, from coordinate 1,837 downwards.
GACAGGTTTCTCATGAAGCTGACGGTGGGGTACCCGGGGTTCGCGGCGGAGAACGAGATGCTCGAACTGCTGCGGGACCGGCACCCGATCGAGGTGCTGCAGGCAGTGGCGGCGCCGGCGGACGTCCTGGTGGCCCAGCAGGCGGTGCGGTCGGTGAGGGTTCACGAGGCCGTCAGACAGTACGTCGTGCGGATCGTGCATGCGACCCGGAGCCACCCCGACCTGGCGCTGGGGGCCAGCCCGCGGGCGAGCCTGGCGCTGTACCGCGCGGGGCAGGCGATGGCGGCGACGTCCGGGCGGGGCTATGTGACGCCGGACGATGTGAAGTACCTGGCATGGTACGTGTTGCCCCACCGCCTGATAGTGAGCGCCGAGAGCCGGCTGCGGGGCCAGCAGCAGGGGGACATCGTGGAGCAGGTGCTGGAGAGCGTGCCGGCGCCGCGGCCGGCGTCCAAGGCTTAGCCTGGACGACTCACAGGTGCGCGGGGGAGACCCCTCTTTCAAACGCCAAGAGGGGCCTCCCCCGCACTCCCTCCACCAGAAAGCCTTGTCGCCGGTATCAGCGGTACCGAACCCATCAATAGGCGGAGTTGGGCGGCTCAGGGCCGGGCGGCCGGCCCGGGCTCACGGACCTCGTGGCGAGCTGAGAAGGATGCGCCAGCGCCGACTGATCATCACCTCGGTCGTCATCGCGCTGTTCCTCGCGCTGCTGGCCCTGGGCGGCTACTGGGCCTTCGTCTTCTACGTGGCCCTGGCCTCGGTGGGCGTGGCGTGGCTGATGACCTATCCCTCGTTCCGGTGGCTGACCATCGAGCGGCATTGCTCGGCCCGGGAAGTGGACATCGGCCAGAGAGTGGACGTGCGGGTGAGGATAGAGAACGGCGGGGCGCTGCCGGTGGCGTGGCTGCTGGTGGAGGACCTGGTGCTGCCGAAGACGGACACGTCGGGGGTACGAGGGGAGCTGACGTGGTTGATGCCGGGGCGCGAGCTGAAGCTGGAGTACCAGATACTGTGCTCGCGGCGGGGCTACTTCCGCGTGGGGCCGCTGTTCGCCGAGACGGGCGACTACTTCGGGATGCTGCGGCGGTACGTGGCGAGAGGGCCGCTGCACTACCTGACCGTACGGCCGAGGCCGGTGCCGATAGGGAAGCTGCTGGTGCCGACGTCGCGGCCGGTGGCCGAGGTGCGGGTGCCCTTCGCCCTGCTGGACGATCCCACGCGGCCGGCAGGCGTGCGGGAGTACCGGCGGGGGGACCCGCTGCGGAGGATCCACTGGAAGGCCACGGCCCACACGGGACGGCTCCACTCGCGCGTGTACGAGCCGGCGGTGCTGCAGGGGGCGACGATCATCCTGGACTTCCACTCGGCCTCGTGGCAGGGCGAGCGCGAAGAGCTGGGGGAAGTGGCGGTGACGACGGCGGCGAGCGTGGCCGCCCACCTACGGGACCGCAACCAGGAGTTCGGGCTGATCAGCAACGGACTGGACGGGGCGCGGATGATCGAAGCGTGGCCGTCGGAGCTGGATGCGCGGAACCGCGAGCAGGCCGCGGAGCTGCTGGGGCAGCGCGAGCCGCCGGAGCGTTTCGAGCCGGTGCGAGTGCCTCCCGGGCGCGGGGAGGAGACGCTGGCGCTGGTCTTGGGAGCGCTGGCGCGGTTGCAGCCGGGCACGGGGTTGACCATGGCGGAGATGGTGGCCCGGGAGCACCCGGCGTGGCCGCGGGAGCTGGCCGCGCTGCTGGTGGTGCCGGGGCTGGATGAGGACTTGATGACGAGCGTGGGCATGCTGCGGGGGGCACGGTTCGCGGTGGGCGTGATAGTGGTGGGAGGGTCGGACGAG
>CAZSOQ010000289.1:0-5852 GCA_964608495.1 uncultured Armatimonadia bacterium | reverse complement strand
GGGCGATGTCGCGCGGGCAGCGAGCAGGAGCGCGAGAAGCAGCGCTACCATGGACGGCAGAAAGGACAGCGCAAGCGCGCCGGGCTCGGCACCACGACCCGCGAGGACGTTGGCTGTTACGCCGTAGATGCCACCGAGAACGGCCGCGTAGCGCCAGACGCCGTCCGCCTTGGCGTCGAGCGTGTCTGAGGCCCGGTCCCAGGCACTGAAGTACTCCCGGGCGTACTCATATACAGCCTTGGCATGCACTTCCCGGCTGCAACGGAACTCACGGGCCCACTAGCAGTCTTCGCGGAACTGGTCGTTTTGCTCCCAATCCTCCATCCAGACCATGTCTCGCAGGTGCATCTGACTGATTCCTACCGGGCGGCATACGGCGGCTAGCATCTTCCGCGACCACGCGGCCATCCCTTCTATGCGAGTACGTCTCTGGTCAGAGCGGTAGCGGGAAGGGTCACGGGCGCCGTGACGGCGCCCGTGGCGCCCTTTGGCCCGCGGAAGTGAGGCGCTGCGGTTTCTGCAGCGCCCATCTTACGCGGGCCATTTGGAGTCGTGCACCGCACAGCGCACCGCGCCGCCCAGCCCGTCGCACGCGGCCGATGCGTGCCCGCCTTACCTCGCACCCCCGCCGCGAGTCATGGGGTCAGGGGCCCTCGGCCCCTGCGAGGTGCGGGGCAGAGCCCCGCGGTGTTTCCTGCCTTTCCTTCCTTCGCCGTTCCGCTGCCTTTGCTCGTCCCGCTCACGCAGTTTGCACGAAGGTTCGCGGTGTTGGGCGCGACTGGAGGCCCACGACGGCGTACCTCAGGGCGTCCAGGGCGTGGTCGAAGGCCTTGAGCACTCGTCCCGTCGCCCTGCCGTCCCGGTCCACCTCGTAGGCGTAGCGGGTGAACTCGTCTATGAGGTTTGGGCACGAGGGTGCCACGGCCAACTGCCCCGCCGACAGCAGCGCCGCGACCCGCGCGATGCCCGGCTCCACTGAGTTGTCGCCCGCCGCGGCCGGCAGGCCTTCGCGCGCGAGCGCCGCAATGTTCGCCGGCTCGGACGGGTCGCAGTAGAAGGCCTCTATCCCCCATCGCTCCTGCAGGCGGTGGGCGATGCTGACCCAGCACTCGCCCGGCCCGACCGGTGGCACCTGCCGCGCGTAGACTTCGTCAACCGCCCAGAGAGCGGAACTGCCCTGGGGGGACCCCTCTTTCGGTTGCCAAGAGGGTTTCCCCCAGACCCCCTCCCCAGAAAACGCCACACTCGCGGCGGGGCCAGAGGGTATGGCGGGCGTCCCGTCCGCGTGCGTGGCGGCAGTGGGCGCAAGGGCGGCGAGGACGACGATCGCGCCCGGCGAGGTGTAGCCCCAGTCCACGCCGGCTACGACGCGCGTGACGCGCCACTCCTCGGGCAGCGGCCGTACGTGCGCCAGCTCGTTGAACTGTGGATACACCAACCCCTCGAAGCTCACGAAGTCGCCATCTATCTCCTGCCGCGCGAAGGGCGTGTCGCCATACTGGGCTTCGAGCATGTGGACGAAGGACGGGTCCAGGTGCGGATTCTCGCGCGTGGAGCAGCGGATGGCCTCGACGTCGGCCCTGGGTCGGCCGAACACGTCGAAGGCCCAGTTCCGGCCCTTGGGGGTGAAAGTGAAGGCGGCCTGCTGGTGGAAGCCCGGCTGGCGCAGGCGCGAGAGGGTGTACTTGAAGGCGTTCTCCTCCCACAGGGCGACCTCGTCGCCGTAGACCCAGGCCAGGTCGGCGCCCAGCAGGCTCTCGGGGCGGTCCGCCGACCGCAGCCAGAAGCGCGAGCCGTTGGGCAGTTGCACCTCCATGTCCTGGCGGTTGAAGCGCCAGCGCAGGTCGAGCCGGGCCTCGTGGGCCCAGCGCTCGAGCTCGACGAGCAGTGACTGCTTGAGTTGGGGGTAGGAGCGGGCGATCATCATGCCCCGCGAGCCGGGCCAGGTGACGGCGCGCATGAGGGACCAGACGACGCCGGCGGTGGTCTTGCCCGAGCCGGCGCCGCCGACGAGGGCCACCAGGCGGGCCTGGCTGCGCAGGAAGGCGAGCTGCTTGGCATGGGCGCGGAAGGTAACTTGATGGACGCTGTGGTCTGGCATAGCATGTTCAGGGTCGCATGACCGCCTTCTCCAGAGGCCTAGGGTCTCGGGCAGGCCGGGGCACCGGCCTGGCGGGGGGCTCGGGCGCGGGATCACCACACCGGCCTGGCGCCCGCGAGCAGGAGCACCCCCGCAAGGGCCAGGGAAGCCAGTGTGACGAGCAGCCTGCGTTGGTCTAGCATTGGCGTGACCTCGTGAGCAGTCGGGTTGCGCCGGGGTCTCCTTAGCCGGCAGCGAGAGGAGGATCTGAGCATGGACGAGCGTCGAAGGGTGGTGGAGCCCGAGGATCCCCGGGCGCGGATCGCCTCGGCCGTCGCCTACGCGACCATCGTGACGGTGGCCTGGGTGGCGTGGAGTGCGACGGGACCGGCGCGCGCTCTGGAGGCGGAACTGGCGCCCCTCGGGATACCGAGGGCCGAGAGCTTGCTGGCCTGGTCGCTGGCGATGGTGGCCTCGGGCCTTCTCCTGGGGGCGGTTCTGGGCCTCGTGTCGGCTCGACTGGGCCACGAGTTCGCGGTCGGCCTGATGGCCGCGATAGCGCTGGCACTCGTCAGCAACGTCGTGTTCGGCGTGCCGCCGCGGCAGGGCCTCGTGGCGGCCCTATTCATCGGCGGGGTCGCGGGGGGCGCGCTGGAGAGCGTCATGGCCCGCCGGCGCCGCGCAGTGCGTGGGGCCCAGACGGGGCGTGCTCGCGCGGCGTGACAGGGCCTCGCCGGGACGGTAGGCTGGGCGCAGGAGGGCAACCGCGATGCCTGAGCCGGACCCCTTTGTCTTCCCGGGCTACCTGTTCGTGCCGGGTCTCCTGGGCGCGGCGATCCTGGTGGCCATGGGGCTGTACTTCGCCGTGAGGCCGCCGAGGCCCAACCCCTGGGCCGGCATGCGCCTGTCCTGGACCTACGCCGACAAGGGTATCTGGTACGAGACGCAGCGGCTGACGGGCTGGCTGCTCCTGGCCTCGGGCGTGGGCTTCGTGGTGTGGTTGCCGGTGGCGATGGCGCTGCTGATCGGGATGGCGGTGGTGGGCATCGTGTACGCGCGGGGACGGTACCTGGCGAAGTATGGCACGACGAAGGTGTGGCGTGGGCCCAAGGGTATGGGCGACTACCGGCCGGTGGCGAAGTGCGCGAACTGCGGGCATCTGAACGAACTGGAGCGAGGCGCGGAGCTGGCGCTGACGCGGTGTGAGATGCGTAGGCATTCACTGGCGCGGCAGTGACGGCGCGGATCGCGGCCTGCGGTGGCTCACTCGCCCGGCCCGGGCAGGACGCGCAGATGCTCCAGGATGTAGTCCGGGTTGTGCAGCTTCACATGCCCGTCGCAGTACGCCACATCCGAGCCGCCGGGGTGCCGCAGATCGGCCTCGGTGGGTCCGCGGCCGCCAGCGCCCAGGCTCCGCGCGTAGTCGTGCATCGTGAAGCCCGGGTAGGCGATCATCAGGCGGTCCCCCTTCATCTCGCTCGACCACGGGCCCGGGAAGTCGGCGAAGAGGAAGACGGTGCAGGGCGAGTAGTCGGCGGGCAGCCAGCCTTCGTGCAGGTCGCACAGGGTCATGTTGATGCCGTAGTGGACGGGCAGGTCGTTGACGTAGGTGGTGGCGGAGGGCTTCGCGGACGGGCAGGTGAGGATCGGGGCGCTGCGCAGGTAGGGCTGGAGCTGGCTGATCCAGAGCAGGCCGGCGATGTCGCCGACGAGATGGGGCGCGGGTTCGGCGTCGAGGGCGGCCTCGAAGGACTTCATGAGTTGGAGACTCTGACGGGGCCACAGGTCGTCGTGATCCGTGGCGTAAAGCGAGGCGGCGAGTAGGAGCTGGCGCAGGTTCGACTGGCAGGCGCTCCTGCGGGCGGCGCCGCGGGCCGAGTTGAACACCGGGAAGAGAAGGGCCGCGAGAAGCGCGATGATGCCGATGACGACCAGGAGCTCGACGAGGGTGAAGGCGGCGCGACGCGGGCCGGGCAGGGCCGGTGGGGACCCGCGGCCGTGGGATTGAGGGAACCTGCCGGGAGCCTGTCGCATGGCGCGTCTCTGTCGCCTAGAGCGTGCTGTCTTGAAGGAGCTTCGGCGCGCTATGATGGTTCGCGCGCAACCCGCGCAGATGGGAGGGACAGCCCGTGAAGCAATACCCGATGACCGCTGTGGCGCCGACCGTGGCTGCGTGCCTGGGCGTGAGGGCGCCCGCGCAGGCAGTCGGGCCGGTGATCGAGGAGATGCTGGCGACCTTGGGCGGCGCCGAGCGACTGGCAGTCATCGCGCCGGACGCGGTGGGGCTGGCGATATGGCGGCGATGGCGCGAAAGGATGCCCTTCGTCAGGGGGCTGGTGGAGGGCTCGGGTGTGGCGCTGCGGGCCGTGATGCCGACCATCACGCCCGTGAACTTCGCGACGATGGTGACCGGAGTGGGACCGGAGGTGCACGGCGTCGGGGCCTTCAGCGACGACTTCCAGTGCGAGACGCTGTTCGACGTGCTGCGCGAGGAGGGCAGAGGGAGTGCGGGCTGCGGGCAGCCGGGCTACACAGGCGGGGAGCTGCTGGCACGGTTCGCGGACGTGAACGGGCGCGTGGATGAGAACGATGACGATCTGGTGACGGAGCGGGTGATCCAGATCGCGCGGGACGAGCGGCCGGCGTTCATCATCGCGCAGCTCGGGCGGACGGACGACGTGCTGCACGCGCACGGGCCGGCTGCCGAGGAGACGGCCGAGGCGCTGGCGCGGGCGGACGGGCGGCTGGCGGCGACCTGGGAAGCGCTGGGGCCGCTGGGGTACGGGATGGTGGTGCTGGCGGACCACGGCCAGCACGAGGTGGTGTGGGAAGACGGCAAGGTGCACGGCAGCCATGGGAGCGATTGCGATGAGGACGCGCTGGTGCCGTGCGGGTGGCTAGGGCCCCGGACGCGGAGCGCCGGGTGCTAAGGGGCGGGTTGCGTGGCGCTGCGCGAGAGGTCGGGCTGGTCGGTGCGGTTGCGGCGGCGCGGGTTCCGCCATACCATGGTTCCAGGTGTGCCGATTCGCTGGGAGCGTGGAAGCGATGGCGAGCGAGAGAGCAGAGGAGACGGGCTTGCGGGTCGCCGACGAGCAGCAGGTGGATGAGGCTGCCGTGGCCCTGGTCGCATCGCGGCTGGGCGAGCTTGGCCCGGACTGGGTGATCCTGTTCGGCTCGCGGGTGCGTGGCGAAGCGGCGCCGGAGAGCGACTACGACGTGCTGGTGGTGAAGACGGGCGCGGATGCGGGGGCGCTGAGGGAGGACGCACGGGCGGCGCTGAGGGACGTGACGGTCTTCGTGGACGTGCATGCCTATAGCACCGAGGAGTTCGTGCAGCGGCTGGTGGCGGGCGATCCCGTGCTGCGGGAGGCGCTGGAGCAGGGGCGAGTGCTGTACTGGGGGGACCGAGTGATGACTCCGGAGGACCTGACGCGGAACTGGGTTGGCTGGGCGGAGAAGGACTGGGGGATGGCGAACGACCTGGACGTGGGGAAGTACCCGGGCGGTGTGTCCTTCCATGCGCAGCAGGCCGCCGAGAAGTACCTGAAGGCGGCGCTGCTGGCGAGAGGGATACGGCCGGAGAGGACGCACGACCTGGCGGCGCTGGCGGCGAAGGCCCCGGGGCTGCTGCCGGCCGGGATGGATGAGGACCTGAGGTGGCTCAGCCAGTTCGCGACGCGGGGGAGGTACGAGGTACCGCCGGTGAGCGTGGAGGAGGCGCGGCGGGCGGTGGAGATAGCCCGAAAATTCAACGATGAATTCAAACGCCGGT
>CAZSOQ010000288.1:0-5885 GCA_964608495.1 uncultured Armatimonadia bacterium | reverse complement strand
CATGGAGGGCGCGCTGAAGCTCAAGGAGATCAGCTACATCCACGCCGAGGGCTACTCCGCGGGCGAGATGAAGCACGGCCCCATCGCGCTGGTCGAGCCGGCGCTCTTCACCGTGGCGGTCGCCGTTCAGGGCGATGTCTACGAGAAGATGGTCGGCAACATCCAGGAGATCAAGGCGCGGGAAGGCCCCGTCATCGGCGTCGCCACCGACGGCGACGAGTACATCCCGCAGGAGGCGGACCACGTGCTGTGGGTGCCGCCGTGCCCCGAGCTTGTCTCGCCGGCAACGCTGCAGATACCGCTGCAGCTCTTCGCGTACCACATCGCGGACCTGCGGGGCTGCCCCATTGACCAGCCGCGCAACCTGGCGAAGACGGTTACTGTGGAATAGCCGGCCACGAAGCGCGCTGTGGACCCAAGGCCCGCGCTCGCGCCGACCGCGAAGACACACGCCGCGACCGATCGTGGCCAATCCGCCCTGAACCGTCGTGCCTGGCTTCTGTTGGCCCCCGCCATCGCCAGAGCCTCTCAACAAGCCCCGCACTTTACCCCAAGCTTACCACGCCTCTAGTCCAGCAGATAAGCCTGGAACTGCCTGCTCGCCCGCACGCGCCCCTTTGGCTCGACCACCACCTCGTACCTGGGCCTGCCGTCCCGCCACAGGGCCGACCACGCCCCGGTGGCGATCCGCGCCAGTGGCTCCGCCGGCTCGTGCACGCCCACTGCCGCGAGCAGTGCCAGGGCCTCAGCCGCTGAGGCCATCTCCCGCTCAACGCTCGGCTCGTAGGCGAAGGCCACCTCGAATACGCGGTCGTCCAGGCTCCCGCCGGAGCTGACGTAGTTGACGCCGATGCTCAGGTCCGCCTTGCCCGGCGCAGCCTCCTCCGGGCCGAGCGACCACGACGTCTCCAGCCGCACTCCGCGCAGGAAGCCGCCGAGAAGCCTGTGTTCCCAGGCGAGGCCGGTCTCGGGGACGTCCACCAGATCGCGCGAGACCAGAGCGCGGACCTCACCCATCTGCGTCGCCAGGAAGGCCTGGACGTCGCGCTGGTGGGCCCGCTCGGGGAGGACGTAGAGGGCCACGAAAGCCACGGCCAGGCAGACCGACCCGAGGGGCACGGCCACAGGCGCCCGACGCCGCGCAACCGCCGCAACCTGGGCACCAAAGGCGGCGCAGGGGCACGCGACGATCCCGGCCGCCACCACGAGCCCGAAGCCCGTGTCGTCCCCCGACATACCGCCAAGGCCCGCAGCCGCGCCGGCGAACCCGCCAGCCAGCAGCAGGCAGGCAACGCAGGCCGTCAGGGCGGGCCGCCTCGTATCCAGGAGCCCCACGGGCCAGCCGGCGATCAGAGCGCAGAGAGTGGGCAGCCCGAGCCCCAGGGCCACGATGGAGGGATGGAGTCGGCAGAAGACCAGCCACAGGAGGAGGCCGGCCAGAGCCAAGCCGGCCGCGCCCGCGACGACCGAGCGGGCCACTCCGGTGGGAGGCCGACCCTCGGGGGCTTCCTCGTTCGCGCCAGGCGACATGGGTCCACCACTCCCCGTCAGTCCGGAACCACCTCGACGCACTCAGGCCTCGCGGGCGGCGATGGCACTCACACGCCCATCCTCACACCCCGGACCGCCTGCCCCCCGGGGTGCCCACCAACACAGGGACGCTCGGGCCCTCGCCCAGGCGTCAGGACCAGCCGGCCTCGTAGCCCGTCTCGTACATCGCCACGATGTTCTCCGGCGGGCTCACCGCCTGGATGTTGTGGCAGGGCGCCAGGATGTACCCGCCGCCCTCGCCCAGTATCCTGATGTTGTCCAGCACTTCCTGACGCACTTCCTCGACCGTCCCGAAGGCCAGCGTGTACTGATTGTCCACGGCGCCGTGGAAGACGAGCCGGTCGCCGAAGTCGCGCTTGAGGCCCTCGCGCTCCATGCCCTTGCAGCGCCACTGGACGGGGTTGAGCACGTCAATACCGGCCTCGACCAGGTCCGGCAGGATGTCCCGCGCGGCCCCGTCCGTGTGGTGGAACACGTACGCCCCGGCCGAGTGCACCAGGTCCATCATCCGCCTCATCCGCGGCAGCAGGAACTCGCGGATCTGCCCCGGCGAGTACATCAGGCTGTCCTGCGCCCCGAGGTCCTCCGCCACGTAGCTGATGTGCACCTTCCCGGGGATGGCCTCGTAGATGCGCAGCGTGTTCTGGTAGGCCAGCTCGAAGAGCTTGTCCAGGCTGTAGTGCACGATGTCGGGGTACTCGATGAGGTCCATGAAGGCCCGTTCCTGCCCGCGCAGGTTCTTGTAGACCAGGAAGGGCTCCGAACCGCCGCCCTGGATCGGCTTGTCCTCGTTGCCGACCAACTGCTGGGGCACCTCGCTGTAGTCCCACCAGTCCGGGTCGGGCCAGGTGTAGTTGGCCTCGATCCCCTCCACGCTGTCGTACTGGGCCAGCGGGTTGTACACGCACTCGCTGTAGACGCCCGTCCCGTAGTCCACGGGCCTGGACCGGCAGCCGAAGATGTCCTCCCCCGCCGGGGGCGTCGGCCCGACGTACCTCGGCCCGACCACCACCGGGCGGTCAACGTGCAGCCGCGCGAGCAGCTCCTCCTGCGTCCCGCAGCCGAGGTGGTCCATCACCTTCCGCGTCGCCTCGCCGGTGGCCCAGTAGTCCATCGGGATGCGATCGGGCTTCTCACGGCGCAGAACAGCCAGCCATCGCTCCACGGGGGTCCTAGTCTCTTCGGGCATGGCTACCAGCTCCTTGGGCACGTGCTCCCACCCATGATACCCGACGGCGGCCCGCAAGTTCACCTGCTCAGCCACCGACGACGGCCCGCTCACACCAGGGCTCCCCACCGTCCTTGGCTCTAACTCCACTCGCACGACACGACGATCCCGCGCTCCGCCAGAGCCTGGACAAAGGGCTCATAGGGAATGTCGCGCGTGGGCGACAGCAGTCCCCGCGCCTCGATCTCGCCCCGCCCAATCATGCGCGCGACGATGCTCGCGGTGTAGCCCACCGTCCGGTTCATGGCGAGAAGCCCCGTCTCGAGGTCCCGCAGGTCCAGCACCTGCAGGACCAGCCTCCGCCTCTGCCCTCCCACCAGGCCCGCCACCTCGACCCGAATCAGCGCCACGTCTCGCTCCTCGGGCCCGTACTGAAGCTGCGGCTCCAGCAGCGCCGCGAGGAACCGGCGCGGCGTGACTTCAGCCGGCAGCCCCGGCACCGGCTCCTCGCCCAGGAATCCCAGGTCCACCATCGTCTTCCAGAACCGACAGTGGCCCGGCCACCGAAGCGTGTACCGCCCGGCCGAGCGCAGGCTGTCACCGAGGCCGAGCTTCTCGGCGTAGGCGACCACGTCACCGTTGGGGAAGGCCTCGAGCACGCCCACGCCCGGGACGTCCACCGTGTGGATGAAGCGCTCGGCGAACATCCCCGTCGCGGGCACCTCGACGACTTGGCCGTCGCGCACGATCCTCCCGGCCCGCAGGTAGGAGTTGAGCACGCCCTCGAAGGTCCAGGAGACCTTGTACCTGAGGGGGTTGTCCGCGGCCGCCGGCTCGGGGAAGCCCGCACCGTAGCTGATGAACTCCTCCACGGCATCGAACCTGCGCACCGCCTCCCCGGCCAGCACCAGGTCTATCCCGGGGTCCATCCCGCACTCGGGCATGAGAGCGACGCCACGCTCTCGCGCCGCGCCGTCCAGATGCCGCAGATCGTGATCGTAGTAGGTGTTGACCAGGTGCACGCCGTGCTCTACCGCCGCCTCGCCCACGGTGCGTATGAACTGCCTCGGCAGCAGGTCCAGCACCACATCATGCCCGCCGCCGACCATGCGCGAGACCGTCGCCGGGTCCGCGGCGTCCAGCGCCAACACCTCGAGCTTGTCCGAGCCCAGCCCTGCGACATACTCGCTCACGGCCTCGGGCCGGTTGTCGGCGACAACGACGCGCTCGACGTCGGGCGTCCCGGCCAGGTCGTGCAGAGCGGCCCTGCCCTGCAGACCACCGCCCAGCAGCAGGATCCTCACGCGGCTCACCTCCGGGCTCATCAGGGCGCCCTGGCCCACCGTGGACGCCACCCAAGGTCTCCCACCCCCACGCTGCGGAGGGTACGACCAAGCCGTGCGCGGGTCAACAGCCCGGCCGTCGCCGAGCCGCGAGCGGCGGCCCGCCGGCGTCCCTCAAGGCTTCGGCGCCGCCCCTCCGGGCCGCCGGCGTCAGGCTGCCAGGACCATCTCCTGCTGTTGTCTGCCCACGGCGAAGGGTGCTATCCTCACCCGAGTTGCCCCACCTGCCGGAGGTTGACACATGGCTTCGCAAGGACCCTTCGATCTCGTCATCATCGGCGCCGGGCCCGCCGGGTACGTCGGCGCCATTCGCGCCGCGCAGCTCGGCGCTTCGGTCGCCATCGTCGAGAGGGACTCGGTCGGAGGCACCTGCCTCAATCGCGGATGCATCCCGTCCAAGGCCCTCATCCACGCCGCCGAGGCCCTCGAGCTGGCGAGAGAAGCACGCGCCTTCGGCATCACCTTCGCGGAGCCGGAGGTGGATTGGGAGGGCGTGCGCAGGCTCAAGTCGCGGGCGGTCAAGCAGCTCGTATCGGGCGTCGAGCTACTCCTGGACGCCAACAAGGTCGCCACGCTCGCGGGCCGCGCCCGCCTCCTTGGCGATGGCCAGGTTCACGTGACGGCCGCAGACGGCTCCGAGTCGGTCGTCACGGGCGGCGTCGTGCTCATCGCCACGGGCTCCGTGCCCCTCATCCCGCCGATCCCCGGCCTGGACTCCCCGCAGGTCTTCACCAGCGACGAGGGCGTCAATCTGCCCGGTCCCTTCGAGAGCATTGCCGTCGTCGGGGCAGGCGCGCTGGGCTGCGAGTTCGCCTACATCTACTCCCAGCTCGGCTGCAAGGTCGGCCTGTTCGAGATGCTCCCGCAGGTCGTGCCCACCGAGGACCCCGACATCGCTCAGGTCCTCGAGACCTCCCTGCGCAAGGGGGGTGTGGCTGTCCACACGAGCACGAAGGTCACGGGCGTGGAGGACGCCGATGGCCGCAAGTGCCTGGCCTACGAGTGCGAGGGAGAGTGCACGGTGGGCGACTACGACGCGATCCTGGTCGCGGTGGGCCGCAGGGCGGCTATCGCCGACCTGGGGCTCGAGGAGGTGGGCGTCGAGACCCACCGGCCCGGGATCAAGGTGAACGAGCGTCTGGAGACAAACGTGGCGGGCGTCTACGCGGCCGGCGATTGCCTGCGCGGCGCCGGCCTGGCCCATCTCTCCTCGCACGAGGCCGTGGCCGCGGTCGAGAACGCGCTGGGCGAGGGCGGACACGTGAACTACGACTGCGTGCCGGGGTGCATCTTCACGCGCCCGGAGATCGGGTCGGTGGGCCTGACCGAGAAGGCCGCGCGGGAAGCGGGCCGCGCCATCCGCGTCGGCACCTTCCCCTTCGCCGCCAACTCCCGTGCCGTGGCCACGCGCCAGCGGGAGGGCCTGGTGAAGCTCATCGCCGACGCGGAGAGCGGCCAGTTGCTGGGCGCGGCGATCGTGGGCCCGTCGGCCGCCGAGCTGATCGCGGCAGCCGCCATGGCCATCGAGCTGGGCGCGACGGCGAGCGAGGTGGCGGACACGATCCACGCCCATCCCACCTTCGCCGAGGCGATCCACGAGGCGGCGCTGTGCCTGCTCGGCCGGACGCTCCACATGCCGCCGCCCTCGACGAGGCCCAGGCGGCGACCGCGCCCCAAGGCCGGGTAGAGCGCGGCGAGGCTGCTGCGCAACCTCGCCGTGACCCCAGCGATAGCTGGCCCGTACGGGAAGGCCGCCGCCGAGTGACGCGGCCTGCCCGTCGAGGCCCAGGTGTTGCTCGCCCCCGCGTGTGACAGCCCTGTCC
>CAZSOQ010000287.1:0-5925 GCA_964608495.1 uncultured Armatimonadia bacterium | reverse complement strand
CCCGCCCCCCCACAACCTGCCATCATCACCGCTGCCACTACCACAGCCATTGCCAGCATGGATCTAGGCATGCCCTCGCCCCCTTTGCTGTCAAGGTCGGCGGAGTAGACAACGCCCCCGCAACCGCTCTGTGGTGTGTTCTGCGGGAGCTGCCAGTCTCCTGCAGAGGCGCGGGGAGCCGGCCGCGTCTAGTCATGCGCCCGTGCGGCACAGGCCGCTGGCCCGGCTCGCCCGCTCCTACCCACCGGCAGGGAGATAGCGCACGCGCCCCACGTCCAGCGCGTTCTCCTGGCCTTCGCCCTGTGCATCCAGGGCAGACGTCTCCCAGACCATGATGTCGCGCACCTTCTCGACCACCGGCGGCGCGGCCGCTTCTGCCTCTGGGCCCCCTAGCATCCGCCCGTACCTGCACGGCCGCAGCGCCCCCCACGGCACCCGCAGTACCACCGCCTTGCCCGCCTCGAGCCGCACGGGTAGCCCGAACCGCCCCTCGTCCAGCACCCGCACTCCCAGCACCAGGTCCGTCTGCAAGGCGCTGCGCAGGGACAGCTCGACCCCCGCCGTGCCCCCGGTGAGGTTGGGACCCGTGCACCAGAGGACCTCGCCTAGCTTGCCCGCCGGCAGACGGTAGGGCACCCGCCAGGCCGGCGCCCCGTCGGCCCCCGCCACGCGCTCGATGGGCTGAGTGACGTTGACCAGGGGGTAGAAGCTGGGCACCTCCCGGCTCGGGTCACAGATCGGCAGCTCCCCTGGCGGCTGGCGCAGCGTCAGTCGGGCGGCGTCAAGGCGCAGTTCGTTGCCCTGCGGCTCCGGCAGGGCCACCAGCGCCTTCGAGGACGACCGAAAGCTCGAGTGGAGTCCGTCCACCAGCCCCCAGCCCATGAGGTCGGCGCTCTTCAGTGGCCCCCGCGCTGTCGGCGCCGCTGCCAGATGGATAGCCATCTCCGCCATGTAGATCCGCACGTCCCGCCACTGCCCCGGCTCTACCCAGATCCATCGTAGATAGGGCGCGCGCTTGCTCTCCGCCACAATCACCATGAGCGCCGTCGCCACCTTTGTGCGCACGGCGAACTCCAGGCACGTCGGCGCCTCCGCCAGGGGCTCAGTCAGAGGGCACCAGGCCAGGGGCGAGCCGCCGCCGAGGCCGGCGACCTCCGGCGGCCGCTGGTGGTAGCTGACACACAGGGCGCACAGACCCTCGGCGGCCGCCTCGGGCCCCACCGCAAGCTCGATCTGGGCGCCGCTGCTTTCCACGGCGCCCCAGTTGCCGATGCCGTCCTCGAAGTCCCAGGCGGCCAGGCTGCCGGCCCCGTCCTGGGCAAGGCCCGCGCTCGCGGCTGCCAGCAGGACCCCGATCAGGGCGACCGTGTGCGTCAAGGTGTCTCGCAAGGCATCATCCCCTCCTCGTGTACCGGCCGCGCGGCCGGCTGGTCCTGAGCCTCGGCGCCTTGGGCGCGAGCTCACTCGTCCTCCGCCTCCCGGCCGGCTCCCACCAGCGACAGAGCCACGGCGACCCTGGGAGCCGCCCAGCCCGTCAGACCATACCGGCTCTCGCCCTTCGGCTCCACCAAACCTGCGACCGTCAGGGCCTTCAGGTGATGGTACGCCTGTCCCGTCGTCTGCGCCCGGATCACCGCCACGAGCTCCGCGACGGTGAGCGGCCCTCGCTCTAGCATCGCCTGCAGGATCTGCACGCGCGGCGCGCTGGCAAGCCCCCCGAAGAAACGCTCCCGCTCGTAGGCCGGCGCGTCCGGCAGCGGCGTGGCCTGATGGGCGACCCGCCGGGGACCCTCCTCGGGGTGCAGATAGGCGCCTGCCCACAGGGCCCCCGCCTGCAGACCCCTTGCCTCGAGCGCCGCCGTCAGGGCCTCCTGCAGGCCCCGCAGGTCAATCTGGCCCGTCGCCTCGCCTCGCGCTCCCGCAGCGCCCGGCTCCCCGGCCTCGGATGTCCCAGCCTCTGAAGGCGCTCGCGCCTCGTGGACGAGGCTCGCCTCCAGGGCCTCGATCCTTCGCCGCAGGTCCGCCACTATCTCTTCCAGCCGGTTCGGCATCTCTTCGGCCTCGCCCCCGGGCCGGGCCTTCTCGTGCGCCTCGCGACCTACCCTGGGGCCCATGTTAAGCCTCCAGAGTCCTCGGCCCGACCTGCCGCCGGAGCAACGCGAAGGCCACCGGCACCGCCACCCATCCGACCCCGGCGTCGGGCAGACGCCAGCGATCGCGCCTCGACTCCACCAGCGCATCCCGCTGCAGCGCCTCCAGGTGCGCCGAGCATTCCTCCGGGGAGCTCATCCCGGCGGATTGCGTCAGCTCCCCGAGGCCCAGACCCTCCTCGCCGCTCGCCAGCAGCGCCCGCAGGATTGCCACGCGCCCCTCATGCGCGAAATGCTCGTAGTAGCCCGAGATCTCGTAATCGGCGGTCTCGCCGTCGTCGAAGCTGTCCGCCGTGAACACCAGCCGCCACGTGCCCTGCCGCACCTGCCCGCGCGCGGCTACGGCGAAGGCCCGGCCGTCGTCCCCGGCCAGCGAGTCCAGCAGGGCCGTCAGAGTCGCGTCGGCGCCGTCGGGCCCGTCGGCCGGCACGCTGCGCTCGATCGCCTGCAGCACCAACAGCGCGATCTGCGTGTTCCCCGACGCCGCGGCGCTCTGGCCGATCCGCCAGAGGGCTTCGAGAATCGAGGCCCGGTCGCAGGAGGGCCTGGCGCGACCCCGGCCGCCGGCGCTCGCCTCGCGGAGTCGCTCCACCAGACGGTCCAGTTCCGCCTGCAGGTCGGGATCGGGCGCGGACAAGTCGCCGTCGTTGCCGGTGGTCTCCATACTCCCTATCCTCCCGAATTACGTGATTACGTAGAAGCATATCCAACCGCCCGCTTCCTGTCAATCCCCAGTCTGCCCACCCCGCCTGCCCAGCCTTGCGCGCACCGGGCCTCCGCTCCCTGGCGCCGCCTCCCCCATCGCGCAGGAGCGCCGCCCCGGGCGTGGAACCCGGAATCCCACGCTGCCCACGCGGCTCACACTGCCCGGGCGGCCCCAGCGCCCTGCACTGAGGGAGGCATGGCCATGGCTCGTCTAGTGATCAATGCCGATCGCAAGCTCGGCGAGATTCACCCACACGTCTACGGTCAGTTCATCGAGCACCTCGGCCGGTGCATGTATGGTGGCATCTACGAGCCCGGCTCGCCGCTGTCGGACGAGCGGGGCTTCCGCACCGACGTCCTCGAGGCCGTGAGGGCCCTGAAGGTGCCAATCCTCCGCTGGCCCGGCGGCAACTTCTCGTCGGGCTATCACTGGCTCGACGGGGTCGGCCCCGAGCGCCGCGCGCGCCCCGAGCTCGCCTGGCACACGGTCGAGCCCAACACCTTCGGCACGAACGAGTTCATCGAGTACTGCCGCGCCGCGGGGACCGAGCCCTACATCTGCCTGAACATGGGCAACGGCACGATGGACGAGGCGATCGCGTGGGTCGAGTACTGCAACGTCGCCGGCGGCACGCACTACTCGGACCTTCGCCGCGAGCACGGGTATGCCGATCCGCACAGGGTCGTCTACTGGGGCCTGGGCAACGAGATCTGGGGCGATTTCCAGATCGGCCACAAGCGCGCGGAGGACTACGCCTGGCAGGCCCGCGACTGGGCGAAGGTCCTCAAGCGCCTCGATCCGGGCATCAAGCTCATCGCCTGCGGCGGCACGGGCAACATGCCGGCGATCCGCTGGGACCTGGAGGTCCTCGAGCGCACGCTGGACTTCGTGGACTACACGGCCCTGCACTACTACTGGGGGCCGAAGGGCGGGAATCCCTACTACGGCACGCTCGCGGGCGCCCACGAATTCGAGCGATACCTCCGGATGGTGGAGGGGCTGATCGAGGGCGTGCGGCGCGACCGGCGCATGGCGCGGCCGGTCTGGATCAGCATTGACGAGTGGAACGTGAGCTACCACACGGGCGACCACCGGCTTCTCTACACGGTGCGCGACGCCCTGGCCGACGCCCTGTTCATCCACATGATGCAGCGGCACTGCAACACGGTGAAGATGGGCAATCTGGCGCAGATGGTGAACGTAATCCCGGCGATCGTGGCGGAGCCGGAGGGGATGTTCCGCCAGAGCATCTACTGGCCGCTATGGCTGGGGGCGAACGTCTGTGGGCGGACGCTGGTGGACTGCTGGGCCGAGGCGGAGGAATGGAGTGTGGACTTTCTGCCGGACGGCGGGTTCCCGTATCTGGACGCGGTGGCGACGCTGGACGAGGCGGGCGAGCGGCTGGTGCTGAGCGTAGTGAACTGCCATGAGAGCGAGGACATCGAGGCACAGGTCACGGTCCTCGGGCCGCACATAACGGACGACGCCTTTGCGCGGACGCTGACGGCGGATTCCGCGGACGCGCACAACAGCATGGAGGAGCCGAACGCGGTGGGGCTGGTGGCGGAGGAGACGGTAGGCGGCAACAGTCTCACCTACACTTTCCCGGCCCACTCGCAGACGGTCCTGGAGCTGGAGATGGCCTAGCCGCGACGCCCCACCGTGGCCCGGCGCCGCGTACCTCGCGCACTCACACGCACAGAGGAAGGGGTCTCGTAGAGGGGACGAATGGGTCCGAGGCCCGAGCATGTGCGAGGGTCCTCCAGGACCCATCCGGCCCGTCACCCTCCGCGCCCCAAGCACCCTCGGGCAGGGACACGGCTGAAGCCCGGCGAATACCTCTGCTCGGGCCCGCCGCACGGGTGCATCAGCCGTCCCGGCTCTTCGCCCCCGCGGAACGGTCTGCGGGGCCCGTGCGACGGTAGAGGATCGGCTGCCTGGAGGCGATAGAGATGGTTGACATCGGTCTGCTCGGTAGTGGCTTTGTCGCGGAGTTCTATATGCAGGGCCTGCGCGACGTGCCCAATCAGCGCGTCATCGTCAACTACTCCCGCACCGAGGAACGCGGCCGTGAGTTCGCCCAGAAGTGGGGCATACCCACCACTACGACCCGCGTGGAAGACGTCGTCCAGAACGACAGCCTCGACCTCATCCTCATCGCCCTACCCAACCACCTCCACCGCGAGGCCGCGCTCGCCTGCGCCGAGGCCCACCAGAACGTCGTCTGCACCAAGCCCCTCGCGCGCAACGCCTCCGAGGCGCGGGACATGCTCGCCGCCGTGCAGGACGCGGGTGTGATCCACGGCTACGCGGAGACCGAGGTCTTCAGCCCCGCGGTCATGCAGGCCCGCCAGCTCATCGAGCGCGGCAGCATTGGCGACGTCCTCAGCGTCCGCTCGCGCGAGGCCCACGCCGGGCCGCACTCGCCGCACTTCTGGGACCCCGACCTGACCGGCGGCGGCGCGCTGATGGACATGGGCTGCCACTGCATCGAGGCGGCGCGCTACTTCATCGGCAAGGAAGTCAGGCCCGTCGAGTGCCTGGCCTGGGGCGAGCTGCTGTATCACCACGACAAGACCAGGGCCGAGGATTCGGCGGTGCTGCTGCTGCGCTTCGAGGGCGGGCAGATGAGCATCACGGAGACGAGCTGGATCGCCCGCGGCGGCCTGGACCTGCGCAACGAGGTCTACGGGACGATGGGCACGGTCTTCACCGACGTGACGCGCGGGACGCCGGTCACGGCCTTCGTGATGGGCGCAGGGGCGGGCTACATCGTCGAGAAGGCCGAGGCGGACACGGGCTGGGTCTTCCCTTGCGTGGACGAGGCCCGCGTGTACGGCTACCACGAGGAGATGCGGCATTTCGTCGAGTGCGTGGCCGAGGGCCAGATGCCGCGCGAGACCTTCGAGGACGGCTACATCGTGAACGTCATCCTCGACGCGGCCTACCGCTCGATGCAAAGCAAGAAGTGGGAGCCTATAGGCGTCTGACGCGGCACACGGCGCTCACACCAGGCCATGCCAGCGCGCCTTGTGGCCCCGTGACGCCAGGTGACGGGGGGTCTGGGGG
>CAZSOQ010000286.1:0-5993 GCA_964608495.1 uncultured Armatimonadia bacterium | reverse complement strand
GCAGAGATCAAGCGCGAGGAAGTCCTCCACGTCGCCAACAACCTGGCCCGCCTGGCGCTGAGCGACGCGGAAGTGAGCCGGCTGCAGTACGAGCTCGGGCGGATCATGGGCTACTTCCGTGAGCTGCAGGAGATCAATACTGACGACGTGCCGATCACGTCCCACGTGCTGCCCATGACGAACGTGCTGCGCGAGGACGAGCCGGGAGAGTCCCTGCCGCAGGATGAGGTCTTGAGCAACGCCCCCGACAAGGTGGAGGGCTTCTTCCGCGTCCCGCGGATCCTCGAGGAGTAGCGCCACGTCCGGCCCTCTGCGTTCCCGCGCGGCCCGGCGAATCGCTGGGATGGCGGCGCTGTTGTAGTGCTTGGCCCGCGCGCCACCTGGACACTACCTTCGGAGGGCGGGTGCCGTTGCGTGAGGACAGGCCTGTGACAGGCACAGGCGGGTAAGGCAGATGGCCCGACCGCCGGCCGATGCGCCTGGCGCACGGCGCCGGGCTTCTCGTAGCAGCCAGCCATTGCTGGCGACACGGCGAGGTTGCTCCGCAACCTCACGGCACTACCCGTCGCCGGCACAGCCGGCTCCTACGTCAGGGACCCGCGGCTAGGCCCTTCGGGCGCCCTCGTGGCGGGCCCATCCTACGACAGGCGAACACCCCCATCGGTGCCCGCTAGCCTTGCTCCTCGACCACCCTCATGACAGCCGGACGGTTGGTGCCGCGCACCTCCGGGAAGTACATCAGCGCTGCCGCGGAGGGCAGGACGCGGTACTTGCCCGGCGTCTCGGTGCGCAGAACGTAGCTGATGACGTGGTCGCCCTTGCGCAGGTAGTCGAAGAAGAACACGAGCCGATTGTCCCACACCTCGCGGCGGTCCCAGGGCGAGCGCCAGGGCTCGTCCTCACCGGCCACGACCTCGCAGCCCGCCGGGACCGGCTCCTCCAGGATCGCGTAGCGCAGGTTCTCCTTGAGCCGCAGCCGCACCTCGACCTGGACGATGCTGCCGCTGGTCTGCGCGCCGGCCGTGATCGGGTTGGGCGTGGGAACGCGGTAGGTGCGCTTGACGCTGATGTCCTCGGCGATGGGCACGGCGGTCTCGGTCGGGACGAGGTAGCTCAGGCGAGCGGCCCAGTAGACCGTGCCCTGGCCCGTCTTCTCGATCCGCAGGGCGTTGTCGCCGGCCTTGAGGGCCTCAGCCGGCACGGTCACGACCGTCGGGTCGGCGAAGACGTCCTGCTGGCTCATCCGCACCTCCTGGAGCTGCCGGCCGCCGACGTGGACGCGGACCGTGTAGCTCGGCGCCAGCTCCTCGGGGCGCTGGGCCAGGTAGGAGGTGAGGGCCAGCACCGCGGCGGCCGTGTCCTTGGTCGAGAACCAGGACTTCCCGCGCCGGGCCGCCATCAGCCACCGCACGGCCGGCACGATGTTCTTGCTGTCGGGCTTGACCTCCAGGATCGTGCTGAGGACCTGAGCGGTCACCTCGACATCGTTGTCCATCCACGACCAGCGTTCGCGCATCCCCGAGGGCCAGTAGGCACCCACGCCCGTCTGCTTGGCCGCCGCATCCAGCTCGTCGGCGAGGGTCGTCGCGGCGGCGGCCAGCCCGCGGCCTGTCTCGGCGCTCGAGAAGTTCTGGGCCGAGAGGCGCTTCAGGGCCCGCGCCAGGCTCGCGCGGCTGAACACGTCCAGCTTCTCGCGGTCCGCATAGAGCTGATCGGCGGTCGCGAGGGCCTTGGTCAGCGAGTCCGAGTTCCAGAGGTCGGCGTAGGCCAGGGCCCACAGCAGATAGGCCTGGGCCCGCTGGTACTTCTCGTCCGCCAGGGCGTCGCGCAGGTAGCCCACGCCGCGCACGAGCGGGTGGCGAGCGGCCACGTAGCCGGCGTCCGCGGCGATCTTCATGCCGTAGACGATGTAGGCGCTGATATACGGGTCGCTCTCGTCGAACTCCCACCAGTGCCAGCCGCCGTCATCGTGCTGGTAGCGGATGAGCTTCTGCAGGCCGAAGCTGACGTAGCGCTCGAGCTGGCGCGGCTTAGGGCGCTGGGCCCCGAGCTGCTTGAGCGTGCGGGCCACGATGACGTCGGGCAGGAAGCTGTCCATGGTCTGCTCGGCGCAGCCGTAGGGGTAGCTGGCCAGGTAGTCGAGGGCCTCGAAGATGGGCCCCGCGAGCGAGGGTGACAGCGAGACCTCGATCTTGGCGCTGCTCGCGATGGCCTCGGCCGGCAGGGGCACGGTGGCCTCGGCGCTCTCCTCGGTGACGCCCGCGAAGGCGTCAACGTTCTTCACGCCGTCGGCCAGCACGGGCAGGGTCGTCTCCATGGCGTCCTTCGCCCCAGGGCCGCCGTCCGCGCTGATCAGGAACCGCGCCTTGTCCGGGCCCAGCACCTTGATCGGCCAGGTCAGGCGCTGGATGCCGTCGGTCTTGAGCTGGATCGTCTGCTCCGGCGAGCCCTGCACCTCGATACCCTCGGCCGTGAGGGCGACCTTCACCGAGCGATCCTGGCCCGTGTAGTTGTGGACGATGGCCGCCGCCGTGCCCTCGTCTCCCTGCACGTAGAAGCGCGGAAGAATGAGGCGAACGAGCAGCGGCATCGTGACCGTGACGTCCTTCTTGCTCTCGCCCGCCCGCGTGTCCACCGTGAGGGCGCGAGCCGAGGCCCGCCACGTCGTCAGGTTGTCGGGCATATCGAAGCCGAAGTCGGCCCGGCCGTCGGGGCCGGTCACCAGCGAGCCGACCCAGTAGGCAGTGTCGGCGAACTGCTTGCGCACACGCGGCGGCTCACCGCCGCCTCGCCCAGCCCCGCCCATCCCGGCGGCCATCTCCATAGGAGCCGCGGCAGGGGCAGCCGGCGCCTCGCCCGCCATATCCATCATGACCCCAAGGTAGACGCCGGCGGCCCGCCGACCCTTGTACCGCATCGGTCCCTGGACCGAGCACTCAGTGCTCACGCGGTTGGGGCCGGGGCCGTAGAAGAAGGAGAAGGGAGAGGGCGTGGTGTCGGGGCGGATGGCGAAGATGCTCGTGTCAACTACGCCGACGCCGAGCTCAGCCGCCAGGCCGTGGCCGGCCTTGTCGCGCACCGTCACCGCGTAGGCGGCCTTCTGGCCGGGCTCGTAGACCTCCCTGTCCGGGGCGAGGATCACCTCGAGCCGCTTGTCCTCCGGCGGCACCTCGACCGAGACGCTGGAGTCCGTGAGCAGGCCCTTGCGCACGACGGCCAGGCGTACGGTGATGCCGGGAACGTGCGCCTCGCGCACCGGCACCTTGAGCTGGAAGTCCTTGGCGCCCAGGCTGTGGACGACGGCGTCGTACAGGAACTCGCCCTCGACGGTCATCAGCCCCCAGCAGCCGACCAGATTGGTCTCGACGTTGACGAGCGCCACGTCACCGGGGACGTAGGCCTCCTTGTCGGCCCTCATGCGCAGGTAGGGCGCCTCGACCTCGGCCTTCTCGAGCACGCGGAAGCTGGTGCTGGCGAAGACCGGGTTGCGCTGATCGTCCATCGCCCACGCCTCGACGCGGTAGGTCCCCGGCCGCTGGGGCTTGAAGGTCACCTGGGCCGTGCCCTCCGCGTCCGTCTCGATGTCGCTCTTCGTGCTCTCCTCGTAGGACCGGCCCTCCCGGTCCTTCTTCGTCTCGATCACCGAGACCTCGACGCGCTCGGAGACGGGCTTGCCGTCGTGGTCCTCGGTGCGCACGCGCAGGACGACCGTGTCGCCGACGACACACTGGCGCGTCTCGGGGAACACGTTGAGGCCGAACTTGGCGGCGGTGATCCGCGTGGCCGCGGAGCCCTCCTGCGGCCGCAGGGCCAGCTCGCTGACCGTGGCCTTGACGGACATGACACGATCCATGGGCACGTACTTGGTCGGCACCTCGAGCACGAACTTGCCCTTATCGTCCAGGGTGGCCTCGCCGTCGAGGCCGCTCTCGATCTCCGCGGACCCCGCGATGCCGAGGCCGGCGGCGGAGAGCACGCGCTCGGGAACGCGGTTGCCCATGCCGGAGAAGAAGACCTCATAGGAGACCTTGCCGCCGGACACGGGGCTGCCGAAGTAGTAGTCCGCCGAGACGGTCACGGGGATGGTCTGGCCGCCGAGATAGTGAGGCTCGGGGATGTCCACCTTCACCTCGAACTCGGGCTTGCGGTAGGCCTCGACCTCAAAGTCCGCGCTGAAGGTGGTTTTGGTGCCCTCGCGGTCCACGGTAACGTAGAGGTTGTAGCTGCCCAGGGGCGGCTCGGGGGCCAGCTCGAACTCACCGGCGAAAGTCCCCCACTCGTTCAGCTCCAGGTCCTCCTGGTAGACCGTGGCCCCACCGGGAGCCGCGATCTTCACCTCGACCGTCTCTATGCCGTCGGGGAAGCTATAGCGGCGCCGCTCGACGCCGCGGATCGTCCCGCGGAATCGGACCACGTGGCCCGGGCGGTAGACGGGGCGGTCGGTGAAGATGTAGGCCTCATAGGGACGCTCGGTGCCGGGCCAGGGGGACAGCGAGAAGGCGGGATCGCCGTCCCGCGTGGCGACATAGGCCAGCTCCCTGAGCGGGGGAGCCTCGAAGCGCACGAGGCCGTCGCGCTCGGTCTTGACCACGGCCACCCGCTCGCGGGCGTTGTACAGGGCCACCGAACCTCCCTCGACGGGTCGGCCGGTCTTGGCGTCCACGAGCCACGCCAGGACCTTGTCGGGCGAGCGCTTCACGAGCACCGCCCGGCGCGTGATGGCCAGCCACGTGCGGGCCTGCACGTTCTTGGCCGACACCACGGCCACGTAGGTCCCCGGAGTCGTGAAGGGGAGCTTGCTGGCCAGGTCGGCCCAGTCGTCGGGGTAGGTCTCCTTGGGAGCCACGCTCCAGGTCTTGACCCGGCGGAGCTTGGACAGGTCCAGCCTGTCCAGGCGTTGGGCCCAGCTCCCGGTGCGCTTGGGGTTGCTGTCGGCGAAGGCTGCGGCGTTGGGTGCTATCTGCTCGAGGTCCAGGGCGTAGGCCGTGACCTCGGCGCGCGGCAGGTTATACAGGCCGACCGCCACCTGGGGCTCGTCGTCGGCCAGGAAGACTCGCTGGGAGCAGTCAATCCTGACGTTGGGCTTGTGGGCCGCCTCACGGGCGTCCTGGGCCCACGCAACGCCCGGGACGGTCAGGACGGCAGCCGCGAAGGCCACGAGCGACACGACCACCGACAGGTACGGGCTCACGGCAAAGGGGTGTATCTTGCGCATTTCGCCTCACGCCTCCCTTTCAGGACCACTGGACCCATGTCCCAAAGGACCACGCCGCCCGGGCGCCGGTGACGGCGCCCTTGGGAGCGGCCGGCTCCTCGTCGCCCTTGGCGGAGAAGGAGCCCCAAGGCCCCCGGGCCCCCGGGGAAGGGGCGGCGGCCGGAGGCTTCGCTCCTAGTCTGAGTAGACTGCGCCGTCGGGTATTTCGTTCCCGCCGGGCCGGGGCCTTCGTGCCGCAAGAGCGCGGCCGGCGGCGCGGCGAGGGAATCGTGAGCCGGGGCCGGCGGCGCCAAGGGCCGAGACAAATCCGGTCCTAGAGGCTATCATTGTCACGGGAGTAGAGGACACGCCTACCCCTTGTCTTGCGGCCCACTCTGGAGGAACGGCGATGGAGATTCACGAGCTTACGGCGCACGAGCTTGCCGACAGGCTGCAGGCCGGAGAGGTCTCGGCCGAGGAGGCCACGCGGGCTTGCCTCAACCAGATCGAGGGGCTCGACGAGCAGATCGGGGCCTACCTTATCGTGACGGCTGAGCCGGCGCTGGCACTGGCCCGGGAGGTGGACCGCAAGCGCGCCGCCGGGGAGGAGCTTCCGGCCGTGGCGGGAGTGCCGATCGCGATCAAGGACGTACTGTGCACCCGCGGCGTGGCGACCACCTGTGGGTCCAGGATCCTCGAGCACTTCCGCCCGCCCTACAGCGCGACGGCGGTCGAGAAGTGCGAGCAGGCGGGGCTGCCGATGCTGGGCAAGACGAACATGGACGAGTTCGCCATGGGC
>CAZSOQ010000285.1:0-6034 GCA_964608495.1 uncultured Armatimonadia bacterium | reverse complement strand
AGACCGTGGACTACCTGGCCGACAACACCCAGGTCATCTGCGTGGTCAACACCACGGGCACGCCCTACTACAAACGCCAGCCGCTCAAGGACGTGGTGATCTGGTACGGCCTGCGCGCCCGGCTGGATCAGGAAGACGTAGGCCTCGACGCCGTCGGGGAGACAGGCCAGATTGCGGCCATAGACGCCCACCGAGGCGCCTGTCTCGACGCGGTCGGGCGTGCACCACCACAGCTCGGGAGCATTGATGCGCACCGGCTCGCCGAAGGCGTCGCCCTTGCCCGGCCACAGCAGGTAGAGGCCGTCCTGGGCGCGCTGGTCCACGGTGACGAAGGCCAGGTCTTCGCGGGAGCGCTTGACGGAGGCCGCGAGGCGCGCGCCGTGGTCCTGGCGGGTGTCGAGGCCCCACAGGAAGACGTCGTCGCCCAGCCCGGCGCCGGTGAGCAGGAGGGACTCGTCCGAGCGCGCGGTGCTGGTGTGGCTGTAGATGGCCGGTGCCTCGGGGGCAGCGGGCGCGTCCGCCACGGGGGGCGTGAACTCGGGCGCCGGCACCGTCGGCATGGGGTCCGGCAGCGGCAGGTCGCGGAAGGGCGGCAACTGCTGGGCTGAAGCCACAAGCGCGAGGCCGAGCAGCGCGGCAACCACGGCGAAGTGGTGCACTGGGTCCACCTCCAGGCTAGGAAGGCCGCCGGGCCCCAGGCCCGCGGCGCTGTCACTGCTGCAGCTCGACGTTCTCGGTGCTGACCACGAGGTCGCGCTCGTCCACAAGGTTCAGGTAGTAGACGGTTACTCCTTCGGGGAGGGTGGCGGTGACTTTGCCTGCGCCGTCGAGGTCGGCCGGCGCGGCTTCCCACAGGCGGTCGGGCCAGTTCCCCGTGGCCTTCGTGTAGTTCAGCTCGGCGCGGAGGATGGGCACGGCGCTGTCGTAGGTGGCCCACACCCGGTCGCCCTCACGTCCCTGGCCGGTGATCGTGGCCAGGGGAGCGCCGCCCTGGAACAGGCTGTCGGCGAAGACACGGATCTCCTCCGGGTTCTCGCCCGGCGGGCCGTGGCCGTGGGGCATCCGCAGGCGTATGCACAGCGTGCGCGGGCCGCCGGTCGCGCGGTAGGACTGCTGGAGCGCCGGGAAGCAGTAGGCGAAGTCGTTGCTGCCCGTGACCCAGAGCATGGGCATCGCGGCGTCCTTCAGGTACACCGACGGGTCCCACCAGCGCATCCATCGGTCCGTGCGCTCGCCGCCGAGGCCGCGCACGGCGCTGCCGAAGGTCGTGTCGAGGTAGTAGCCGCAGCCGTAGACGGGCACGGCGAGCTTGAAGCGGCTGTCCACGCCCGCGAGGATGCAGGTGAGGTAGCCGCCCCAGGAGATGCCCGTGACGCCCGTGCGGTCGGGGTCCACCTCGGGCAGCGACAGCAGGAGCGAATGGGCCAGCACGGCGTCGGCGACGGCGTGGTAGGTCCACTGGTCCTCGCGGGGCCAGTCTATCTGGCCGAAGCCGCCCCAGCCGGGCGGGCCGCCCTGCGGGTCACGCTCCCAGTTGCCATAGCTGCCCCTGGGGACGCAGCCGCAGGTGTCCATGGCGATGGCGGCATAGCCGCGGCTCGTCCACAGGCGGACCCAGGTGTCGAAGGCGGTTCCGCCGCCGCCGTGTACGAGCACCATGCCGGGCACCCTCTCCCCGGGCTTCATCTCGGGCAGGCCCAGCCAGGCGAACACGCGGGTCGGCTTGCCGCGGAAGGGCAGGCCCTCGTAGAAGATCGCCCTCACGCCCTCGGCCTGGAAGCCCTCGGCGGGAGAGACAGCCGGCGGCCTGGACAGCGCCTCCAGGTCCCACATCGGCCCCACCGGGTCGGAGGGTGGAACGCGCACCCTGGCCGCGGCCTCGGCCGCCTGGGCGGCTTCATCGTCGGTGGCTTTGCCCATCGCTAGCTTCACCTCGCGCGTCTCGCGGGCCTTGAGACTGAGCTCCCAGACCTGGTGGTCGCCGGACCACGGTCCCCACAGCCGAGTGCTGCCCTCGATGCGCAGCCTGGCCCCCTCGCGGAACCAGGTGGACACGCGCCAGGGCATCTCGATCGGCGCCTGCTCGAAGAGGCCCTGCTCGTCCCTCACGGCCTTCACCTTCGGGTCGAACACGATGATCAGCAGCAGGCGGTCGTCCGTCAGGTTCGTCACGGTCCACGTCATCATCTCGGCCGCGAACTCGTAGCGCACCGAGGCCTTGTCGCCCTTGGCCGTGACGGCGGCGTCGCCGACCTGCTCGACCTCGGGCAGGCGGAGGATGCCGCCCTGGTAGCAGTAGGCCCCGCGCGGGAAGCTCTCTGCGGCCTCGAAGAACTCCACGCCGCCGGCGCGCAGACTGGGGAAGCAGCCGTCCATGCCCACCACGCCCTCGTAGGTCGCGGCGGTCACGTGGTACGCGTCGTCCTGCTTGGCGATGGTGACGTCGGCGGCGTGGGCGAGCGCGGCCATGAGACCGAGGCAGCCCAGCGTAAGGACGACGCCTACCCGCAGGCGTAGAGGTGCTCGCATTGGCGATCCGGCTCCTTGGCTGGCGTGAGCCTTCGCGGCGACGCCCGGGCGCGAGTCCGTGCGGCCTCGGCTGCCGGGCTCCGCCGCGCTCGACCCCACCGCCCCTTCGCGTCGCCCGAAGACCTATTAGTAGCCGATTGGGAGGATTGTGTCGAGTGGCCCGGACGCGTGGCGGCCCAGACGAGGGGCGGAGGTGCGCCGTGCTCCGTCAGCGAAGAGCCGCGGTACGCGGGCAGTGCCCGCGGCGCCAAGACTGGAGGCACCACACCATGAGCCACAACGCAGAGCAGCTTCCGCCGGTCCGCCTGGCGGTCGTAACCGGGCGGCACCCCTTCGACGTGCGCGGCTTCGCGCATCTGTTCCGCAGCCTCGAGGGCGTGGACGCCTATACCCAGCACATGGAGGACTTCAGCGCCGACGCCGCCGGGTTGCGTGACTGGTATGACGTGGTCGTGTTCTACAACATGCACTCGGACACGCCGACCGGCGAGGGTGCGTGGTACGAGGCGGGTATGCTCGCGGCCCTGGAGCGACTGGGCCGGACGAGCCAGGGCATCCTCGTGCTGCACCACGCGCTGCTCGCCTTCCTCCACTGGCCCTTCTGGTCGGAGCTGGTCGGCATCGAGGACCGGCACTTCGGCTACCACGTCGGCGAGACCATCACCGCGCACATACAGCAGCCTGAGCACCCGATCACGCGCGGGCTCGCGGACTGGACGATGGTGGACGAGACGTACACGATGGGGGACCCCGCCCCCGACTGTGAGGTGCTCCTGACCACCGAGCACCCCAGGAGCATGAGGGCCCTGGCCTGGACGCGGCGGCACGGCGAGGCGCCCGTGCTGTGCCTGCAGTCGGGCCACGACAACCAGACGTGGAGCGACGAGACCTTCCGCGCGGTGTTCTCGCGGGGGATCCACTGGCTCGCAGGGCGCCTCTAGCGCGGGCGGCTGTGCTTCGCGGCGGGGCAGGGCTCGCCGGCGCCTCGCCGGCCGCGACCCGGGCCGCCGCGGACACCGTGGATGGAGGCGCCGCCTTGGGGCGCAGCCCGGCGCCATGCTACAATCCGGGGGCCGGGCTGGGGCCCTGAGGACGGGCCGCCCGCGGCGGTCGTGGGCATGCCGGCTTCGCGCGGGTACGGGATTGGCATGACGAGACCTACCTTGCCGGACTTCGATGGATCCCTTCGGGAGGCCACCTTCACCGCCTCGGTGCGCGACTGCCTGCGCCGGGTGCCGGCCGACGCCTCCAGCCTGATCTGCCTGGGGCAGACCGTGTTCTGGGACGAGATCGTCAAGGCTTTGGCCCTCGCCGCCTGCCAGAAGCACGCGCCCGAGGTCGAGTTCGTGGCCGCCGTGCACGACACGGACTACTTCAGCAAGCTGCCCGGGACGGGGCGGGAAGGCGGGGGCTTCTCGCTGCAGACCCACGACGACGCGGGCACGCGCGAGCTGTGGGCAGCCGTGGCCGAGACCTCGTCCCTCTTCGGCGCCGAGGTGCCTGTGGCACGCGGTCTGCTGTGGCAGGCGGGCGTGCCCCTGCGGGCCCTGGCGCGCCGGCATAGCGACGGGCCCGAGGCCTTCCTGGAGCAGGCCACGGCCGCCTATGGCTGGCGCGGCGTAGCCAACCACGAGCCCCACCTGACCGTGGCCTGCGACGTGGACGGGCACGAGGTGTGCGTACCCCTGCTCGACCTGCTGCACTGGGCCTTCGCGGAGACGGAGCAGCTCCTGGCCGATGCCGGGGACCGAGAGCGGCTGCGAGCCTGGCAGGAGGCCCTGATCGAGGCCATGAGGGGCTGCGAGCGCGAACTGGAGGACCGTCGCAGGCTCACGGACCTGTACATGAGGCTGCTGGAGCTCTTCTACGAGGTGCTGCTGGGCGAGAGGCCCGAGCAGCTCACGGTCTCGGCCTCGACGGAGCTGTTCTGCTTCAGTGCCGACACGTGGCCGCTGCCACGCTTCGACCTGGTGGACTACTTCCTGGACCCGGCGACCCGAGAGGCGGCGGTGAGGGCCTATGACGAGGTGGTGGCTCACTCGGGGATCTACACGCTGGACCGCTTCGGCGAGGGCGCGATTCCGCTGGACCTGACGGTCTGCGGGCAGGGCAGGGGGACGATACGGGTGCTGGGCCGGAGGGTCGTGGTGGAGCTGCCGGGTGGCGCCGTGGAAATGGAGGCCGACAGGGAGCTGACGGACCGGCGGGCGCTGGCCGAGCTAGTGAGCGGCCGCTTCGAGCGAACCTGCCTCGTGGGGAAGGCGGTGGTCCTGCCGCTGATGGTGGCGCGCGAGTGGACCATGCTGCTGCACGAGGGCGCATCGGCCTACATGGGCCTCGTGCACGGGCTGACGAGGCGGCTGCGGGAGCAGGGCATGAGCCTGGAGCTGTACCCGCTGCTGCGGCTGAAGTGTGAAACCTGGGACGCCCTGGGGGCGGCGGACACAGCCTTCGAGCTGCCTGCCCATCTGGCCCGGTTCTTCGGGCGCGGGCGCGTGTCCTCGGCCGAGCTTGCCGCCGGATGGCGGCAGGCCGTGAGGCGCGCGGAGGAGCTGGTGGCCGATCTGACCGCCGCCAGGACGCCGAGGGAAGTGCTGCGCGTGTTGGCCGCGAGGGGCGCGGACGTGGCCGGCAAGCAGGGGGAGCTCGCCGAGAAGACCAACCGCCGACGGGCGTCCGCGGAGCCGATCCGCCGGCTGCTGGAGCAGAAGAGAGAGCTGTGGCGGCCGATCAGGCCCCTGCAGCGGCCGGAGACCACGCGCCAGGAGCAGGAGGAGCTGCGAAGGCTGAAGGCGGAGTACCGCGGGGTGGCGCAACAGGTGCAGGCGCTCGCGCGGGCACCGGAGCACCGGGCCGCGCACGAGGAGTATGAGCGAGTCGTCTGGGAGGTGGAGCTCCTGAGGCAGCAGGCCGTGAGCGACGCGGTGCGTACGCAGGCGCTCCGGGCATCGAACCACCGGCCCTCGTGGTGGTGGTTCCCCGTGGTGGACGGCACGGGGCGCTGGTGGCGACGGCTGGCCCAGACGGCAGAGATGAGGTTCGAGCCCTTCGGACAGGAGCCTGGGGACTGAGCAGGATGGCGGCAGGCGCCGGGAGTATCCCCTTCCTCAAGATGGTCGCGGCGGGCAACGCTTTCGCGCTTGTGGACGGCCGCGACCGCCCGGATTCCGACTGGTCGGCCCTCGCCATCGCCACCGGCGACCGGACGCTGGGAGTGGGGCACGACGGGCTCCTGGTGGTCCTGGATAGCGCCCGGGCCGACGTCAGGCAGCGGATGTTCAACCCTGACGGCACCGAGGACATGTGCGGGAACGGGCTGCGATGTACCGCCAGGTACGCGCTGCAGGCCGGACTGGCCGGTCACCGGATGACCATCGAGACCATCGCCGGCCTGCGCAGGGCCGAGGACTGGGGCGGCGAGGGCGACGGCGGGGACCCGCGGGCGGAGATCGGGCAAGCACGGATCGTGCCGATGGCCGGGAGCGTGGGGGAGGGGATCCTGAGC
>CAZSOQ010000284.1:0-6046 GCA_964608495.1 uncultured Armatimonadia bacterium | reverse complement strand
GTGCCCACGAGGATCCCTCGCAGGCCCGATTCCTCTCCCACCCACTTGGACACCGCCGCCTGAGGCACCAAGACCTGCACCAGGCCCGCCACGACGAAGGCCAGGATGAGCAGCGGCAGGACCTGCACCGTCATCTTCGCGGCCAGGCCCAGGCCCTTGACGTGCTCTCCCTGTCCCCGCGAGTAGGCCACCGCCACCAGGACCACGGCCAGCACTGCCATCACGACAGTCGGGGCTAGCATAGCTTGTCCCTGCCGTCCTTGGCTCTCAGTCTTCTCGTCGTCGGGCTTGCCCATGCCTGCGCCTCACCCGAAAGCGTCCACGTGCGCGCGGCAGCCTCAGGGCAGCGGCTTGCCCGCAAGCCCCACGCGCCTGAACATGTCGATGGCTGGCAGGGGCCCCGGGTAGAAGAAAACCTCGTCCCACACGGCCAGCAGCTCATTGACGGCCGTCTCCAGGTCCTCCGGCGTGCGACCCGCGATCTCCAGGCATTCCGCGCTCTGCAGGCACACACGTCGGGCCGAGGGCAGGCTCGGGTCCACCGCCAGCCGCACCACGGGCCGGCTGGTCAGCTGCCCGGGCCGGACCAGCGTCGGCGGTTCAAGCTTGACTGGCGGGTCCGCAGCCGCCGCGTAGTAGCTCGGGAAGTAGTCCACCAGCCGGCGCGCCGCCTCCTCCAGGCCCGGCCCGTCGGCCGCCAGCGCCACGTCGAAGCTCATCCTGTCGCCCTCGCGGCGCGGGAAGCCCTGCAGGCTCCCCCTGTCCGTGTAGAAGTCGTTCGACGCGTACACTGCTTCCACGCGGCACGGCATCACAAGCTGGAAATCCTGCTCCGCCTCCGGGTCCTCGGGCGATCGCAGCGCCACGGCCTTGCCGTCCACGCGCAGGGCCTTCAGGTACAGGTCCCGCCTGGGGATGCCCGCACCGCGCGGCATCACCAGCGTGGCCTTCCCGCGCGGCCCGCTGAAGTCCATCGTCACCGTTGTCTTGTCGAGATGCTCCGCCATCGCGACCCGGGCCCTGAGCGACGGCGGCGCCTGCGGCAGGGCCGCCACCGGCCTGAGCACGATAGGCTCGCGCGGCTGCAGGGCCAGCGCAAGCTCTGTCCCCGACTCGCCCACCACATGCTCCACGGCCCGGCCGTCGCCGTCATCGGGTGCCAGGCGGACCCAGAGCAGGTGCCTGGGCCCGATACGAGCATCGTCCACTTCGAGCGTGCTCCGCACTTCTTCCCCGGTCTCGTTGCCGGTCGCGAGGTAGCATCGCCAGCGCCTGCCGGCCCGCGACACCCAGGCCCCATCCGAGCGCGTCGCCGCCGGGATCGGCTCCCAGCCCGCCTGCGCCATCTCCGCCAGCAGCGGCAGCCAGTGCACCACCGGCGTCAGCCCCAGCGCAATCCGCGGCGTGGGGATCGTCACCTCGCGCAGGCACGCGAGGACCGTCCACTCGGCGATGCCCCGCAGCGCGTCAACGTACTGCTCGCGGGTCAGGTCGTCGCGCAGCAGCTCCGGGTATTCGTAGGTCTCCCAGAACACCATCGTCTTGTGGCCCAGACGGTAGCGCAGGCCGTCGGCGACGCCTGAGGCAACCGTCGTTGGGTCGGCCTCCAGCATGGCTGAGTCGCAGCGGTGGCAGGTGACGAAGGTCGAGTACGCGCCGTAGTTGGCGACCACCGCCAACGGCTTGCCGCCCTGCCTCTGCTCGTGAACCCAGTCCATCAGGCTGCCGATGGCCACGCCCTCTTCGACGAACACGCCGCGCTCATCCCAGGCGCGACCGGGGCAGGCATCCACCGCGGGCCCGTAGTACCGCGCGCCGCCGTCCGCTGTGTCGAAGGCGAAGGCCTGCAGGCCCAGCTCCTCGATCAGCTCCTTCATGTCCCTCCGCGACTGCTCCCCGAAGCTCGTGTTCAGGGGGAAGACGCGCAGCTCGTTGTCCGCGCCCGTCACCCAGGGCGTGTCGAAGTAGGTCTTGACCGTCGGGTCGGTGGTCAGGGAATCGCTGTACCTTTCGCGCGCCAGTCGTTCCTCGCACCAGATCTGCGACGGCACGTAGAACCCCATCAGCCCTCTAGCGCTGGCTCCGGCCTCGAATCTGCTCTTCCGCCAAGCATGGAACTCGTCCAGCGTCAGGCTCCGAGAGCCCTTCTGGGGCCGCACCGGCTCGTAGTCCCAGGACTCCTGCCGGCCGTAGATGTCCCCCGTGCGCTTGAAGGGCGCGTAGCACCACTCCCACCCCACCTGCAGCCGGCGCGCCAGGTCCCCGTCGGGCTTGTCGTTCCACAGCAGGTAGCTGCCGCCGTTCAGCGACGCCCGACGGTCCATGCCCGGCAACGGGCGGAACCAGCGGGGGAAGGCCTCGTAGTACTGGTCCAGCGCCTCCAGGTGGCGCCAGGATGTGGGGAAGACCCCCAGCACGAAGGCCACGCTCTCGGCCTCTCCGGCGTCCACGACCACTCGCGCCGACGTCTCCAGCGTCACCGGCGTTCCGGTGACGTCCGCCGCGTTGCGCAGGTACGAGAGCCACTGGCCCGGGTCGTACCCCATCGCGAGACAGGCCTGGTCGTCGGCCACCGTCGTCAGCGGATAGGGCCCCCGCAGCCCCACCGTCTCGTATCTGGCCCCCGCCGGCCGCACCGTCATCCCACCCCAGTGCTCGGCCCCGGTCATCGCCGCCTCGGCCCGCCAACCCACCTCGACCAGCGCCTGCTCCCCGCTCCCGTTGCGGATGACGACCTCGACGCCGGCCCATGCGCCGACCTGGCGTACTCTCAGCTCGAGCCGAAGGCGGGCCTGCGGCAGGTCCGTCGCCGCCCGAGGTTGCCAGGCAACCTGCGCCCGCCACGCATCACCGTCGCGCCCCGACCGCGAGAAGTCGGGGATCGGTATCTCCCTGCCGTCGGGTGCCCGCTGGAGGAACAGCCGCCCCGACACTTCCCGCCCCGCGACCTCGGCCCGAAAGGCCGGCCGCTCTGCCGACAAGGCCAGGAGCTGCCCGTCCACCTCGACCCGGCCTTCCCGCTCCCAGACCCCTGCCACAGCCCGTGCCGCCAGGAGACCGAGCGCCGTGAGCCCAAGGACGGCCACCAGACCCCGTCTCAGGCCGCGCCCCCCGTGCCGCCGGCGCATCACTCCTCACCCCCGGGGCACGCGCGCTCGACGACCCGCCCTGCGGCCGTGGTCACCCGCAGCACGTACGTGGCGTCCGTCGGCGCCGCCTCGATGACCTGCTCGAGCGCGCGTGTGCCCGCCGGCAGATCCCCACTGTCCCAGACGGGCTCATCGCTCCCCTTCGCAACGAGCACGGCGCGCTTGAGGTCCTCATCTCCTCGCGCGCTGGCCGTGAGCCTCGTGGTGGCCCGCGCCAGGACGAGATCGTCGTACCACACTTCGCCGCCGGTGAAGTACATCCCCACCGACACGGCCACGGCGGTCATGCCCTCGGGCGGCGCGAAGTCCAGAGCCAGGGGATACCACTGGTCCGGCCGCGCCCCGGCCACGTACTCCGGCTTGAGGAAGACGGGCACCAGAGGGATATTGGCCAGCGATTGCGCGTAGAAGCGCTCGTCCAGCGACACGGTGCTGGTCCTGGCATGGACGTAGGTGAGCAGCCTGCCCCCGGCCAGCCGGAACCATCCCGTGAGCCTGTAGGCTACCCCCGGCTCGACGGCCACGGACTGGCTCCAGTATCCCGACATCACGCCCGACTTCGCCTTTACCCACAGGCAATGGCCGCCGTCGCGGCCCGGAGCCACACGTCCCGCCTCGAAGTTCTCCGGCACCGCCGTGCTCCAGCTCCAGGAGGCGGGACGGCCGTCCTGAGCTTCCTCGATCCCCGGGTTCTGCAGCAGATTCGGCGCAGGCAGCGCCGGGTCGGCACTCAGGCCCAGCTCGAGCGCCGCCACCGCCACGAGCCATGCCCCGCAGGTCACCAGCGTCATCGCCCTGCGCCCTCCTCGGCGAGATTCACCTGCCGCTCTTGAGGAGCGCTAGCGCGTGCCACCCATGAGCCCTATCGCCCGCGCCAGCTCGCGCCTCGCCCGGTACAGGTCCTCCGGTTTCTCGCTGTACTCCGTGACGCTCTTCAGGAGCGTCTCGGGCACGTCCAGCAGCTTCGTCGCCCCCGTCTCCCGCGCCTTGTCCGGAGACTTCTCGGCCAGCTCCCGCAGCATCCACCAGTACTCGAAGTCTTCGATCCCGTCTCGCACGTTCTCCAGCCGCACCGTAGTCAGCGGGCCGTCCGGCCCCGCGCAGATCAGCATCCCGTCGCCGTCGGGCAGCCCCGGGTGGTAGCGCGGCAGCCACTCCGTGTAGGGCCCGCCCGTGATCGGCTTGTCGTTGTAGCCCCAGCCTGCCACGCGGTAGTACAGGTAGCCGTCCGGCTGGTACTTCCACGTGGCCGCGCCCATCAACAGCCGCGCCCGTACCGCGGGGAACTGGATGAACCAGTTGAGGTCCTTGGGGCCGCGCGGGCCGCAGCAGGTGTACCACCAGGCCTGCTTGCCCAGCTTCCGCCCCTCGCGGATGCGCTCCCAGTCCTCGTGGTACCGCGGCGTCAGCGGCACCCAGATGTCCAGCACGTTCGCCACGGGTGAGTCCCTCAGCACCCCGTAGCTGCGGTCGTAGCCCGTCGTCATCAGCGGCACGCCTGGGAAGTTGTCCCGCATCGCTCGCGCCGCCTGGGCCAAGGCCTCGAAGTCGCTCGTCTCGTCCAGGAAGTAGATGCCGTGGGACCCCTCGGGCCAGCCCGCGGCCTTCACGCGCGCCATCTCCTCGCGGAAGGTCGCCACGCACCCCGTCAGGTACTGATCGTAGCTCTTCACTTCGTCCTTCACGGCGTGCTTAGGCGCCAGCACGTACCCCACGTTCCACCATCCCGACCCCGCCTCGATCAGCTTCCGCTGCGCCTCGACGCTCGCCAGGTGGTACACGCTGTCGCTGCCCTTTCGGCCCGTTGGATTCGTGCGGTACAAGTCGCCAGGGGCCATGCGGTGCGCCAGGAACAGGTCGAAGTACCGCCACGCCAGCTCCTCGTCGTACCCGTCTCCATAGAACCGCGCGAAGTTCCCCTCGCTCATGCCCCAGACCGTCCTCAGGTGCTGCTGCTTCGGGACGTCGAAGCCGTACACCCGCAGCCGCACGCGGACCTTCCGCTCGCCGGCGTTGCGTGATCTCACCCGCAGCGTCGTCTCATAGAGCCCCGGGCGCGTTCCTGCCGGCACGCGCGCCGATACCCACAGCGGCTGCACCCGGCCTCTGGGACAGTCGAAGGTGTCGAGGAAGCTGAGCAGGGGGTCGGGCCACCACTGGGAGGGGCTCGTGGGCGTGGCCAGGGCCGGGGTGTCGCTCTTGACGTAGCCTACCGGCGCGGCCCGAATCTCGACCCTCCCGGCCTCCCCGGTGAAGGGCGCCAGTTCCCAGGTCGCCCCCTCGAGGTCCTCGGCGATGGGCACCAGAACGACCTGCCCGCCCTCCTCCTCGTTCCCGGCCGCCTCGATGGTCAGCGTGTCGCCGAAGGGTCCCAGGAAGGGGACGTCGCGCCCGAACACCTTCTCCATGGACGTGGCGAGGCCCACAGCGAAGTCCATCGGCAGCCGGTGCTCGCGGTTGTACTCAGCCGCCAGGTCGCCACTGAGGCACCCCTGCGCCTCCGCGATCCGGGCGCCCAGGGCTGCCGCCGAGGCCGTCATCTCCTCCCACCGCGCCGGCGGCCCTGCCGTCTCGATGCTCTGCTGCAGGGCTCCCAGCGCCTGCTCGAGCCCGCGGACGCGTTCCGCGGCTCGGCTCGGCGCCCCCTGCTGCTCCACCAGGCGCCGGTAGGCCACCAGATTCCCGGCCAGGCCCCGCAGCCGCCAGCCCAGCCTCATCCGCTGTAGCCCGGCCGCCACGGCCGCATCGGCGGCCAGCTCGAGGACCAGCCGCGGGCGCCGCTCCGGGTCACGGCTGTCTGACGCCGCCGCCGCCAGCATGTCGCCCTTCTCCTTCGCCCCCGGAGGCCATAGCCGCAGACCGGCGTTGCTCTGCGGCTCGTCGAGCCATTGCTGGAC
>CAZSOQ010000283.1:4784-6135 GCA_964608495.1 uncultured Armatimonadia bacterium | reverse complement strand
GCGACTACCGGGTGCCCCGCAAAGACGGATCACCACGGCGCCACCCCCGCAGGCTGAAGCCTGCGACTACCGGGTGCCCCGCAAAGACGGATCACCACGGCGCCACCCCCGCAGGCTAAAGCCTGCGACTACGGGCGGCGCGGCCGGGTCCCCGCCTCTCCCCTACTCGTCCTCCGGGAACGACCGTAGGCTCAGCGCCAGGTGGCCGCCCGGCGCAGGATGGCTCACCCGCCGCAGGGCCACGACGATGAAGGCCCGGCCGTCCCCCAGCACCACCTTCCGCCCCGCCTGCACCTCGGGGCGCGGCAGGCAGCGGCCGCGATGCGTGACCTCGGAGCGCAGGCCCTCCAGCCCGAACTCCACGTCCCCCGGCGATAGCTGGACGACGCGGCAGGCCACCGGCTCGCGGGTCACGCGGTGCCAGTGGTCCTGGCCCGCCGAGCGCGCGTAGACGTGGGCCGTGTCGGTCAGCAGCGCGGCGAAGCTCATGCCAGCCGCCTCCGCCGGTAGGGATCGAGCAGCCGGGCCACGCGCGGGGGGATCGCCTCGGCCGCGTAGGCCGCCGAGTAGCCGTCGTAGTCCTCGCGCACAGCCCGGCCGTCGGGGCGATTGCGGTACCAGTCGGCGGCGAGCATCACAGCCGCCTGCACGACCGGCCCGGGCGGCGCCTCGGGGCCCGCGGTGTAGACCACGCGCACGGCGGCGCGCCCAGGCGTGAAACAGTCGTCGCGCAGGCGCAGCAGGCCGGCGTCGGCGTCGAGCAGGTACTCCTCGGGGCTCAGGACGCAGCCGGGCGAGGTGGCGGTCACGCCGTCGCGCAGCTCGGCCAGGGCCGTGACCGGGTAGTGGCGCAGGGCGACCTCGCTCTGGCCGGAGCGGATGTCGTGAAGCTCGTCGTGCTGCGCGGCGGCGAAGGCGCAGCCGCAGTAGTCCTCGATGGCGGCCGAGGCGCGCTGGACGAGGGCCTCGAGCAGGTCCCAGTCCGGGTCGCTGAGACCGGCGTAGCGCACGACGGCATCGGCGTCGCAGAGGGGCATGAGGCAGGTCCTCCTTGGGATCGAAGGTTGGGGACAGGACGTGGGTCGGGCGGTCGCAGGGGCCGCGCTGCCGGCGACGGCAAAGCGACTCGTGCCGCGGAGGCTGTAGTTGGTGGGAGGCGAGGGAGCGACTTCTACTCCCTCGGCGACGGAGGAAGCGATTAGCTAGGGCTAGGTACCGGCGAAGCGGAGTGCAAGGCCGTCGCGCTGGCGCGAAAACCGCGCCAGCCCTCCCACAACAGAGGGACATGGCGTCAGCCTTGCCACAACAGAGGGACATGGCGTCAGCCCTGCCACAACAGAGGGACATGGCG
>CAZSOQ010000283.1:0-4684 GCA_964608495.1 uncultured Armatimonadia bacterium | reverse complement strand
CTTGCCACAACAGAGGGACATGGCGTCAGCCCTGCCACAACAGAGGGACATGGCGCCAGCCCTCCCACAACGGACAGACACCGCGCCAGGCCTCCCCAAGGCTGCCAATCGCGGCGCACCTCGTGCAGACCGCAAACCCCGGCGGCGAAGAGGAGCCATGGGTCCTGGAGACGCGGGGCCTTGCGCGCTCTCGCTCAGGCCGCTATCCTGTGAGTAGCAGCAGCACCGTGCCAACCAGTCGCAGTACCATGCCAAGCTCGAGGGGGTGTGCATTGTGAAGAGAGCCTTCACGCTTATCGAGCTGTTGGTGGTCATCGCGATCATCGCGATCCTGGCGGCCATCCTCTTTCCCGTGTTCGCCAAGGCTCGCGAGAAGGCCAAGCAGGCAAGCTGTCAGAGCAACTGCAAGCAGCTTGCCCTTGGGATGCTGATGTACATCTCGGACTACGACGAGAAGTTCGTCGTGTGGAACCGCTTCCAGCCCGCTGACACTCGCCCGCTCGCGCCAGCGGCGGCCGTGTTCCCCTATGTGAAGAATGCGCAGATCAACTGCTGCCCGTCCGGGAACGACCCGCCCCGGGTCGCGGGACTGCCGGAAGGGTGGGACCAGTACGGCTGGGCGAGTCCCATGTACGTGTTCCCCGGGCCCGCGTCTATCGGGTACTCGTGGAACGAGCAGATCTTCTACGAGGCCTCGACGGGAGTGGGGATCGCCGGGCTGAAGCTGGGTCGGGTCACGGCGCCGGCCGAGACGCTGATGATGGGGGACGGCGCGCACATGTTCGGCGGGCAAGGCACCTTTGTATTCGCCAACGTGTGCTGCGACTCGCGCACCCTGGGCTGGCAGGACGGGAGCCTGGACGGCATTGACGCCGCCACCGGCCAGCCCTGCCCGGACACCTATGGTCGCCACAACGGCGGGTCCAACATTGCCTTCGTGGACGGGCACGTGAAGTGGCAGAGCGACCGTGACCTGCTGTCGCGCTGGTCAGTGATGATGAACCCCTTCCAGTAGGCCAAGCCGTCGTCCGCGCCCTCGGATCGGGCGCCGTCGCGACGGGAAGCCGGCCGGTGGGCAGGCCTGCCCCCGGGTGGCAGGGGAACTTAGCTGGGTCGTGAGGATAGGCAGAGCGGCGAGCGAGAGCCCGCCGCTCTGCGTCTTTGTGGGCCAGGGAGGCCGGAGCCGTGGCCGGCGCGGCGCGACGCGCTAGGCCGTGATGTCGTAGCCCATGCCCACGGTGAGGGCGGAGCCAAAGCAGTGGGCGAAGTCGCCCCGCCAGGTGGCCACGAGCTGGAGCTGCTGGCTGGCGATGTTCTTGTCGGTCTCCAGCGTGATGCGCCGGCGGTCGCCCAGCACCCAGGCCCTGCGGTTGACGAGGAAGAGGACGGTCTGGGTCTTGGTGATGCCGTCGTAGACGCCGCTGCCGTTGAGGTCCTCGCGGACGAGGGGGCTGACGACGATGGGGATGCCGAAGAGGCGCCCCAGCTCGCCGGTGACCACCGTCGCCTGCGGACCGTACTTGTCCACCGTGCTGACCATGGGGTTCTCGGACTCGTCGCGCAGCAGCAGGAGCTGGTTGAAGACCGAGGTGCCCACGACCCACGCGCACTCGGCGGGGTCCATGGCGTAGGCGCCCATGGCCTTCTTGATGCCCACCAGGCCCTCGGCGGTGAGGCCGGTGATCTGGGCGTTGGCGCCGTCGTCGGTCAGGGCCTTGCGGCGGTAGCCGATCCAGGCCTTGCGCACGTCCGAGGCGTCGGTGACGTCGGAGTCCATGTGCATCTCGGCGGTGTCGCCGTTGAGCATGGCGTTCTCGATGCCGCGGGCGAGGGCGCGGGCAAGCTGGACCTGCAGGCGCGGCAGGATGGGCACCACGCTGTCCTCCCCCATCTCGGCGGAGAAGAGCTGACGGGCGGCGACGGTCACGGCGTCGAGGACGACGTTGGCCGTGGTGATGTCGCTGTCCGAGACCTCCGTGTTCTCCGAGGTGAGATAGGGCACGGGGTCGGCTCCCTCGACGGGAAGCTGGTAGGACTTGGTGGGCATGGCGATGTGGTCGTGGAGGCCGGAGAGGCGCAGCTCGGCCTGAACGGCCTCGACCAGGCGGGCCGAGAAGCCCTGGGGGACCCACTCGGCGCCGGCGCCCGAGACCGTGGTGGCCAGCGCCTTGGACAGCAGGCCCTGGTGCTGGAGCTGCTCGAAGTACTTCAGCCGCATGGCGGGGCGCCCGAGCAGCGTGCTGAGCAGGTACAGCTCGTCGTTGGCCTTCTGCAAGGACCGCAGGCCCTCGTCGTCGGTGGGCTGCACCAGCGCCTCCTCGGAGGGCGGCCAGCCGGACAGGGCGTCCGCCGCCGTGTCGTGGACCACCAGCTCGAACTTCCGCTGCAGGTCGGCCGCCGCGCGCGCCGTGGCCTCGGTACGGGCCTCGGCGAGGCGGGCGTCCACCAAGCGCTCGATCTCCTCGCGGACAAGGGGGTCGTTGAGCTTGCCATGGGCCTCGCGCGCCGCGAGGGTCGCGTTGACCTCGCCCATGGCCTGGCGCAGCTTGTCAGCCAGGGCCTGCGCCAGTTCGTCGTGTTCTCCCATTCTTGTCTTCACCTCATTGTGGATGGAACTCAGAGCACTGCTTGGGGTACCGGCCGAGGCTGAGGGGGACGGGGCGCGGAGCACACCACCGCCGGCCACCGCCGCACCGAGCAGACCTTGGCCGCCATCGAGACCTCGAACGAGCGTAGGCGCGGGCTAAAGCCTGCGGCTACGGCATGCCCCGGGGCCCCGTCTTCGTCGGGTGCGTCTCGGGATGCCGCGGGCGACGCCGCGGCCCTCCTTCACGCCTCCCCGAGCCGTCCGCCAGCGGCAGGCGCGCTCGACGGTCCGGCGAACCCTCCACCGTCCGGCCGCCCGCCGGCTCGACCCGCGTCACCCGGGAGGACTGATGCACCATGACCGCCGACCGCATCCGCGAGATCATCGCGCGCGTCGAACCCGACCGCCTGCGCGAGCACGTGCTGTACCTCGCCCAGGACCCGCTGCCGCGGCGGACGCTGAACTTCACGCTGCCCGGCCACGACTGCTGCACCCTGTACGAGGCCGACGACTACATCGAGGCGCAACTGCGCTCGTGGGGCTATGAGGTCGAGCGCGAGGGCGTGCAGGTGCAGGCCTTCCGGCGCGACCGCGGCAAGCCCAAGTCGAGCCAGTACTCGCCCCCGCAGCCCGAGGACCCCTGGTACACAGCCTACAACCTCTACGTGCGCAAGCCGGGGACGGACGTGCCGGACGAGACGATCGTGACGATCTCGCACAAGGACTCGCAGAGCTGGTGCGCGTCGCCCGGGGCCAACGACAACGGCATCGGCACGGCCGGGAACCTGGAGATCGCGCGGGTGCTGGCGGAGGTGCCGACGCGGCGGCGGCTGTGGTGCATCTGGTGCAACGAGGAGCACGCGCCCTGGACGAGCGTGAACGCGGCGGAGGGTGCGCGGGCGCGGGGCGAGAGAATCCCGGCGGTGTTCAACGTGGACAGCTTGGGGCGCAAGGCCCCGGCGGACACGCGGGCGGGCCGAAGGAAGAACGTGACCCTGTACACCACGCCCGAGGGCGAGGCGCTGGCCGACCTGATGGCCGAGATGAACGAGCGCTACGAGCTCGGGATCGAGCAGAGGAAGCACCAGCGGAATGCGCCGGGCGACGACGACGGGTCCTTCGTGAAGGCGGGGTACGGGGCGGCGATCATGAACCTCGGCTCCTACCCCTACGCCGACCCGTGCTACCACTGCGAGTGCGACGTGCCGGCGAACTGCGATTTCGAGAACGCGGCGTTGGTGGTGCGGGCGACGATCGCAGCGATGCTGACCCTGGACGGGCGGTAGTGGGGCGAAGACGGCCCGCGAGCCTCGGTAGGAGCCGGCGGTGCCGGCGATGGGGACAGGCTAGGCGTGGTCGGGCGGGCGCGGCGGGGCTTCAGCCCCGCCTCTCGCAGTCGCGGGCTTTAGCCCGCGGAGGTGGTGGTGTGGTGGTCCCTACTTTGCCGGCAACGCGGACCCCAGCGCCGCCGACAGCTTCGCCACCGTCTCGGGGTCGAGGTGGCGCACGATCGCGGCCAGGAGGACGTCAGGCGAGGGCGTCTCATCGGCGCTCTGCCCATCGGCCTGCGGCACCGTCTCCCCGGGCGCCGCGGTCGGTGACTTCCGCCCCGACTCCGCGGCTTCGATAACCTCCCGCACCCGCCTCGCTACCTCATCGGCGGCCGCTTCCCGGGCCTTGGCGCGCAGCACCACGGGGGGTGTCGTGTCCAGCCCGAGCTGGCGGGCGATGCTGATGGTCGCCTGCGGGTTGGCCGGGATGGGCACCACGGCGATCTCGAGCAGCTCGATGCGCGTCCAGTACCACACGCCGTCGCGCTCGTAGCCGTCTTCGGGCCCGGCGTTGAAGCCGATCGAGAGGCTGCGGAGGATGCGGTCCTCGATGAGCTGCCATACCTCGCGGGCGCGGGCCGTGCGCCCAAGCTGCATGCGCACGTGCAGGCCGGCCTCGCTGGCGCGGGCCTCGACCGTGCGGCCGATGGGATTGAGCCAGTCGTGGGCGTAGGTGATGATGGGGTTGCGCATGTAGTCCTGCAGC
This sequence comes from uncultured Armatimonadia bacterium, assembly GCA_964608495.1. Lineage (GTDB taxonomy): Bacteria > Armatimonadota > Zipacnadia > Zipacnadales > FEN-943 > JAKORR01. The sequence goes on along the minus strand of CAZSOQ010000283.1, from coordinate 60 downwards.
GCGGCGGCCAGGGCCTCGGCCCTGACCAACTCGCCCTGCCGGTCCACGGCGGGCGTGGAC
>CAZSOQ010000282.1:0-6208 GCA_964608495.1 uncultured Armatimonadia bacterium | reverse complement strand
CCGTGGAGCACTCCGCCGATGTCCTTCTGGGCGCTCACGCGGTAGGTGCCGGCCCGGAGGCCGCGGAACTTGCACGTCCCGTCAGCGCCCGTCGTCTCGGTGGCTCCGCCGGGGTCCAGGGTCACCGCCGCCCCCGCTACCGGAGCTCCCGCCCGTGTCACCACGCACTTCACGTCGCCGGCTAGCACTACCCTGCAAGCCAAGACCGCCAGTACAGCCAAGAGGACCTTCGTGCCACTCATATCCTTACCCCCTCCTGGTATCGCCTGCCCCTGAAGCCTTCCGCGCCCGCTCAGTGCGCGGACGCCCAGGCTGACCGCTACCGACGGTAGTATATTGGCGCATAACGGCCACTTTTGGCAAATCCCCCCGCGGCCGGTTTGCCCAGCAAGGCCGCCGACGCGCGGGTGAGCCGAGGCGTTCGCGGGCTTCCCTCTCATTCGCCAACTCCAGGTTTGCCCAGCAAGGCCGCCGACGCGCGGGTGAGCCTCCCCGCGACCCGCGCCCAGTAGCCCGTGACCTACTCCTTCGGTTCGAGGAACAGCGCCTCCGGCTTGCCCATGAACCCGCCGCCAAGCCCGCGATCGAACACCCTTACCGCCAGGAGGTTCTCCCCCAGCTTGGCCAGTCCGGCCGGTATCACGTACCGGCGCGGGTGGGCATAGAACTCCGGTGTCTTCTCGTCCGTCGCCCCCACCTGCACCCCGTTGAAGAAGGTGACGTCGTAGTCATCCACCGGCCCCAGCGACAGCAGGAGATCCTTGCCGAACCAGTCCGGCGGCACCACGATCTTCCTGCGGTACACCACCTCGCCGTCCACCGCGGCCCATTCCTCGCCATACTCCTCCCACGCGCCCGGAACCCGGTGCTCCCCCCACTTCGAGTCGTCCACGCCCTCAACCACCAGCCGCTTCGCCTCGTCGCTGATCCCGGGGTCCGCGTGAGCCTTCGCCAGGTCATCCACGGCCGGCAGCTTCGCCGTGATCCTCGCCCGCCACAGGCCCTCGAGCGATATCCGGTCCTCCCGAGGCTTGCCCTCCTCGGGCGAGCGCCGGGGGGCCGTGAAGGTGATGCGCGCCGCGGCCTTGACGGCGCCGTCCCGGCCCAGCACCTCCGCGTAAAGCCTGTGCGCGCCCGGCGCCAGATCCGGGGCCTCCATCTCCACCTCCGAGGTGCCCTTCGCCACGTCCACGGGGGCCGTCTTCGTCGCCAGGGGCATCCACTCTCGCTTCAGCCTGATCCGCAGCGTGTCGCCCTCCTCCAGGCCCTCGACGCGGCTATAGTCGGCCCTGATCGTGAGGGTCTCGCCCCGCAGGGAACACTCCAGGCCCACCGCGGGCGGCTCGGCCGCCGTGGTCGGCCCTGCCTCCGCGGGAGCAGCTTCGACGCCGAGGGAGAAATCGTCGAAGAGCATCTCGCCCTCCGCTGGCTTCAGGCCGAAGAAGAAGGCCACGCGCCGAGCGGCCTCGGGCACGGTGACCGTGGCCTCCACCTGCTCCCAGTCGAAGGTGCCGCTGATCTTCCTGTCGGCGGGTGTCAGGCTCGCACGGGTCCGCCGCTGGCCGGTGTAGCTCGAAAACTCGGCGAAGGCCGCCAGGGCCGTGTCGCCCGTGGGCTTCAGGTCCTGGCCGCGCACCCAGTACGACACCTTGATCCGGTCGCCCGGACGCGCCGGCAGCACCGGCGTCCACCATCCCATACCCTCCTCGGGGATGCGCTCGGGAGTCACGCCGCAGACCTCGAGGCAGCGCCTGCCACTGCGGGCCGCCGGCTCCTGGAACTCCGCGAAGCAGACCGTCGCGCCCGCTCCCCGGTAGGTGTACGTGTACAGTGGCAGGGTGCTGACGAATCTGCCCTTCGGTTCCGGCAGCCCGGCGTAGACCCAGTAGGTCACCTCGCGCTCGACGCCGTCGCCCGTGCCCGCCCGCCAGAAGTAGGGCAGCGTATCGTTGTCTATCGGGTCGTCAAGCTCGCAGCCGTTATTGCCGATCATCATCAGCACTTCGTCGGGGTCGGCGGCATCGGCCACGCGGAAGGTCACCAGCGCTATCCCCAGGTCCTCGGGCCTGTCGTCAGCCACCTCGCCCTCCCGCTCGTAGCCCTCGGCCGCGCTCAGTTCGCCCAGCGTCGCGAACTTCCCCGCTCCCACTGAAGCCGGCGCGTCCGCCGTCAGCGGCCAGTAGACGTTGTGGTCTATGAACTGCGGTGGCTGCTGCACCACCAGCGGCTGAGGGCAATTGCGCACCAGGTTGTGCCCGAAGACGTTGTTCACCGTCGGGTAGGGCTCGACGGCCTTCCACACCGCCAGACCCGAGCCGCGGCTGCCCTCGACGTAGTTGTGCAGGAACACGCCGCGCTGGGACGCCCGGCACGTGATGCCCATGTCGTTCTTGTACAGCGTGTTGTAGTACGCCCGCGTGTCGGCCATCCCGTGCTCGATGTACAGCCCCGCGTGCTCGTTGTGGGCCGCCGTGTTGCCCACGTAGAAGACCCGCCCGATGAGGCAGTCGCCCCACAGGCCCCAGCCGTCCCATCCGTTGGGCGTCTCGCGATTGCCCCCTTCGAGCACGACATTGTGACGGTAGATCAGGTCATAGGCCCCGTTGATCTTCATCGAGCCCACCCAGCCCACCGAGTGCCACGGGTTCAGGCAGTTGCGGATCAGCAGGTTCTCCTCGATCCGTGCCCCGCGCGGCCGGTCCGAGTGGTGCATGCCGTCGGCCAGGGAGCCGATGACCGTGTTGCGCCGCACGATGGTGCCCGTGCGGTTCCATCCCGTCACCCGGATCCCGATGCGGCAGCCCGTGGCCAGGCAGTCCTCGATCACCACGTCGTCCGCGCCGGTAGTGATGCCGACGTTCGCGTAGTTGCGCGCGTGGATGCCAGTGAGCCGACAGCGGGAGCTGAGGATGAAGCCGTGGACCCGCACGGGCACCTCGATCCGGTGCTCGGCCGCCGGATTGCCGCCCCCGAGGTTGAGCAGCAGCCGCTTGCCTGCCGAATCCCATTGCCACCAGCCGACGTCCTCGTCCGTGAGCTGCCCCAGCTCCCAGCTCGTGGGGCCGAGCTTCACGACCTTCATGTAGATGGGCTTGCTGTCCACGAGCACCTGGCCCGGGTCGCGCTCCAGGGGCATGGCATAGACCTTGGTGAAGCCTTCCACGGGCTGCCACTGGTCCGCCGGGACCGGGTCCGTCCCTTCCAGTACCACCTCGTCATCCTCGGAGGCCCGAAACTCGATCGGCGCCCCCGGCGCGCCCTCGTTCTTGACCTTCACGGCCTCGCGGTAGACGCCGGCGTGGATGTACACGGCATCTCCGGCTTGGGCCGTCTCGGCGGCCTTGCCGATGGTTAGCCACGGCTGTTCGAGACTACCCGGGTTGTCGTCCGACGCGCCCGGCGCCTGCTGAGCCACGTGATAAGTCGCGCCGGCCGCCACGGCCACGGTCAGACAGGTCACCAGGAGCACCAGGCACAGGCGGATCTTCACAGCACGGCACCCCCCGCAGCGATGATTGGGGGTGGTTTCGCCCACCGCGGCCCCCGGCCCTGCCCGCTGGATTCGTGAGGCGGAGACCGCGCCGCACGTCGCACCGGCCCTCGGAGGGAGCGCCCCGGACCCCGGGAATACCCCCGGGTCCCTGCGGCACTTCCCCGGCGGGAGAGAGACCATGTTCTGCGAGCATCGCGCGGACGACTGGGCCAGCTACAAGATGGACTACCACAACCCGCACCGGGAGCTGGAACCCCCGGAGCGGGAGATCGCCGTCGTGGACGCCGCTCTCGCCACGCTCCAGCGCGCGGGCGCCCTCCCGCACACGCGCTACGACCACGCCCGAATGCTCGCCTACCGGGAGGCCGTCCGGGAGCACTTCGAGATCCCCTGGACGGCCATCACCCCCCGGATGCAGCGGCTGATGTACGCGATCAACGCCATCGCGCAGCCGCGAGTGGTTATCGCCGCGGGGGTGTTCTGCGGCAACACCTTCATCGCGAACGCCGGGGCGGCGGTAGGGCCGGGGGCTTGCTACGAAGCCGAAGACCTGGTCGGGGTCGAGATAGACGCCGAGAAGGCCGCCCAGGCGGAGGCCAACGTGCGGAGGATTGATCCGACGGGCGTGGCGCGGATCGTGGCCGCCGACGCGCTGGAGGTGCTCGCCAACTACCCCGGGCGGATCTGGCTGCTGTACCTGGACGCCGACGGCCCGCCGGGGGTGGGGAAGGGCATCTACCTGGACATGCTGAAGATGGCCTACGACAAGCTGCCGCCGGGCGCGCTGGTGCTGGCCCACAACAGCGTCAACTGCGCCCAGCGCCTCCAGCAGTACTTCGCCTTCGTGCGCGACGAGGCCAACCTGCGGGCCAGCGTGAACGTCGCGATAGACAATCAGGGCCTGGAGGTATCCGTGCGCTAGCCTGCATCCCGGGACCCTCCTGCGCGGGGAAGCAAGCCTCACACCACGTCGGCGGTCTTGGCTTGATCTGCAAGGCATGTTGCGCGAACTGCCCCGAGTAGGCCAAGCAAGCGGCATTCATTTACTCCCGGCCTCGGCCATACTCAGTCCCCGGGGATCAGCACCGCCCTGGTGATCATCAGATTCGGCCCGGCCGTCCTCGTGCCGCGCACCGTCAGCTTGCCCTCGGCGCTTGATGAGCCCAGACCAACCGACCACTGGAGCCACCTCGCGGGCAGGGAGCAGTGACAGAGGGCAAGGCGCGTGTCTAGGCGGGGATAGAGGTGGCCCAGGAGGAGCCGGCCCAGCCCGAGGGGGAGGTCCGAGAGCACGCTTCGGAGCCCCGGAAGCCAGGCGAGAGGCAGGTCTTCGCGCGCTTTTGCTGCGGATGCATCCCGCGCGGAGCGAAGAGCTTCGTGCCACCACGCAGGCGCATTTTGTAAGGCCGACCCCGTTTGGCTTTACTAATCCGCGGGATTGAGTAAAATGCTACTGTCATACCCCTCGCGCGGGGATGGAGGAGCCGTGCAACCATGCGGCGAGCGGATTTCACCAGCGAGCGGGCCGGGAGCGTCGTAGTGGTACAGGCACCCGCGGGGGCGGCCTACGAGGCCTTCGTGCCGCGCCCCTTGCCGCCAAAGCTCGAGTTCCGGCCCTCTCTTGTCGCGGTACTGTCAGAAGCAGACCGTGCCCTGGGAGAGGTAGCTGCGCTGGGGCGGTACGTGCCAAACCCCGACCTGTTCGTCACGGCGCACGAGCGATTGGAGGCAGTGCTGAGCACACGCATCGAGGGCACCCAGACATCGCTATCCGAGCTGCTCTACTTCGAGGCGGAGGTTGAGCGACAGGAACCACAGGAAGCCACTTTGCAGCTGCGCGACCTGCGCGAAGTGGTCAACTACCTTGCCGCGATGAACCACGGGCTGAGGCGGCTGGGGGAACTGCCCTTGTGCTTGCGGCTCGTGCGCGAGCTGCACGCCGTGCTAATGCAGGGCGTGAGGGGTGGGCAAGCAGTCCCGGGCGAACTGCGGCGCGGTGCTACGTGGATCGGGCGCCAGGGCTGCCGCCTAGAGGACGCGACCTACGTGGCGCCGCCACCCGAAGAGCTGCAGCGTGTACTCGCCGACTGGGAAGCCTTCGTGAACCAGGAAGACACACTGCCTCCCCTGGTGCGCTGCGCGATTGCGCACTACCAGTTCGAGGCGATCCATCCTTTCGCCGATGGGAACGGGCGCATCGGGCGTCTTCTTATCGTCCTGACGATGTGTGCCTGGGGCCTCCTGCCGCGGCCGCTGCTGTACCTCAGCGCCCATTTCCACCGCCATCGTGACGAGTACTACGATCGGCTTCTGCGGGTGAGCCAACAGGGTGAATGGGAGGAATGGATCGAGTTCTTCCTGCGGGCGGTAGCCGGGCAGTCGCGTGCGGCCGCGGACAGCGCGAACAGTCTACTGCAGCTGAGGGAGCAGTGGCGCAGGCTCATGGGAGGCACGGGCTCCGGGGCTGCTGCTCAGGCTGTGGACTTGCTCTTCGCGACTCCCTTCGTGAACGTTCCCCGGATAGCCCGCGAGCTGAAGGTGAGCCGGCCGACTGCCCAGAAGGCCATCGAAGCAATGCTTGAGAAAGGGATGGTAGTGGAAGCGGGCGATGAGATAGCTGGGATCCTTCGGGCGGTCCGCGCCCGGCCTGGGCGGCCACCCCGCTGGTACGTCGCATGGGAGGTGCTGAGGGCGCTCCAGGAGGCCGAGTAGGGC
>CAZSOQ010000281.1:0-6240 GCA_964608495.1 uncultured Armatimonadia bacterium | reverse complement strand
ACGCGGCTCCCGGCGCGCGCCCCCCCCGCGCTTCACCCACCACCGCCCACCGGGGATCCCTACACTGCTGTGCCCGCGTCCTTCCCGCCCGTCACTGCCTCCGCTACGCCCGGACGGCAACGCTGGCAACTTCCGCTTGCCGGTGGTAGAATCCTGCTGAAGCAACCGAAAGGGGCCGTCCCGATGGCGGAGCATGAGCTGCGCGAGTGTGCCTCGGCCATCGCCGAGGCCACAGAGCCCAACACCACGATCGTCATCCTCACAGGCGCCGGCGTGTCCTCGGAGAGCGGCATACCCACCTACAGGGGCCGCAAGGGCCTCTGGGGTCGCCCCGAGCTGCGCGCCATGGCCGAGGCCAGGGCCCTGCAGCAGACACCGCGCCTGGCCTGGGAGTTCTTCCAGCAGATGCGCGAGGCCCTCAGCGGCTCGCGCCCCAACGCCGCTCACTACGCCCTGGCCGAGATGGACGAGGTCGTCAGGCCCCAGGCCCGTGCCGTGGTGGTCACCCAGAACATTGACAGCCTCCATCAGGCCGCCGGCAGCAGGCGCGTCGTCGAGCTCCACGGCAACGCCTCACGGTTCCGCTGCATGGTCTGCGGCTGCCTGCATGACTGCCTGCCCATGCAGTTGGCCGAGCTGCCCCCCCGTTGCGCCTGCGGAGGCATCATCCGCCCCGACATCGTCCTCTTCGGCGAGCCCCTGCCCACCGCCGCCTGGCAGGAGGCCCAGTCCCTGGTCGAGCAGGCCGTCGTGCTCGTCGTTGTGGGCACATCCCTTGAGGTCGAGCCAGCCGCCTCCCTGCCCGTGGCGGCTCTGCAGCGCGGCATCCTCATCGTCGAGGTCAACCTCGAGCCCACCGCGCTCAGCCGGGCGGCCGACTACAGCTTCCGCGGGTTCGCGTCCCATCTCGTGCCCCTGCTCGTTCAGCACCTGGGCCGCGCGCTCGGCCGCTCCATGCGGCGTGCCCCCTTGCCGCGCGCCTGACGCAACCGACGTCGCCTGAGACCACCAGTCCCAAAGGGAGGGACCGCCCGTGAAGCTTGGCCTTCTCCTCAGCGTCACCGGCCTGAAGGTCGGCGATTTCCGCGAGGGAGCCGCCCTCGCGCGCGGCATGGGCTACGACAGCGTCGAGCTCGGCGGCTGCGACCTCGCCGGCGCCGCCCCCTGCGCCGACCTGGGCTCCTGGGACGAGGGCGCGGCGGCCCACCTCGCCGCCGATATCCGCTCCAGCGGCCTCGGGATCTCCGCTCTGCAGGTCCACGTGGACTATATCTTCCCCGACGAGCGCGAGCGCCTGCGCCGCCTGGGCCACACCATGCACATGATAGACCTCGCCGAGGCCATGGACGTGGACGTCGTCCACACCGTCTCCGGCCCCCTGCGCCCGGGCATGGAGGAGGCCAGGGCCTGGGAGCAGCTCGCGGACGCCTACACGCGGCTGTGTAACTACGCCGCGCTCACCGCCGTGCGCCTCGCAATCGAGCCGGTATTCGTCTACCTCGTGGGCAACCTGGAGACGACGCGCCGCCTGCTGGACCTGGTGGGGCGTGACGACCTGTACATCAACTTCGACCCCAGCCACTTCCCCTACCACCACGAGGACCCGATCCCCTTCATCGAGGCCCTCGGCCAGCGCATTGTCCACGCCCACGCCAAGGACGCCACGGTGACCGACCTCGTCGTGGGCGCTCCTCTGCCGAGGGACAGCTTCTACATGGGCAACGGCCAGGCCTTCGCCTTCGCGCCGCCGGGGCGTGGCCTGCTCGACTGGCCCGCTTTGATCGCGGCCCTCAGGGCGGCGGACTTCGAGGGTGTGCTGTCGCTAGAGCTGGGCCACGGCATCCCGGACGAGGTGGCCGCTGCGCGCGAGACCGCCCAGTTCCTGCGCCCTCTGCCATAGGGTCTCACACCGTCTGCGCGTGACGTCACTCCCCGGGGCCGGTGGGCCTCACGTGTCTGGCGGCCAGCACCGCCCAGGCTAGGCCGCCCAGTAGCAGCATGAAGGGCGTGACCATTACGCGCACCCCCAGCGCCACCTCGGCCGCCTGTTGCCGCGTCCAGCCCAGCGAGGCGAACACGCCCGTGTTGATGGCATCGGCCACTCCGAGCATGCCGGGGGGCTGGATGGGTACCTGTCCCAGCAGGCTGGTCACGCTCCAGGCGTACGCGGCCCCGCCGACGCTGAGCGGCGCCCCGAGGCCTTCGCACATAAGCCACAGAGCCGCTATCCGGGACCCGACGATCAGCAGACTCACGGCTGCCAAGGCCGGCACGAGCCGCCGGAAGGCCGGGGCATCCCTGACCGTAAGAGCTCCCTCGACAAAGCTCCCGACCTTACCCTCGGAGGGCCCCCCGACACATCTCCACAGCCACAGTGCTGCTCGTCCGACACCGTCCGGCCAGATAAGCGACACGAGGCCCAGCACCGCCACCGCGGCGCTCGGAATGCCCACCAGCCTCAAGGGCGGGTAGACGCCTGCGGCCCAGGCGCAGGCCACAGCCGCCGTCGCGGTCAGAGCCACCATGTCAAACAGCCGCACGGCGACCAGGGCCTTGGCTCCCCAGGTGAGTTGGATGCCGAGATAGCGCCCAAGCACCGGCGGGAGGCTCAGATACCCGGTGCCCGCAGGCAGGAGCCAGCCGAGGAACTCGCAGGCGGAGGTTGCGGCGATGGTGAGGCCTGGGGCAGTCTGCCGTCCAAGAAGCAGCCATAGGCGCAGTCCGCGCCAGAGCCAGGGCAGGTAGAAGGCCACGATGCCAGACAGCATGGGCAGCCAGGCAATCCTTGCCAAGCGCCCGGCGAAGTCGTCCCACTGCGTCTGGCGGGCCACGAGCCAGAGAAGCAGGCCCCCCACACCGCCCAGACCTGCCACCCTCAGCCATTTCAGCCACGGGGCTCGCCTAGCAGTCTGCGTGTGCTGGCCCAAGTGTTGCCCCTCCCACGGTCGAGGAAACTGGCCGCCCCAGCGGTGCAGATGACGAGTACGCCTCATCCGCCGCGGGGAGACCGCGGATCAGCCGGTGGGATCTCCTGGCTGTTCCCTCCCACCGACATGGCCTCCTTTCCTGCGCGCGGCAGCGACAAGCCGCCAACCTGGCCCGGGGAGGTTCAGGAAGAGAATCCCGTACAGCACCAGACAAGCTAAGCGCGCAAGGCCACCATACGTCCCCTTCGCGGCGGGAGCGCCTCCGCCCGCAAGTGCAAGCCTGTAAAGGTTGTATGACGGGAACCCCCAGCTAAACAGCCGGACGACTTCCCAGTCCGCTCGCTCGAGCGCCTGGCGGAGGGACCAACGCGTGTAATGGCGGATGTGACCGGCATCGCGCAGATCGGCGGTGAGCGGCCCACCCACGGTAGTGACTACAAGCTGCTGAGCCCCATGACCGATGTTGCGCAGTGCGACTATGTCGTCGTGCAGATGCTCCAGTACCTCGCTGCAGACGGCGACGTCGCAGCACCAAGGCAAGACGCGACTGGTAATGTCGCCGACCATCACATCCGCGCCTGAACTACGGGCTCTCTCGACCGCCTCCGACGACAAATCTAGACCGTACAGCCGAGTGGTCGGCCACCGCGCGGCGATCAATCCCAGCAAGGCTCCATCGCCACATCCGATATCGCACAGCGAGTCGAAGGGCCGCAACCGGCCTAGCTCCCTCAGGACCAGCCGCTGGGTGTGCCGCGAAGCTGGTCCGAATCTCTTCATGTCGGGGTACTCCTGCCATAGGCGGTCGTAGTCCACCATCGTGCAGGCACCTCTTTGCGCAGCTTCCTCCGCCGCGGGCAACCGCCGTTGGCCGCAATCGCGGCAGGGGAACGAAGCGAACCGGCCATCCGGCGACCCTACTCGGGCTCTCGTCGCTGCGTCTCTTCTCCTGTCTCAGCGTACCAGGAGTGGGAGCCGCCCCTCAAGCGCTTCAGCAGCGGCGCCAGCGGCCGGGAGACGCAGCGGCGGAACCGGTCGCTGAACACCAGTCGCACCGCGGTCGGGTGGCGCATGAGCCACCCCTCCATCCTGACGAAAAGCCTCCCGCCCGCTGGTGTGAAGGGTCGCGCCACGTCCTCCAGCCCCAACCAGCAAGCCGGCGGGATCCGCACGCGCCCAGGATCGCTCGGTGATGCCATGACCGGTCCCCGCTCCACACCAGTGGCCGCTTGAGCCGGGCGGACTACCGGGCCCCGGCTACGCGCCCCAGCAGTTCCCCGTACAGCTTCGCGACAACTGGCCATGCGAAATGCTCCTCGACGCGGCGACGGGCCGCGTCACCGAGAGCCCGGCGGCGGGCCGGGTCACCGGCAAGGCCGATGATGGCCTGCCGCAGGGCCTCCGGGTTGTCTGGATCAACCAGGATGCCGGCGTCGCCTACCACTTCCGGGCTGCCGCCTGTGGCCGCGGCGACCACGGCCATCCCGCTGGCCATGGCCTCCAGCAGAACCATCGGGCAGTTCTCCATCAGCGACGGGAAGGCGAAGATGCTGGCCTCGGACCAAAGCTGGCGGAAGGTCGGGCTGTCCTGGGCCAGCCACCCGTGCATCACGACAGGCGTCTGCATGAGCGAGGCCAGCCGCTCCACCTCGGCGCGCATCGGACCGTCCCCCGCGATGTGCACTTCCCAGCCTGGCAGGGACACGCCCGTCAAGGCCTCCAGCAGTAGGTGGGCACCCTTGCGTCGTAGCAACCGCCCGGCGAAGAGGACCTTGTTCTCGTGGCCCGACGGGCGGAAGACGGCTGCATCTACGCCGTTGGGTATCACCGCCAGCTCGGGGGGTCTGCGAGCCGATCGCAGGAAGAGCTGGCGGAGGAACTCGCTGGGAAAGGTCACGGCACTTGCGCCGGCGACGACCCAGCGCCAGAGGGGCAGCAGGAGCTTGTGTTCCAGACCGAAGCGGTCCGGGTTGTACCCGGGGACGTCCGAGCCGTGGGCCGTGATCACGTACGGCAGGCCGGTCAGCGCCGCGAGCTTCCGAGCAACGACGCCGCTGGGGAAGATGAAGTGCGTATGGCAGACATCGTAGCGCCTCCTCCGCGCGAGCTGCAGACACCGCCAGACCGCCGGAGCCACGAAGGTCACCATCTCGGCAGTCGAGCAGATATGCCTCTGGCGACGCCAACAGGGCACTCGGTAGACCTGGACGCCCTCGGCCACTTGCTCCCTCGACGGCAGACCCCGGAAGCCCATGGTCACCACGTCCAGCTCGTGGCCCAGGGAGGCAAGAGTGACAGCCAGATCGCGGGTCACGGGAGCTCCGCCCCCGCCGAGGGGTGGGAATTCGTAGTTGCACACGAGTATGCGCACGCGCGCATTCTACCAGCCCCCCTCCGCCCCGACCAGACACGGCCTCGGCTGCCGCCTCTGCGCCCCGCGCAGGCTCGCGGGGGCGCATCGAGGCCCTCCCCTTCAGCTCCTGCCACGGCCCGCTTCCCCGTCCCTTCTCCTGCCGCCTGCGCCCCGAAGGGCCTCCCCCGCGCGCCGGGAAGACGCCCTGCACGAACGCCTGACAGCAGAGGCTGGGCCTCCGGGAGGCGCGGACCCATGACCTGGTGCATCGGCATCGCCCTGACGACCTGCGGCCTGTGGGCAGGGCCCGGCCCCCTCGGCGTCGAGGCCGACCTCGTGGACATCTACGACGGCCACTACATCGGCGAGATCGTCCCGACGCCCAGGCAGGCGCGCTACGAGGACGCCTTCACCACCCTCGTGGACCGCGAGGGGCGCTCGCCCATCGCGGTGATCGTGGCCGAGGACGCGTCCTTTCCGGTGAAGCTGGCCGCCGCCGAGCTCAGCGCCCGCGCGGGCTACCTTGCCGGCGTCCCGGCCACCGAGCGCCGCTTCCTGTTGCCAGTGCTCACGGCCGGATCCGCGGAGGCCGCCCGGGCCGCCGCCGGTACCCACATCCTCCTGGGCATCAGCGAGGGCGCCGACCGCGGCGGCGACGAGGAGACCCGCCCGGAGGGGTACCGCATCTCCCTGCGCCCCGGCGGCGACGGGCAAGTGATCGCGGCCCTGGGCTCCGACGCCCTCGGGGCCTACTACGCCGCCCAGTCCCTCCAGCAGCTCATGACCGTGCGCGACGGGGCAATCGTCCTCCGCCGGGCCACGGTCACCGACTGGCCGGCCTTCCGCATCCGCGCGCACCAGTACGACGGCGGCTTCCCGGGGCCCGACACGGCCCGCTATTCCCTCAAGTGGGCCGCCAAGTTCAAGCTCAACCAGCTCGGCTTCGGCCAGGCCTACGAC
>CAZSOQ010000280.1:0-6371 GCA_964608495.1 uncultured Armatimonadia bacterium | reverse complement strand
CTGGTGACCTCGTCCTTACCAAGGACGCGCTCTGCCGGCTGAGCTACGTGGGCTCCCGATTGTGCTCACAGCGTCTGAAAACCGGACTAGGGTGGTGGAGGGGGCAGGATTTGAACCTGCGTAGGCGTACGCCGACGGATTTACAGTCCGCTCCCATTGACCACTCGGGCACCCCTCCACCAGTAAGGTACAGCAGACGGATCTCTCGACTAGTGGAGCCGACGGTCCGACTCGAACGGACAACCTGGGCATTACAAGTGCCCTGCTCTACCTTTGAGCTACGTCGGCGCCTGGCGATCGCTGACGGGCGAGAATCATAGTACGGGAACCAGGCGTCTGGCAATCTTCTTCTTGGCCCGTTGGAGAGCGTTGTCCACCTGCTTGGTGCGACAGTGGAGCTGGCGCGCTATCTGGCGGTAGGGCATGCCAGCCGCATAGCCCAGGAAGGCAGCCCGCTCGAGGGGAGACAGTTCGGACTGGACGCATGCACATAGCACAGCGAGGACGCCGCGCGCGGCGGCCAGCTTTTCGGGTGTGGGAGCGTCCTCCGCCAGGAGGAGGCCGTCGCCCAGCACCCCGCAGTCCGTGTCGTCGCTCAGCACCACGTCAATGGAGACGGAGTTGTTGAGGACCGAGTGCTTGTAGCGCCGAGCGCTCTTGAGGGCCGTGATGATCTGTCTGGTTACACACAGTTCGGCAAAGGAGCGGAAGCTGGACCGTCGGTCGGCCGAGAAGTCACGGATGGCCTTCACGAGGCCGATCATGCCCTCTTGGATGACGTCGTCGCGGTCGGCGCCGGCGAAGAAGTAGACGCGCGCCTTTCCCTCGACGAGGCCCCGGTAGCGGCGCATTAGGGACTCGGCCGCACTGGAGCAGCCCTGGCGAGCCAGCAGCGCCAGGTCCTCATCGGCCAAGCCGTCGAGGCGCCACACAGGCGCCCACATGCTCTCCGCTGCCATCGGGCGCGATCCCTCCAGGTCTCCTCGCGAACCGTGTGATCTTGTCTAGGTACACCTGCGGCGCCATTGTAACGTGAAAGACCCGGGCGGTCAATCGCTGCCTTGCCGGCGGCACGAAGCGATTCGGCAGGCCGCCGATGCGCCCGCGAGCAGGCCGGTCCGGGGAATCCCACGGTCGGCGAGCGCCGACAGGCCCATGGTTGCCACCAGCCATCGGGCGGCCTATCATAGCGGGGCATGCCAACAGGCCAGCCGAATCCACCGCAGGACGACAGTGAAAGCCCCATGAATCCCGACGGCGGCGACACGCAGCACGCGGCGAATCAACTGGCCGAGGGTCGGGAGCGAATCCTCGGAGAGCTGCGCCGGGTGATGGTGGGCCAGGACGACGCCATACAGCAGCTTCTCGTGGCTCTCTTCGCGGACGGTCACTGCCTCTTCATCGGTGTGCCCGGCCTGGGCAAAACGCTGCTCGTGCGGACTTTCGCCCAGTGCCTGCAGTTGCGGTTCGCTCGCGTGCAGTTCACTCCCGACCTCATGCCCTCGGACATCACGGGCACGGACATCCTGTACCAGGACGCGGCGACGGGGGCGCGGGAGTTCCGCTTCGCGGCGGGGCCGGTGTTCACCAACGTTCTGCTCTCGGACGAGATCAATCGCGCGCCCCCCAAGACGCAGAGCGCGCTGCTGCAGGCCATGCAGGAGCGTCAAGTGACCGCCGGCGGCAACACCTACCCGCTGGAGCTGCCCTTTTTCGTTCTGGCGACCCAGAACCCCATCGAGCAGGAGGGCACCTATCCGCTGCCCGAGGCGCAGTTGGACCGGTTCATGTTCGCCGTGACCATGGACTACCCCAGCGAGGAGGAGGAGGTGCAGATCGCGGCGCTCACGACCGGCGGCGCGCAGCAGGAGCCCACGGCCGTGATGAGCGGTGAGGAGGTGCTGCGTCTGCAGCGGGTGGTGAGGGCGGTGGCGGTCGGGGAGACGGTGCTGAAGTACGCGGCGCGGCTGGTGCGGATGACCAGGCCCAAGGAGCGGGAGGCGCCGGGGTTCGTGCGGGAGTGGGTGGACTGGGGGGCCGGGCCGAGGGCGACCCAGACGCTGATCCTGGCCGGGAAGGCCCGCGCGCTGCTGCACGGGCGCCTGGCCGTGTCGCGGGAGGACGTCAGGGCGCTGGCGTTGCCGAGCATGCGCCACCGCGTGATACCAAGCTTCGCCGCCGAGGCCGAGGGGATCACGGCCGACGAGATCATCAAGCGAATCGTCGAGGAAGTCGGTCAGTGACGCGAGAGGAACCCGTGCGTGCCGCCGGGGGCGTGGTGACGAGGGTCAGGGCTGGGCGCCGAGAGGTGCTGGTCCTCCACAAGGGGACTCCCTCGGAGTGGCGCCTTCCCAAGGGACGAATCGAGCCGGGCGAGAAGCCCGAGCAGGCCGCCCTGCGCGAGGTGGCGGAGGAGACCGGCCTCGCGTGCGAGGTGGTGGCCGAGCTGGGCGAGACCGAGCACCCTTTCCCCGACAGGCAGACCGGACGGATGCTGTGGAAGCGGACGACCTTCTATCTGATGCGCGAAGCGGAAGGGCCGACGGGAGAGCGCGACGGCGTGTTCGACGTGGTTACGTGGCTGCCGGCCGAGGAGGCCGCGGAGCGGCTGACCTTCGAGACCGAACGGGGCGTGGTGCGCAGGGCCCTGAAGGCCGTGGCGAGGGCGGACTGAGGGCCCAGGGCCGCGGCCGCCGAGGTGCGTCCCAGCATGGGAGTGAGGAACGTCATGACCAGAGGCACTGCGACGCTGGTCTTCGCGGCGGTGATCGCGACGGCCGCGGCGTCGGGGATCCTGACGGGATGTGGCCGGCGGGCCAGCATGCCCGCCACGCCTCAGCCTCCTACGGGCCGGCCCTCGTCGGCCGTGGACCTGGACTCCCAGACGGTCGTCCAGCAGGAGAAGAGGCGCCCAGGCGAGCCAGCGAAGGACGCGAGCGATGAGGGTAGGGATGAGGCCACGCCTGAGCAGTCCGGCAAGCCCACGAAGCCCAAGCTCACGGATGAGCAGTACGTTGACCTGATGGTCGAGCTGGCGGTCATCACCAACCGTTTGGCTCAGCAGAAGATAAGCGAGGAGCAGTTCGTGCCGGAGCTGGAGAAGGTGTGCAGGAAGTACGGGGTGACGCTGGACGACTTGGACAAGGAGAAGGACGCGCACCAGTTGAGCGAGGAGCAGAACGCCGAGTTCGCGCGGAGGTTGAGCGAGGAGCTCAAGAGGAGCACCGGAGCAAAGCAGTAGCCACGGGCGGAGGGGCCGGGAGGTGCGCGGCGCCGGCGAGTGAAGGGCCGCGCGGGCAGCCGGGCAGTACCACACCAGGTTACGTAGGCAGGGAGGAACGCGATGAGCGACAAGGTCAAGGTAGCGTTGATAGGCGCAGGAGGCATGGCGAACAGCGTCCACTACCCGTCCCTGGCGGACTTCGAGGACGTGGAGCTGGTGGGGCTGTGCGACATCGTTGAGGACAAGCTGAAGGCCACGGCGGACAAGTTCGGGATAGAGCGGCGCTATACGGATTACCGCAAGATGGTCGAGGAGACGGCCCCCCAGGCCGTGTACGTGCTGATGCCGCCGCACCAGCTCTTCGACATCGTGGTGTGGCTGCTCAAGCGCAACCTGCACGTCTTCATCGAGAAGCCGCCGGGCGTGTCGCGAGAGCAGACCCGGCAGATGGCCCATTGGGCGGAAGAGCAGGGCTGCCTGACCATGGTGGCCTTCAACCGCCGGTTCATCCCGGTGCTGCGGTACTGCCGGGACAAGGTGCGCAGCGAGGGCGGCTACATCCACCAGTGTGTCGCGAGCTTCTACAAGGACCACCGGGCAGCAGGGCCGTACTACGACGGCGCCGTGGATATCCTGACCAGCGACGCCATCCACGCCGTGGACGCGCTGCGGTTCATGGCGGGCGTCGAGCCGGTCAAGGTGGCATCCAGTGTGCGCTCACTGGGACGGCACTTCGACACCAGCTTCAACGCCCTCATCGAGTTCGAGAACGGCTGCATCGGCGTGCTGCTCGGGAACTGGATGTCGGGCGGGCGCGTGCACACCTTCGAGATGCATGGTCTGGGGATCGCCGCCTTCTGCGACGCGGACACCCAGGCGGTCGTGCACAAGGACAACCAGCTCAACGTCGAGGTCATCGCGGCGACGGAGGCGGCCGGGAGCGAGGAGCGGCACAAGTCCTATGGGTTCTGGCACGAGAACCGGCACTTCATAGACTGCATCAAGGCCGGCCAGGAGCCCGAGACCTGCTTCACGGACGCAGCGAAGACGATGGACCTGGTGGAGTCCATCTTCCGCCAGACATGGTAGCGGGTCGGGCGAGCCTTAGGCTAGAGGACGTCGCGGACGCGAGCGCCGGGGAAGGTTAGCACGAGGGAGGAGCCGGCCGAGCTCACTGCCCCGAGGGAGCCGTCGGGCGAGAGGGCGACCCGGTGGAAGGCGCCCGGCAGGAGCACCACGGGCTGGGCAGGGAAGCCGTCCACGGGCAGGCCGGCCAGCCAGTAGGACGTGTCTCCTCGCACGAGCAGGGCCAGGGCGCGCCCTGAGTCCACCACGGCGCAGGGGATGACGACCAGGCCGGACTGAACCAGCTCCTCGGCCTCGTTGCGCGCGGTGTGCCAGGCCACCAGGCGGTCGGCGCTAGAGCGGAAGACCACGAGGTCGCCGTCCGGGGCAAGGGCTGCCGCCGAAGGCCAGGCGCCGCCAAGAGGGATGGCGGGGAGTTGCGTGTCACTTGCGTCGGCCGCGAGGCGGCGCACCTCGACGTTGTACTTCCTCCCCTCGCGCCAGTAGGAGACATACAGAGCCCCGCCCCTGAAACAGCCGAGGACGCGGTTGCGCCGTCCTGCCCTGCCCTGGGCGACGAGCGCGGGCTGGCCCGGCGGGGCCCACCGCCACAGCTCGGTCTGGTTGCCGTCCCCGGAAGAGGAGCCGGCGGCGAGCACGCAGCGGTTGCCTTCGGTCCAGGCCAGGTCCGTGATCCTCAGGTCCATCTGCGCCTCGAAGATGCGCCCGTCGAAGTCGGCGACGTCGGCGACCGTCAGGAGGCCCGGGCTCGACTGGAGCACGACGCGCCGGTTGTCGCCGGTGAAGGCGGCGGCCAGAAGGCGCTGGGGAGAGGGGCGCCTGCTCACCGGAAAGAGCCCCGACCGGCACAGGCGCGTGAGGGGATGGGCCGGCCAGGCCGACGACAGCGCTCCCCACCACCGGGCCACGGCAGGCAGATCCTCCAGACGCCAGGCGCAAGCGCCCGCGACAGCAAAGGGCCAGGGGGAGAGATTCCTGTCCTCGAGCACTGGGCGCAGGAGGGAGAGAGCGGCGGTCGGCTCGCCGCCCATGAGGAGGATGAGAGCGTGAGTGGCGAGGGCCTCGGCGCACAGGGGGTCCACCTGGACGGCGGCCTCGATGAAGGAGACGGCTTCCGCGCTGTCGTCGGTGGCGGCGTCCCAACTAAGCAAGGCTTTGGCGCTGAGGGCTGAGGGCTCGTTGGGGTCCGCGGCCAGGGCGCACTCGACATGGGTCGCCGCGGCCTGCGTGTCGCCCGCAACGGCCGCCACCCACGCGGCTCGGCCGAGGCAGGCGGGATTGGCCGTCGAAGTGGAGAGGGTGAAGGCAGTGTCCAGGGCAGTGGCCCAATCGCCACAGGCCTCGGCGCCCTTGAGGAGGGCCTGGAGTCGCTCGCCGGAGAGCGGGCCCTCGGAGGCGCGCTGCTTGAGGTCGAGGTAGGCGTCGAAGACACAGGCCGCATCCTGCCGCCAGACCTCGTCGGGCGGCACAGCGGCCACCGCCGCTCGGCAGCAGAGGAAGGCGGTCAGCAATAGGACAGCCATAGATGCGAGCCACGGCCGGCCTGGCGGAGCGTGCGCCCGAGCTAATCGCCGCGTTTGCGGCGCGGGGCCACAACCAAGCACCGGCGGCTTCCCTCGCCCTCCGAATGGGTTTCGACGTCCGGGTCGTCGCGAAGCGTCAGGTGCACCACGCGGCGCTCGTGGGCCCTCAGGTTGGGCAGGTCCACGGGACGGCCCGTGCGGCGCACGGTATCCGCTGTGGAAAGCGCGAGCCGCTCGAGGAACTCCCGGCGACGCTCGCGGTAGCCCTCGGCGTCGAGCAGGATGCGGGCGCCCTCGTCCAGCCCCCGGTTGGACGCTGCCGCGGCGAGCAACTGCAGTGCGTCCAGGCAGGCGCCGTAGCGGCCGATGAGGAAGCCCAGGTCGTCGCCCTGGATCTCCAGCTCCACCTCGGCGCCTCCCACGTGGACGATGATGACCTCTGACTGGAGCTCCAGGAGGCGCAGCAGGCCCTCGAGGAACTCCTTGGCGCGCTCGGCCACCCCGTGCTTCGGCTCACCCTCGTCCTCTTCCTCGTCCTC
>CAZSOQ010000279.1:0-6388 GCA_964608495.1 uncultured Armatimonadia bacterium | reverse complement strand
GGGCCACCATGATGGCGTCGGCGGCGCGGATGATCTCGTCCAGCTCTTCCAGGGCCTCGGGCTTCTCGAGCTTGGCCACGACCCGAGCGTCGGAGGCGTGCTCGCGGACCAGCTCTTGCGCCTGGATCACGTCGGCCGCGGTGCGGACGAAGCTGAGCGCGATGTAGTCCACGTTGTGGTCGAGGGCGAAGGCCAGGTCGTCGCGGTCCTTGTCGGTGACAGTGGGGGCGGAGACGGCCACGCCAGGGAGGTTGACGCCCTTTTGTTCCCGGAGCGCGCCGCCGATGAGGACAAGGCACCTAAGCCGGGTCTCGAGGACCTCGAGCACTTGCAGCTCTAGCAGGCCGTCGTCCAGGAGGAGGCGCTGGCCGGGCTGAAGGTCGTGGGTGAGGAGGGGGTAGCCCACCGGGATAAGGCCCTCGTGGCCGAGGACGTCCTCGGTGGTTACCAGGACCTCGGCGCCCTGGGGCAGGTCCATGGCACCGCCGGCGATGCGGCCCACGCGGATGCGGGGGCCCTGCAGGTCAGCGATGATGCCCACGAAGGCGCCCGCGGCGGCCTCGACCTTGCGGACCTGCTCGATCGTGGCGGCGTGCCAGGCGTGGTCGCCGTGGGAGAAGTTGAGGCGGACCAGGTCCATGCCCGCCTCCAGCATGGACGCGATCACCTGCTCGTCCTCGCTGGCCGGGCCTAGCGTGCAGACGATTTTGGTGCGGTTATAGACCATCCGGTCCCTCGGCAGTGCGACGATGTCCGAGCAGCGCCCACCCCGCCGCCGTGGGGCGTGCCCGGCCGGTCCAGGCCGGCAAGGGCGTCAGCGGCTGACATGGGGATGCGCGAGGCGCGCACGACCCCTCCGGAACCCCCCGGGCCCGGCACGGACGCCGGCCGGATTATACCACGCGCCGGCCAGGCGAGGGGAGATGCGCAGCCCAAGGGTCTTGCAGGTCAGCATGGTGAAGGCGGCAGGGCGGGAAGAGGGAGGCAGGCGGGAATCCTCGGGCACCGGCGGGGGGAGCCGGTCTTGACGGCCCCCCAGGGCACTGCTACCCTAAATGGCCGCCCCGACCAGGAACGGGATAGAGATGGACTACAGGACAACGCTGAACCTGCTGAAGACCGATTTCCCCATGCGCGCCAGGCTGCCCGAGCGGGAGCCGGAGGTGTTGGGCTGGTGGGACGAGGTGGACATCTATCGGCTCTGCCGCGAGCAGCGGGCGGGAGCGCCGCTGTTCGTGCTCCACGACGGGCCGCCCTACGCCAACGGCGACATCCACCTGGGCCAGGCGCTGAACAAGATACTCAAGGACATCGCTCTGAAGTACAAGACCATGCGGGGCTACGACTGCCCCTTCATCCCCGGCTGGGATACCCAGGGCCTGCCGACGGAGCAGCGCCTGGAGAGGGAGCAGGGGATAGACCGGCACTGGGTGGCGCCGCTGGAGTGGCGGGCGCGGTGCCGGGAGCTGGCCCTGAAGTACGTGGGCGTCCAACGCGAGCAATTCCGGCGGCTGGGCTGCCGGGGGGACTGGGAACATCCCTACCTGACCCTCGATCCGAGCTACCAGGCGCGGCAGATCGAGGTCTTCGGCAAGATCGCCGGAAGGGGACTGCTGTATCGCGGGCTGCGGCCCGTGTACTGGTGCTACCACTGCGAGACGGCGCTGGCGGACGACGAGGTGGAGTACCAGGACAAGAGGTCTCCGGCCATCTACGTGGCCTTCCGGTTGCTGGGGCGTCCCGAGGTGTTCGCGGCCCTGCCCGAGGGCGCCGAGGCCTACTTCCTCATCTGGACGACCACGCCCTGGACCATACCGGGCAATACGGGGATAGCCCTGCACCCGGATGCGACCTATGTCCTCGTGCGGCACGGCGATAGATACTACATCGTGGCAGAGGCGCTGGCGGAGACGACGATGGCGGAGGCCGGGTTGGCGCCCTACAAGGTCGTGGGCGAGGCGAAGGGAAGTGCGCTGGAGGGCCTGGAGGCCGCGCACCCGCTCTACGGGCGCGTGTCGAAGGTCGTGCTGGCGGACTATGTGACGATGGACCAGGGGACAGGGTGCGTCCACACCGCGCCCGGGCACGGTCTGGAGGACTACGTCACGGCCACGCGCTATGGGCTGGACGTGGTAAGCCCCCTGGACGACCTGGGGCGGTTCACGGAGGAGGCGGGGCCTGAGCTGAAGGGCCTGGTCTGCGACCGGGCCAACGGCAAGGTCGTGGAGTTGCTGGCCGAGCAGGGGGCGCTGGTGAGCGAGGGCACGATCGAGCACTCCTACCCGCACTGCTGGCGGTGCCACGAGCCGGTGATCTACCGGTCCACGCGGCAGTGGTTCCTGGACATAGACCGGCTTCGCGAGGCTGCGCTGGCGGAGATAGAGCGGGCCGAGTGGATCCCGGCCTGGGGCCGGACGCGGATTGCGGGCATGGTGGAGGCCCGCCCGGATTGGTGCATCTCCCGCCAGCGCTCGTGGGGGGTGCCGATACCGGCCTTCCACTGCCTGGGTTGCGATGAGGTACTGCTGACGGACGAGACAGTGGCTTTTGTGAGGGATTTGGTGGCGGAAGAGGGAGCGGACGTGTGGTGGGCACGGCCGGTGGACGAATTGCTGCCGCAGGGGACGACCTGCCCGACGTGCGGCGGGACGGCCTTCGAGAAGGAATCGGACACTATGTCCGTGTGGTTCGACTCGGGCTGCACCCACTACTGTGTCCTGCGAGCCAATCCCGAGCTGCGCTACCCCGCGGACCTGTACCTTGAGGGAGACGACCAGTATCAGTGTTGGTTCCAGACGTCGCTGTGGGTAGCGACCGCGCTGGGCGACCCGGCGCCCTTCCGGACAGTGGTGGGGCACGGGTTCTTCGTGGACGACACGGGGCTGAAGCTCAGCAAGTCGCGGGGGAACATTATAGACCCGGCGGAGATCTACGAGACCCACGGGGCGGACGTGCTGCGGATGTGGTTCACCTACGCCGACTTCAAGGCGAAGATGTCGCTGAGCCAGGCGGTGCTGGAGCAGGTGGCGGACGGATACCGGCGGCTGCGGAACGTGGCGCGGTTCATGCTGACGAACCTGCAGGACTTCGATCCCGCGCGGGACCTGGTGGCCTACGAGGAACTGTCGGACCTGGACCGGTGGGCGCTGCTACGGATGCAGCGCGTCATAGACCGGATGACGCGAGCCTTCGACGCGTGGGACCTGCACTTCTTCCACCACGAGCTGAACCAGTTTCTGGCCCACGAGCTGAGCGCCTTCTACCTGGACGTGCTGAAGGACACGCTGTACACGGAGTTGCCGGACGCGCCGCTGCGACGCTCGGCGCAGACGGCGCTGTGGTATCTGCTGCTGGACCTGACGCGGATGATGGCGCCCATCGTGCCCTTCACCGCCGAGGAGGTGTGGCAGCAGGTGCGGCGCATAGATCCGGGCGTGAGGCTGAGCGTGCAGCTTGAGGACTGGCCGGCCGTGCGGGAGCAGTGGATGGATGCGGAGCTGGAGCAGCGGTTCGCGACGTTCATGCAGGTGCGGAGGGCGGTCGCGGAGGCGGTGGAGGCGGCGAAGGCCGAGGGGCTGCTGAGCAACCCGCTCGAGGCGAAGGTGCGGATCCAGGCCTCACCGACGTACCGGACTGTGCTGGAGCAGATGGGTGAGGAGGAGCTGCGGCGCTTGCTGATCGTGTCGGCGGTGGAGATAGGGGGGCTGGACGAAAGGGGAGAGGACCTAGGCGGTTTGGCCGTGGAGGCGGAAGTGGCCGAGGGTGACAAGTGCCAACGTTGCTGGGTGCGAGCGCGGACGGTGGGCGAAGCGGGCGACCACCCGGACTTGTGCGGCCGGTGTGCGGACCGGGTGCGACGCTGGCCGGACGAAACAGCGTCTTGACACCACAGCCCTTCGGGGACAGGAGGACGAAGCGTGACCGCTAAGCCACGCATCAAGGTTGCGAAATACCGCGAGCTGCTCGAGCAGCAGAAGGAGGAGTTACTGAGGGAGTTCCGCCGGCTCGAAGACCGCGTCGCCGGTCGCGACCGGGAACAGGAAGTGGTGGCCGGCGAGGACTTCGACGAGCCGGGCGGAGATGCGGCGGTGGACACGGCCGAGCGGGACCAGGCCCGAGCGATGGCTCGGGAGGTACGGGAGATTCTTGACCTTGTGGAGCAGGCTCTACGGCGAGTGGACCAGGGCAGCTACGGGATCTGCGAGGTCTGCGGCAAGGCCATTCCCGCCGCCCGGCTCCAACTCGTGCCGTGGACGGCGAGGTGCGCTCAGTGTGCGTCCGGCCTCACTGCGCGGATCGTCTGATAGCGGGCCGGCCGCGCCCGGCCTGGCCGTCAACTGCACGGTACTGCTGTTGATAGCCGCCCTTATCTGGTGGGCGGATCGTGCGTGCAAGCAGTGGGCGGTGGGACAAGGGCCCGAGCGTCACGTACTGCTCCCCGGGGTGCTGTCCACCACACTGGCCGCCAACACCGGCGCCACCTTCGGGCTGTTCACGGGCAAGGCGCTCCTGCTGGCGGGGTTGAGCGTGCTGATCCTGGCCGCGATCGTGGTGCTGTGGTGGTTCGAGGGGAGGACGCGAGCGGCTTCGTCGGCCGCGGTGGGGCTGCTGGTCGGGGGGGCTCTGGGCAACCTCTACGACCGCGTGGCGCTGGGCTTCGTCGTGGACTTCCTGCGCTTTGACTTCCTGCCGTGGTGGCCTGCCTTCAACGTGGCTGACGCGGCGACAGTCGCGGGTGTGGCACTGGTCGCCCTGGGGCTGGCCCTGCCTCGGCCGAAGCAGCGGGCCCTGGAAGGAGAGCCATGATACCGGTTCTGGCGAAGCTCGGGCCCTTTGACCCGGCCGATGCCCTGATCGTCGCGCTGGTCGTCTTCCTTCTGGCCCTGGCCTGGCGCCGGGCCGCCAGGGCCCTCGGGGAGGAAGTGCCGCCTCTGACAGCGGCGGGCGTGCTTTTCAACCTGGTGGTCTCGGTCGTCGTGGCGGCCGCGGTGGTGTACCTGGTCAACCGCTTCGGCCCGGTGGAGATCAAGGCCTACGGGCTGATGCTCGTCCTCGGCTTCAGCGCGGCGACGGCGTGGTGCATCCACGCGGGCGCGCAGCGTGGTTACGCCGCCACCGTGTGGCTCGATGTGGTACTGTACGTACTCATCGGCGCCATCATCGGGGCGCGCCTGGTCTACGTGCTGCTCGACTGGCGCGACTACTCGAGCCAGGTAGGGCAGACGCTCGCGCTGTGGCAGGGCGGCCTATCCTTCCATGGGGGAGTGGCCGGCGGCCTGCTCGCCGGCGCGATCTACGCCTGGCGCTCGCGGCAGTCGCTGCTGAAGCTCTCGGACGTCGCGGCGCCGTCCATCGCCCTCGGGTACGCCTTCGGTCGGATAGGCTGCTTCCTCAACGGCTGCTGCTACGGGACTCCCACGGACCTGCCCTGGGGCGTGGTCTTCCCGCAGGCCGTCGGGGCCGATGGCGCGCCGATCACCGCACCGGTTCACCCCACGCAGCTCTATGGCGTTCTGGCAAGCCTGGCGATCTTCGCCCTTCTGGTGCGGCTCTCCGGGCACCTGCGTCGCCCGGGGCATCCGCTGCTGGCCTACCTGGTCCTGTACAGCATCTACCGGTTTCCACTCGAGTACCTGCGGCGTGGCGTCACGGCCGTGCCCTTGTCTTTCCTCCCGGAGCTCACGGTGGGGCAGTTCGCCTCCGCGATTGTGGCTGTGGCGGCGCTGGTCACGATGGCCGTGACGTGGCCGCGCGGGGGCAAGGGCGATGCCAAGTGAGCCGGTGCCTCGCGCGGGCCGCACGCTGACCCTGAGCGTCCCGGCGTCCCTGAGCGGCGAGCGGCTGGACCGGACGCTGGCGCAACTGATACCCTCGGTATCGCGTTCCTACATCAAGAAGCTGGCGAAGGACGGGTACTGCCGGGTGAACGGGAGCACGGCCTCGCCCAGGGACACCGTGAAGGCAGGCGACGTGATCGTGCTCTCGCTGACCGAGCCGATCGCGTTGCCCTGCCGACCGGTGCCCGGCGATCTGGACGTGCGGTACGAGGACGAGCACACGCTGGTCGTGGCCAAGCCCGCGGGGATCGTGAGCCATCCGTCCAAGGGGCATCACTCGGACACACTGCTGAACCACGTGGTGTGGCACCTGCTGCCCGAGATCGAGCGCGGCTGGAGCCGGCCGCACCTGGTGAGTCGGCTGGATCAGTATACCTCGGGGCTGGTGCTGATCGCGAAGACGCCGCGGGCGCAGCGGGGGCTGCAGCGGCAGATGGACGCCCGGGGCATCCAGCGGCGGTACTTCGCGCTGGTGTGGGGCAGGCCGGAGCCGGAGCGCGGCGTGTTCGAGGAGCCCGTGGGGGAGCGGCCGGGAGGTCGGGGGGCGATGA
>CAZSOQ010000278.1:0-6447 GCA_964608495.1 uncultured Armatimonadia bacterium | reverse complement strand
ACGAGTCCGTCAGCCAGGCGCCCAAGCTCGAAGGGCGCGCCCGCGCGTGCCGCCACATCGCCATCGCCCGTGCAGTCCACGACCACATCCGCCAGCACCGCCTCGCGCCCCGCCTTGCTCTCGATGATGGCGCCGCGGGCCGTGCCTTCCTCGACCACTGTGTCTACGCAGAGCGTGTGGTACAGCAGCTCGACGCCGGCCTGCTGCATCATGGCCTCGAGCTCGGCCTTCATGGCCTCGGGGTCGAAGGTGTAGGCGAAGCGCCACTGACGCCACGCGCCCCGCGCCCGGAGCCGCTCCACCAGCTCCGACACGAGCCACCCGTTGCGGTGGGACTCGAAGAAGGGGTTCACCAGGCCCGCCGTCCACATGCCGCCGAGCATCCCGTGGCGCTCGACCAGCAACGTGCGGGCGCCCTCCCGGGCCGCCGCCAGCGCCGCTCCCACTCCCGCTGGCCCGCCGCCCGCGACCAGCACCTCGACCCGCCGCCGCACGGGCGTCTCGCGCGGGGCCTCATGGACGCCCCGGTCGTCGCCGGCCACTGTCATGGGGTGCACGCGCTGTCGTCTTGGCTCACTCATGGCGATTCCTCTCTGCTTGACCGTCTATCGCGGGCCTTGCACATTGGTCGCCAGCCGCCAGCCTCTTTCCCGTCCCCGTTCTTTCCCGCGCCTGTCCTACCTGCGTGCTCCGGCTGCCAGCCGCCGGTAGCAGTCCCGGCAATACAGAGGCCCGTCCCCGCGAGGCTTGAAGGGCACTGTGGCTTCGCGGCCACACGCCTCGCACACGATCGGCCATTCGGGCCTTGCACCCGCTCGCGCCGCGGATTGGCTCGGGAACAGCTCCACCTCACCCCGCAGGATGCCTGGATCTCTGTCAGCACCGACCTCCACGGGCGGCGCCACGTGCGGCTCGGGCCCCAGCCTCACGAAGTATCTGGGCAGATACTCGGTCACCAGCTTGCGCAGCGCCGAGCCATTGATCAGTCTCAAGGGCTGCCCCTCGGCCTCCTTGTACGCCTGCGGGGTGAAATCGCTCGTCGTGACCAGCCAGCCCTCGCGGGTTTCCTGGATGGCCACCACCCCCAGTAGCTCCCTGACGATCCGCACGCCCACCCTACCTGTCCAACGCTTGCACTGCACGACCACCTGCTCGCCATTCCCGTCTTCGGCGAACACATCCACGCCGCCGTCCGCCAAGTAGCGCGTCGTCCGCGCCCGGTAGCCCATCGCCGACACCAAGTCACGGCAGAAGTGCTCGAACCCCTCTGGGCTCATGTCCCTCAGGGAGCGCGCGAGCCGGTTGCGCCTTCGGTGCAGCAGAACGGGCCCGAAGAGCTTCAACAGCTCCACTACCACGACGAGGGCCGCCAGCGGCCAGAGGGGCCGCAGAACGTGCAGTATCTCCCTCAGGATGCCTACCCAGTCAAGCTCTATCGGCATCGCTTTGGCCTCCCGGCACTGACTGTTCCGCGAGGCCCGAGACCCGTGACACCAGGCACTCCGGCTGGTCGCCGCGCCCAGCTTGAGGCTATCTTAATCTAATCCAGAGACAAATGCAACTCCTTCGCGACAGAACGCACGTACTCGGCCGCCAGCGCGTACTCCTCGGCGTTGGGCAGGTGCTCCAGCATCACCGGCACGTCCGCGTCCAGCGCCGCGACCTCCTGCAGGAACACCCGGTAGTCCAGTCCCCCTGTCCCAGGTCTCACCTCATCCAGGTGGGTAGTCAGGCCGGTGCCCAAGCGGATGTCCTTCGCGTGGCAGCTCTTGATCAGCGGGCCCAGCTTCCGGAAGCACTCGCGCATCAGATCGGCGTTGCGGAAGTGCCGCTGCGGGCTGCAGACCAGGTTCACCGGGTCGAGGTGCACGCCGAACCGCTCGCGGTCTATCGCCTCCACGAGCCGCGCATAGGAGTCCGCCGAGTCGGGGTACATCCACGGCATCGTCTCGAGGGTGTAGTACGTGCGCGTCGGGCGCACAGCGTCAACGATCCCCCGCACGGACTCCACGATCAGCGCGAAGGTATCGCCCGTCAGGTCCTCGGGGCAGGGCCCGTCCCACTTCTCGCCGCGCGACCCGGCGATGTTCACGCAGCATCGCGCCCCGATCCTGTCCGCCAGGGCGAGCTGGGCCTGGCAGTGGCCCACCGCGGCGCGCCGGGTGTCCTCGTCCCGGCTGAGGGGATTGCTCCACGCGCCCACCTCGGCGATCACGACGTCCGCGGCCGCCGCCGCGCCGGCGTAGGCCCGCACCACGTCGTCGGGCGCGTCCGCTCCCACGGGACAGAAGGCCGCCCGGTAGCCGAGCCGCCGCACTGCCGCGGCCCATTCCTCGGGGCCCTCACAAGGCTCGAACACTGGTCCACCGAGTCTCATGCCGTCACTCCTCGTCCTGAAGGCGATGCGCCTCCGCGGGGCACTGCCGGTAACCCTGCCCCCTCGGACCGCACCCGGGCGCGGCCCTCCCCGCAGGCCGCGCGTGCCCCGGAGGCGACGGCTATTGCGCCGCCGCGCGTCGTCTTCCTTCCGGCCGGCCGTGCGTGGGCTACCCGTCCGGCCGCGGGTCCCTGCCGTGGCCCCGGTGGAAGGTCCAGTCGGGCGGAAGGGTGAACAAGCGCCCCGGCTCCGCCCGCGGGAGCCCACTCAGCCCTGTTCCCTGCCGGGAGGCATGCTCGTATGGCCAATCGCGACCTTCCCTGGCCCGACGGGCGCCGGGGCGCCCTGTCGCTCACCTTCGACGACGGCATCCCGTCCCAGCTCGAGACCGCCATACCGATGATGAACCGCCTGGGCCTGCGCGGCACCTTCTACGTGAACCCCAAGGGCGAGAACTGGCGGCAGGTCCTGGCCCCCTGGCGCGCGGCCTACGACGCCGGGCACGAGATCGGCAACCACTCGCTCAGCCACACCTGCTCGCGTGCCTTCCGCGACGAACCCGACGCACGCGGGCTCGAGAACCTCACCCTCGACGACATCGAGGCGGACGTCACCGAGGCCGAGACGCGCCTGGGCGAGCTGTTCCCGGCGCCCCATCGCTCCTTCGCCTATCCCTGCTTCCAGTGCCACGTCGGCGAGGGGCTCACGCGGCAGTGCTACGTGCCCGTCATCGCCCGTCACCTCATCGCCGGGCGCGGCGTGGGCGAGCGCGCGAACCCGCCCGCCACCTGCGATCTGCACTACCTCTGGTCCTGGATGGTGCGGGGCAACACCGGCGCCCAGCTTGTGGGCCTGGCCGAGCAGTGCGCGGCCCAGGGCCGGTGGGGGATCCTGACCTTCCACGGCATCCACCAGGGCCATCTCCCGGTCGCGGACGTCGAGCTCCGCGAGCTCTGCGAGCACCTGGCGCGGGCGTCCCACCTCTGGGTCGCGCCGGTCGCCGAGGTGGCCGAGACCATCGTCCGCTGGCGCTCGGGCCAGGCTCCCGTCGGCTGACGGAGGGCCCCCGCGCGGGGCGCGTCCGTCGCGCCGTAAGGACGGTCACCGATGCCCGAGTCTCCCGACAACCCATCGCCGCGGGCGCCCGTCGCCGGTATGCTCGTGTACCTGGTCGTGGCCTTCGGTCTCGCCTGGGCCATCGAGCTGGGGCCCGTCCGCAGCCTGGGGTACGCGCCGGGGAACCAGCTCGTGATGCTCTGGCTGGTGGGCGTGATGTTCACCCCTTCGGTGGCCGCCCTCGCCGCCAGGCTGGTTGAGAGGCGGGGCTTCACCGACGCCCGCCTGCGATGGGGGAGAGGCCGCTATCACCTGGTCGCCTGGCTGCTGCCCTTCCTCCTGGGGGTCGTGAGCTACCTGCTCACGGTGGCGCTGGGTGCGGGTCAGGCCGATCTCTCGGGCAGAGCCCTCACCGAGAAACTGCCCGAGGCCCAGCGCATGGCCGCCGAGGCCCAGGCCGACGCTCTCGGCCCCTGGCTCCCGGTCGTAGCCGTCCTCTCGTCCCTGACCACGGGCGTCCTGGTCACCACCATCGCCGCCTTCGGCGAGGAGTTCGGCTGGCGCGGCTACCTACAGCCTCGCCTGTCGCGCCTGGGCAAGGTCCCCGCGATGGCTCTCGTGGGGCTGATCTGGGGCCTGTGGCACGCCCCCATCATCATCCAGGGCCACAACTACCCCGGCCACCCCGTCGAGGGCGTCTTCCTCATGTGCCTCTTCTGCGTCGTCCTCGGCCTCATCTTCGGTTGGCTCTTCGAGGCGGCGGGCAGCGTCCTGGCCCCCTCCATCGCCCATGCGTCCCTCAACTCGGCGGGCGCCACGCCGATGGCCTTCCTCCGCGGCGCCGATCCCACCGTGGGTGGCATTACCGGAGTCGTTGGGATAGGCGTCATGGCCGCCTTGGTCGTGTGGCTCTGGGCCACGGGCCGCCTCGAGGGCCCGCGCGCGCTGGCGACAGAGCCGTCCGTGCCCACGGACACTGGAGGTGACGAGTCTTGACCTTCACGATGCCGCCCTGCCTGCTCGCCTGCACCGGCCTCTGCTGCCTGCTACTGGCGGCCTGCGCCTCGGCCGCCGGTGCGGTCTTCCCGGGCAAGGCCTGGGAGGAAGCCACGCCGGCGAGCCAGGGGCTGGACCCCGCCAGGCTGGCTGCCGCGGTGGATTCCCTGAAGGCCCACTCGGGCACCGACGGCGTGGACCAGCTCGTGATCGTCCGCAACGGCTACCTCGTCTGGCACGGGGACAGGATAGACGCGCGGCACGGCGTGTGGTCCATGACCAAGTCCTTCACCAGCACCGTCCTCGGGCTGCTCGTGGACGACGGGCGCTGCACCCTCGACACGCGCGCCTGCGAGTACCTGCCCGATATGGCCGCCCAGTACCCGGACCTCACGCTGCGGCACTTCACGACGATGACCTCGGGCTACCGGGCCGTGGGCGATGAGCCCCGCGGCGGCTACAAGCACGGCCCCAGCCCCACATCCTTCACGCCCGGCCCGCCGCTCTTCGCGCCTCCGGGCTCGCACTACGCCTACTGGGACTCGGCCATGAATCAGTTCGCCAACGTCCTCACGCGCATCGCGGGCGAGCCGATCGAGGACCTGCTCCGCCGCCGCATCGCCGAGCCCATCGGCATGGACCCCGCCGCCTGGGCTTGGGGACACTTCGGCGCGGCGGACGGCCTGCGCGTGAACGGCGGCTCGGGCAACTACAACAGGCACGTGTCCATCTCAGCCCGCGAGGTCGCGCGCTTCGGTCTGCTCTTCCTCAACCGGGGCCGATGGAACGACGCCCAGCTCCTGAGCGCCTCGTGGGTGGAGCAGGCGACGGCCGTGCAGGTGCCCGCCGACCTGCCGCTCGGCCACCCGGAGAGTGGCATAGACGGCCGGGGTGTCTACGGCTTCAACTTGTGGATCAACGGCCTGCTGGCCGAGGGCGGGCGCAAGTGGCCGGGCGCGCCGCCGGGGACGTACGCGGCGAGCGGGTCCAACAACAACGACCTGTTCGTCATCCCGGAATGGAACATGGTCATCGCCCGCCTGGGCCTTGACGAAAAGGGGGACGACAAGATCACCGACGCCACCTACGGGGCCTTTTTGCAGGGGATCGGAGAGGCGCTTACCGAGGGAGGGACCCCGTGAGGTGTGTTCCCCCGGGGCTCCTTGCCCTGGCGGAGCCCCGCGCCTTCCGCTGAGGTGTCACTCCCTGGGCCTGGGTGCAAAGACGTTGTGTATGATTCGCTCCAGGCACCGCACCGTGATCCTGAGGAGCGCGCCGAGGACCGCGATCACCAGGAGGTAGGGCATGAACAGCTTGAAGGCCATGGCAAAACCTTGCCAGGCTGCGTCGCCCATGCTCTCCGCCATCTGTCTGCTCATTTCCGCCGTGTGAGCGGCAGCAGCAGGCATTGTGTTCTAATCGCCCCAATCTAGGAACGCTCAAGACACAACAGAGGTTCCTTAAGAGAAGCTCAGGGCCACCGTCCCACAAGGCCCGCCGCCATCACTCCCCGGTCACCAACTCCACCGCCACCACCGAGTATCTGGGCAAGGTCAGCCGCGCCGCTCCCCCAAGCACCTGGCACTCACACTCGGTCACGCCCACCGGATGCTCCTCGCCGAGGTTGGTGGCATCGGGCGACGGAGCCGTGAGCGCCCACGCCCGCGCAGCCTTCACTGGGCGCCCCTTCACCGCGATCGTCACCGGCGTCTCCGCGTCCAGGTCCTTGTGGATCAGCATCACGCAGACCGCCCCGTCCCCGGCCCGCCGACTCGCGATCGCCTCGACGTACTGCACGCCGGGCTGCAGCTCCGGCTGGAACTGCTGCACCGACTCGACCCGCCACCACGCCTTCCCCGAGCACTCGTCCTTCACGTCCAGCCTGCGCGTCTGGATGGCGATGCCGGTGGTGTCGGCGAGGGTCACGTAGTCGCCCGTCACCTCGGTCCAGTCCTCGGTGCCGCGCACGTCGCCGAAGAGCGTGCAGGACTGGGTGGCGGTCCAGCCCCGAGCGTCTC
>CAZSOQ010000277.1:0-6498 GCA_964608495.1 uncultured Armatimonadia bacterium | reverse complement strand
CCGTATCCTCCAGACGCGCGCGCCGCCTCGGCCGTACAGCAGAGGGGGTCCGGAGTAAGGCCTTGCGGAAGAGCGGTGCGTCTGCTACACTCCCGAGTTCTAACTCAGGACGATGCGACGACGCTGGGAGAGGCCGGGCGGCGCGCGAAGGGGCTTACCCGAAGTGAACGCCAGACAACCAGTAGGCGCACGATCCGCCAATCGGTGCACAGGGCGAGAAGCGGAGGAGCTTTACCGGCCCCCCGCGGAAGGCCTGTGGAGGGAAGGTACGGGGGCCGGCCGCACACCCGCGCCTGCCCTCGCTGGCGGGACCCACTGCACCACCCAAGCCACACATGACGGAGCGCCAAAGACGCCTACTGCTCTGGGCACGCTCGACGCAGGGCCCAGGGCGGCCAAGCGGCATCGCCTGTTCCGCGGCCTCTGCCGAGGATAGAGGTGACGGTAGTCCAGCCTCTGTGGGCCCATCGGTAAGGTCACTATTTGCCGCCGCCGGCCGGACTGCCAAGTCAAGACAGTAGTGGGGAGCGGACCGCCAAGGGCTGAAGGAGGGACACCTGCCTTATGGCAACACCGATCGAGGAATGGGTTGACGCACAGGCACGGCTGACCAAGCCGGACCGGGTCCATTGGTGCGATGGGTCGGAGGAGGAGGCGCGCAGGATCGTGGAGGCGGGGATCAACGACGAGAGGATAGGCGACCACCCGGTCTTCCACGAGCTTAGCCGGAAGACCTTCCCGAACGGCTACCTGCACCGGAGCCACCCCACGGACGTGGCGCGCACCGAGCACCTGACCTACGTCTGCCACTCCGACGAGGAGAGGGCCGGGCCCAACAACAACTGGATGCCCCCCGACGAGGCGAAGGGGATGCTGCGAAGGTTGTCGGACGGGTGCATGCGCGGCAGGACGATGTACGTGATGCCCTACATGATGGGCCACCTGGACTCGCCCTACGCCAAGGCCTGCGTCCAGTTGACCGACAGCGCCTACGTGGCCGCCAGCATGAGGATCATGACCCGGATGGGCAGCCACGTCAGGGAGAAGATCGGCAGCTCCGAGGACTTCGTCAGGGGCTTCCACTCGGTCGGCGACCTCGACCCGGACAGGCGGTTCATCATGCACTTCCCCGACGAGAGCCTGGTCTGGAGCATCGGGTCGGGCTACGGCGGCAACGCGCTGCTGGGCAAGAAGTGCTTCTCCCTGCGGATCGCCTCGTGGCTGGGCCTGAAGCAGGGGTGGCTGGCCGAGCACATGCTGATCATGGGGGTCGAAGACCCCGAGGGGCACACGATCTACCTGGCCGCCGCCCTGCCCTCGGCCTGCGGGAAGACGAACCTGGCCTTCATGGAGTCCGCGCTGCCGGGCTACAAGGTCTGGACGGTGGGGGACGACATCGCGTGGCTCAATGTGGGCCCCGACGGCAGGCTGTGGGCCCTTAACCCCGAGGCGGGTGTCTTCGGCGTGGCGCCGGGCGTCTCGATGGCGAACAGCCCCAACATAATGCGCGCCCTGATGGACGGCCGCTTCTACCCGGCCCTGTTCACCAACACGGCGCTGGACGTGGACGCCAATGAGCCCTGGTGGGAAGGCATGGGCCGACCCGTCCCGGCGCAGATGCAGGACTGGCGCGGCAGGAACTGGGGGCCCGGTAGCTCCGGCACCGCCGCGCACGCCAACTCGCGCTTCACCGTGTCGCTCTTCCAGTGCCCGACCACGCCGCCCGAGTTCGACGACCCCATGGGCGTGCCCATATCGGCGATGATCTTCGGCGCCAGGAGAACGCGCCTGCTACCCCTCGTGTGGCAGAGCTTCGACTGGCAACACGGCGTGTTCTGCGCCTCAGGCCTCGGGTCCGAGACCACGGCGGCCGCCACCCACGAGGTCGGCGTCCTGCGGCGCGACCCGATGGCCATGGTCCCCTTCTGCGGGTACCACATGGCCGACTATTTCCGCCACTGGCTCGGCATCGGCCAGAGGCTGCAGTCGCCGCCGCCGATCTTCTTTGTGGACTGGTTCCGCGTGGACGAGCACGGCGACTACGTCTGGCCGGGCTACCAGGAGAACATCAGGGTCCTGAAGTGGATCATTGACCGGACCGAGGGCCGCTGTGGCGCCACGGAGACCCCCATCGGCCTGCTGCCCAACCTGGGCGACCTCAACACCGAGGGCTTGGACCTCACTCCGGACGATCTGGAGCACCTGTTCACCGTGGACCCCGAGTCCTGGTCGGTCGAGGCGGCCGACATAGAGCACCTGTACCGCCAGTTCGACTCCAGGATGCCCGACGAGCTGCTCCAGGAGCTCGCGTATCTGCGCAAGCGGCTGGCGGCGTCCTGAGCCGGCCCGGGCTAAAGGTTCCCCACCTCCGGCCGATATAGTGGACGAAGGCCAAGGGCAGCGGGCGCGACTGAACTGCCTCGGGCTCGGGGTTCCCCGTTCCTCGCCTTGTCGGCGCCGGCCCAGGTTCGCAACCCGGCCGCGTCGGGCGCCTCGCCCTCTGCCTGTGGCCCTAGGAGGCGGGCTGATGACGGCGCGTAAGGGGCAACAGCCGTCCCAGCATCAGGCCCTGGTGGTTGACGACGACGAAGACATGCGCCGGCAGGTGAGCGCCGGGCTGACAGAGGAGGGAATCACGGCCACCGAGGCCGCCAACGGCCAGGAGGCCCGGGAGGCGGCGGCCCAGGGGCAGGCCTCCGTCATGGTCATTGACCGGCGCCTCCCCGACGTGGACGGCCTGCGGCTGCTGAGGGAATTCCGCTACGACGGCATCAGCACACCCGCGCTGATCGTGACCGGGCATCCCACTCTGGACAGCGCCGTCGAGGCCCTGGGCCTCGACGCCGCCGACTACCTCGTCAAGCCCGTCAACCCCAGGCATGTGGCGGCTATGGCCCGCGGGCTGATAAACGCCCCCACGCTCAGCTCCTGCGACTACCTCTGGGAGAGTCTGCGCGCCAGGCACGACTTCGACCACTGCTTCAGCGCCGACCCGATGGTCCAGCGGTGCTACTGCGCCGCGGCCCGCGTGTGCAGCAGCGACGCCCCGGTCGTCATCGAGGGCGAGACAGGCGTCGGCAAAGAGTACCTGGCCAAGGCGATCCACCTGATGGGTCGTCGCGCCGGCAAGCCCTTCCTGGCCATCAACTGCGGCGCCGTGCCCGAGACGCTGCTCGAGAGCGAGCTGTTCGGCCACGAGAAGGGCGCCTTCACCTCCGCGGCGGCGCGCAAGCGAGGCCTGGCCGAGGAGGCCGACGAGGGGTCCCTGTTCCTCGACGAGATCGGCGAGATGTCCCCGACCATGCAGGTCAAGCTGCTGCGATTTCTCGAAGAGGGCAGCTTCCGGCGGTTGGGTGGCACGGAGCTGGTGACGGTTGACGTGCGGCTGATCTGCGCCACGAACAAGGAGCTGCTGGCCGAGGTCGCGGCCGGGCGGTTCCGCGCGGACCTGTACTACCGGCTCGCCGTGATCCCCCTGTATCTTCCGCCCCTGCGGCAGAGGCCCACGGACATCGAGCTGTACGCCGGGCACTTCTGTGAGAGCGATGGCGAGGGTGCCACGCGGCTGAGTCCCCAGGCCATCGAGCGCCTGAAGGCCTACCCGTGGCCGGGGAACCTGCGCGAGCTGCGCAACGTCATACGCCGGGCGGTGCTGCTCAGGTCGGGCGAGATCATCGCCCCCGACGACCTGCGGTTCGAGGCGATCGGGCGCGCCGTCTAGGGCGGGCCGCCTGCGCGACCTTCCGCGGCTACTCGGCGGGCTTCGGGCCGGCCATCATCCACAGGCTTCCCCACTGCCGCTTGAGCGTCCGCTTGTCCCTCTCGCCCGTGAGCCAGTCTTCGTGGTGGAAGTTGCCGAAGTTGCCCTCGCCGCGCCCCTTCTCGTCCAGGTCGCCCAGCGCGATGTTGAGGCCCATCTTCACATCGCCCAGCTCCAGCGAGTAGAACTTGCCCGGCTCGACCTCCAGGCAGGGCGCGTAGCTGACCGCCCACTCGATGACATACCCCTTGCCGCCCGGCTTGACCTTCGCCACCGCGTCCATGGCGTGGGTGAGGATCCACTTCTGGTACGTCTCCCAGGCCTCGGGCTTCGAGCGCGGCTCGCCCTCAAGCAGCCCGCCCACGCCTATCCCCCCCAGCCGCGACTTGGTCAGATTGCACACCATCTGCCAGGCCGAGCCGTTCCCGTCGGCGTTGTCGTTCTCGCCCCACGTGTTCGCGGCGTTGATGAGGATCTCCATCTCGTCGCCGAACCACGGCCACCCCCGAGGCGTCAGCTCGTGCGCGTCGGCGTTGTTGTCCGGCAGCCAGCGCGGTATGTCTATCCCGTACAGCACGTCGTCGGTGATCTCGAAGGCGAAGTACAGCCGCTTGCCGTCGTGCTTCACGTACCCCACCAGCGACAGGTCCTCGTCATCGGTTGTGGGCGAGAACTGCGGCGTCCAGTCCTTCACCCCGGTGAACCGCGTGGCGTCGTCATACTCCCCCGGCGAGATCTCGCCGTCCAGCGTCGGCGTCGTCCCCGTGTAGGCCCTCAGCTCTCTGGGCCACTCGCCGGCCAGGGCCCTGGTCGAGGAGCCCAGCGCCAGGACGGCCAGGCAGGCCACACCCAGCACCGCTAGGCCCCAACAGCGGGCCAAGGTCCTACTTCTCTTCCGTCCGGCAGCAGCAGTTGAGCGCATGGCGGGTCTCTCCTTGGCGCTTGCATCCGTTGGGGCGAGTGCTTCACCCTCGACCTGGCCCAGTCCTCCCGGACCGAAGGCCGTGGAGAGCCTGCGGGGCCGACTCCGGGGCCGCACCGGCGGAAGGCATTTCCTGCCCGAAGCGCCCCGGGCGCGCTACTCATACTCCCACTTGTGGATCCAGGGGTCGCCGGTGCGTTCCTGGAAGGCCCGCAGCTTCTCGCAGAACTCGTCCACCAGACCCGAGTACTGCGGCTTCTCGGCCAGATTCACCAGCTCGTCGGGGTCCTGCTCGAGGTCGTACAGCTCGAAGCGCGGCCGGTGAAGATAGGCCTCCACGGGCCGCCTGCCGTAGTTGCTCAGACCCCTCCGCAGGGTCCCCTGCCAGCTCGCCGCCGCCCACAGGTCGGAGGCGAAGGAGTAGGTCAGCGGGTGGGCGATGTTCCAGAGGAACTTGAACCGCTTCTGCCGCACGACCCGCATCGGGTAGTAGTTGGTCACCTCGTGGAAGGTGTGGGCCGCGTAGACCTCCTCGCGCCAGTCCGCGGGGCTTTCCTGATCCAGCAGGTCCTTGAACGACCGGCCGTGGAAGGCCTCGGGGTCGGGATAGGCCCCGGCGAAGTCGAGGATCGTGGGCGTCAGGTCGGCCCAGGTGGCCAGGCCGTCGCAGCGGATGCCGCGCGCCGAGTGCAGCGGGCTCCTCACGATCAGCGGCAGGTTCATGCCCGGCTCGTAGAGCGTGGTCTTCGACCCCGGGAAGGCCGCGCCGTTGTCGGAGATGTACATGATGACCGTATTGTCGTACTTGCCCTCTTCCCGCAGGACCTGCATCAGCCGCCCGATGCCCCGGTCCAGGCGCGCGACGGATTGGCAGTACTGGGCCAGCTCGGCCCGCACCTCGGGGATGTCGGGCAGCCAGGAGGGCACGGCCATGTCCTCGTCGCGGAACGTCTGCTCGGCGTCGCCCGGGAAGGACTCGAGGGGATTGCCGAAGCGGTCGGGCTTGCAGGGATGGTCCGCGAGCGGGCCTCCGCCGCGGTGGGGATTGTGCGAGCACCAGTAGAGGAAGAAGGGGTCGCTGCCGCGGATGGACTCCCGGCAGGCCTCCGCCATCTGCACGTCATCGCGCCCGAACCTGCCCTGGGGGTGTCCCTCCTGGAAGGGGAACAGCCGCTCCGGCGCATAGTGCTGCTTGCCGGCCCGGGCAGTGCGGTAGCCCGCAGCGTTGAGCAGGGCCGGCAGCGTGACAGTGTCGTCGAAGCAGGCGAAGTGGTGGACGTCGTGGGTATGGCCATAGGTGCCGTTCTTGTGGTTGTGGAGGCCGGTGAGGATGACGCTGCGGCTGGCGGCACAGGATGCGGTGGTGCAGAAGGCGTTGGTGAAGCAGACGCCGTCGCCCGCCAGGGCGTCGAGGTTAGGGGTAGCGATCGCGGGACTGCCGTAGGTCGCGGTATCGCGGCCGTGGTCGTCGGACACGATCAGGATGACATTCGGACGTTCGGTGGCCATGTCGTCTGCTCTCCTTGCCTGGTTCGCGTGGCGTAAGCCGGGGTGGTTCCTCTGTCCCCTGCCCAGGGCGCAGTCTAGGCCCAAAGGCCAAGCAGGCGCAAGACGCAGGGGCCCCCAGCCTGCGGCCGCGGCCCCAGGCGCGTGCCTGCGGCGGCGGAGGAGCTGTGGTCCCCACTAGGGCGTCGTCGGCTTCGGCTTCGGGTACTCGTCGCCCTCGTACAGGCTGGTCACGGTGCCGTCCAGCATACCCACAACCACCGCCAGCCCCCGCCCGTAGACGGCGGAGGTGCCCATGTAGACCATATTG
>CAZSOQ010000276.1:0-6520 GCA_964608495.1 uncultured Armatimonadia bacterium | reverse complement strand
CTCCCGGCGCGTCTACGGCCCCGGGGACTGACCGCGCTCCCGGGCCCCGGGGCCCTGCGGCACGGCCGCGGCTTGACGACCCTCCCCGCCGGGGCCTATGCTCTCTTACGTCCGCTAAGCCTTTGCCAAGTGCCTCCGCAGCCGGAACACGGGCGCGATGCTGGGGTAGGCCTTAAGGGGCGATCAGAGCCATGCGCGCGCTGCCATCCTCGGTGCTTGCGCTAGTCCTTATCCCGTTGGTGCTCGGTCTTGGGGCGATCTCCCCGTGCCTGGGCGTCCAGATCATCGCCGGCGACATGAACGCCGACGGCTCGGTGAGCTGGGATGACCTGCCCGGCTTCCTGGCCGCCTGGCGGCAGGCCCACGCCGGCCAGGGGATCAAGCCGGGCGCCGACATCTTCCCCGACGGCAACCTCAACAAGCGGGACGCCGAGCTCCTCCTCGAGGGCATCCTCCGAGGCACCGAGGGGAACTGGCAGCCCGACGACCAGATGACCTTCGACGTCGAGTGGGACCCGGACGCCACGCTGATCGGCCCGGCGCAGGTCGGCCTCATGCTCAAGAGCGCCAACGACAACGGCCGTTATGTCCTCGACGCCGACGCCGTCCACGACGCCGGCCTGGACGTCTCGCCCGGCAAGGTCCTCGTCATCCACGGCCTGGGCGTCCGGAGGGTCGTGAGCGCCCAGGCCGCGGGCTCGGACCTCACCGTGAATACCGAGTACGCCCCCCTCACCGACGCCGTGGTCAACGGGGACCTATCCTGGGACTATGGCATCGTCTTCGGCGCCGACAGGGTCACCCCGCAGGCGGTCCCCCTGGGCCCTGTCTCGTCGGCCCAGGGCACCTACCAGCCCAAGGTCACCTTCAAGGTCGGCGACTACGAGATTGAGGTGGAGATGAGCCTCGACGAGGCCGCCACGCCCAAGAAGCTGAAGTTCAAGCTCACGCTGACGAAGGACCTCGGCGGAGCCAAGGTGCAGGCCGTGGCTGAGGGAGAGGTGACCAGCTTCCGCAGCGCCGCGAACATCGGTATCCGCGGCAAACAGCTCACCAGCTTCAACAGCAACGCGAACAAGCTGCAGGGCAAGGGCACTCTCAGCCTCATCATGCTGGCCAGCGGCCGAGACGTCATTGACTTCAAGCCCGAAATCCCCCTGGCCAAGTTCCCCTTCCTCGTCGGCTGGATACCGGTCACCGTCGGCATAGGCGTGCAGTTCGTAATCAACGCTTCCGTGCCCTTCGATGGCTCTGTCAGCGTCCAGGCCGAGTTCACCTACGACAGCGACCTGGGCCTCAAGTACCAGGGCAGCAAGCTCGTGTCGAACACCGGCCTGCGCTCCTACGAGATAGGGGAGAAGGAAGACCCCCATACCGGCGCGTCCAGCGCCGTGTCCGGCAACTTCGGTATAGGCTTCCCACGCCTCTCCCTCTCCCTCGGCCAGAAGCCCCTCGCCGAGGTCGTCGGCTGGATACAGCCGGCCTTCCTGGTCGGTGGCGACTTCGTCATCTTCCCGGCGCCGCCCTGTCAGAGGGCCAAGGCGCTCTTCCTCTTGGCCGGGGGCGCGAAGCTGGACTTCTTCGGCCTCGCCTCGGTGAGCGCCAGCATCACCTTCTTCCAGCAGGAGAAGGAGCTGCTCAACACCTGCGCCGGGGCCTCGGTCGCGAGCCTGCCGCCCTTCGCCGACCTCGGAGTGCCCCTGCTGCTCAGCGGCCAGCCGGCCAGGTAGCCTCCCCCGTGCTGTTGGTTTTTATGCAGTAATGTTAGGTAAAGAGCGACGAAAGCCCTGTAAGGCTTCGGTATGACGCTAATCAGACTTATAGCCCCCGGACGCAAGTCCCTACTACCGGGCCTAGGACCACCGCTTGGGGGCGTGATACGGCCTGTATCTCACCTGTATCTCACCCCTTTCTCCCCCTTCCCGCCCCCTGGCCCGAGGGCTCGTCCGGCGCGCCCGGTCGGGCTGATTGACCGTCGCCGCACCCGGCCGTAAGATTAGCCCACACTCCCTGAGCCATGGAGGATGGTCCCGTTGAGTACCTGCCGGCCCGTCGGGCGGTGGGGTTGGCTAATTTGGGTCTTGGCCGTCGCGATGAGCGCCGCGGCCTTCGCCCAGGTCAGTACGACCCAGTACTTCCCCTTCAGGACGGGTGATGAACGGGTGCTGGCCGGCGACGGCGGCACCGGCTTCAACCGCATTACGGGGCAGGTCAAGGTGGGCGGCACCCAGGCCTGGAGAGACGTCATCCTCAACGACGCCGGGCAGGAGCAATTGCCCCAGTTCTGGACCCAGGACGCGCAGGGCACCCACTGGATCGGCACGGAGAGCGAGGGGCAGGTCGTCACGCTGAACCCGACCGTGACCATCCCCGCGACGGTCACGTCGGGCCAGCAGCTCAACCTGGCGGGCACCGTCTACACCAGCAACGCACCCGTGGGCCAGTACAGCGGGAAGCTGCGCATCCTCTCGACCAGCGCCACCGTCCAGACCCCGGCGGGCTCCTTCAGCAACTGCCTGCAGTTCGACATCAACATCACCGTCACAGTGACGGTCTCCGGTCAGACGCAGGCGATCCACCTGAACCAGACGCAGGCGGCCGGCGTCGGGGCCCTTCGGACGGTGAGCTACGGGGCCGACGGCACGGGGCAGGAGTACCTGCTGATCTATGCCGACGTGGGGGGTGTGACCTGGGGCCACCCGCCGGTCAACACCAGTGCCTACTTCCCTCTCAGGACCGGCGACCGATGGACCTTCCTTGACACGGATGCCCGCGGGCCGTCGGTGGACCTGGTCGAGGCCGAGACGCTGGTCCCGGTTCAGTTCGCGGGCCACCAGGCCTATCCCTGGCGCGAGGCCTGGGCCGAGGGGCAGGACGTATCGTACTGGTACCGAGAGGGGGGTACCCTCTACCGGTCGGGAGAAGGCGAAGCAGGCCAGCAGAGCCCCTACGAGCCGCCCCTGGTCCTCCTGCGGTCCCAGGCCTACCTGGGCCAGGTCATGCGCACGCAGGGCCAGATCGGGGGCGCCGGTGGCGGCGCGCCCTTCGACCTTCGGGTCCGGGTGCAAGACCTCGACGTTGTGGCCGACGTCCCGGCGGGCCCCTTCACAGCCTGCGTCCGCCTCGAGATTCAGGGCACGATCGGCACGGCCCCGGACCAGGAGGCCGTCGCGACGGAGTGGTGGCTGGCTCCCGGCGTGGGCATCGTCAAGATGGTGGACTACGACACCGGCGGCGGGGTCAGCTCGGCCGCCGGGACGCCGGTCGAGACCGAGGAGCTGATGTGGGCCGTCGTCGGCGGTAGAGAGTACGGCCAGGACCCGCGCGTCGCCACGGCCGCCTACTTCCCCCTCAAGGCGGGCGACCGCTGGCTGGCGCTGGCTCAGACGCGGGACGAGACTCCCGTGTGGGTGGACGTCGAGACGCTCCCACGGGTCACCTTGCCCAGCGGTCAGGCCTACGGGCGCCGGGAACGGAGTCCGTACGAGACCGACCTCTCCTACTGGCAGTGGTCTGGCGGGAAGGTCCTGCGCGTCGCCGAGGGGGAGGGCGCGGACCAGGCTTTCTACGACCCGGGGGCTCTGCTGCTCGAACCCATCGCCTACCTGGGGCAGAGATTCACCAGCCAGGGGGAGCTGCGGTCCGACGCGGGCTCCCTGCCCTACAGCTTCGTCGTCGAGGTGACCGGCACGGGGCAGACGGTGGAAGTGCCCGCGGGGCCCTTCAACGACTGCCTGCGGCTGCTGGAGGAGGGAACCATCGGCGCGGGCGCCCAGCAACGGACCGTCTGCACCGAGTACTGGCTGGCGCCGGGCGTGGGGATCATCAAGTGGCTGGCGTACGACCCGACTACGCTGGCCGCCGTGGGGCAGGAGTGGTCCCTGAGCCGGAGCTGCCAGGTCTACTGGGCCGGGGTGGCCGGGACGGAGTACGGCCAGCCACCGGCCACCGTGGCGACTGCCGGGTATCTTCCCCTGCAGGCCGGTGACCGCTACGTCTACTGCACGCCGACCGGGGCGATCCGTACCGTGGTCGTCGAGCCCGAGACCCTCATCAACGGCCTGGCCGTCTGGCCCTTCCTGGGCCAGCAGGAGGGTCGGCCCGACGAGACCCAGTGGTGGCTGCGCGACGCCGACGGCACCAAGTGGTTGGGCTTCGCAGCGGAAGGGCATCAGACGGTCGCGGACCCGCCGGCGCTGCTCATGGCCCCCGCCGTGCGCCGGTACGATGTGGCCGCCACCGCCGGTGACCTGCTGGCCGACGGCAATCCCGGCGGGCCGTACGACCTGGCAAGTCAGGTCACCGAGACCGATGTCGCGGTCGTAGTGCCCGCGGGTACCTTCGAGCACTGCCTCGTCGTCAAGGTCACGGGGTGGCTCGGGCCCCCGGCGTCCAGGGAGCAGGTTGACCGCACCTATTGCCTCGCGCCCGGCGTGGGCCTGGTTAGGTTCCAGGCGACCGAGGGTGCAGAGACGGTCACCCTCAGCCTGCGCTATGCGCTCGTGGGCGGCAAGCCCTACGGGGAGCCGCCGCAGCCCGGGCAGCCCGGCGACGTCAACGGCGACGGGTACGTGGACTTCCGGGATGCCCGCGAGATGATGGAGCGCGTCCTCGGCGGCGCCGCGGCCTACAAGGCGTCGTGCGATCTGTATCCCTATGCGGGCACCCTGCCCGACATCACGCCCAGTCCGGACGGGGCAGTGGACCTGTGGGACCTGAAGACCTTCATCCGCCTCTGGCAGGTCCTGTACGCCGGCGGGAGCTGTGGGTGAGGCTAGCCGACGGCGGCCAGTTGGCCGCCAGCGTCAACCCCGGTAGACCCGTGGCCCTTGCGCCCGACTGACGGAGCCGAAGGGGCCCATCGGGCCCCGAAGCCGCGCACGGACGAAGGGCGGGGCGACCCAGGAGACCGGGGCAGAAGACCAGTCCGACTAGGAGGGTTCATCTCATGAGAGGGTGGCTCAAGTGCTGGATCGTGCCGGCTTTGCTCGTTGGGGTC
This sequence comes from uncultured Armatimonadia bacterium, assembly GCA_964608495.1. GTDB lineage: Bacteria > Armatimonadota > Zipacnadia > Zipacnadales > FEN-943 > JAKORR01. The sequence goes on along the minus strand of CAZSOQ010000276.1, from coordinate 1,521 downwards.
TGTGGCTTGGTGGCGGGTCAGGAGGCCCAACCTCCGGACTTCGTCGGGCCCTTCGTCGCCAACGTCACCACCGACTCCGTCGTGGTCTGGTGGCAGAGCACCGAACCGGCCGCCGGGAAGGTCGTCGTGGACGGGGGGCCCTACGAGGACACTGAAGCCCCCTACGAGGTGCAGGTGACCGGGCTGAAGCCCGACAAGGCCTACGAGTACCACCTGGTGATGGATAGCGGGGCCCGCTACCCCGAGGAAGGCGAGTATACCTTCCGCACCGCGCCGGAGAAGACCAGTTCGCGCAAGTTCTCCTTCGCCATGCTCTGCGACAGCCGGGGCACGAAGAAGGAACAGCCCGTGTCGGGGGACATCCTCGCAGCCCTGCTGCGCGACGCCAAGGCCCGGGGGGCCGAGCTCGTCTGCTTCCCCGGAGACCTCGTCTTCGGGTACCAGACCGAGGAGGCCGAGTACCGCAGGCAACTGCGCGTGTGGAAGGCCGTGGTCTCGGAGATCCTCCACGAGATGCCCATCTATGCCACGATGGGGAACCACGACGTCCTCACCCATCGCGACCAGGACGACTTCGGGCCCTACGACCTGGACGGCGTGATGAGGGACGGCAGACTGGTGAGCGGCGAGGAAGTGTTCGCCGAGGAGTTCGTCAACCCGACCAACGGCCCCCGGGGCGGCGAGACCGAGGACGCACCACCCTACGCCGAGACCTGCTACTCCCTCGACTACGGTAACTGCCACCTCACCTTCATCAACACCAACTACTGGGTGGGCACCCGGGCGTTCCCCTACATCCCCGGGGACCCGTGCCGGCTGTATAAGCGCGGGAACCCCGAGGGCCGGATCATGGACAGACAGCTCAACTGGGTGCGGTACGACCTCGACCAGGCGCGCAAGCGCGGCATGACGCACCTGTTCATCCTGGGCCACGAGCCCGCCTTCCCCGTGGGCAAGCACGTGGACGATGCCATGTACTACGACGGCAACGCGACCCTGTCGCTGAAGAAGGACGTGCGCGAGCGGCGGCACTCGCTGTGGAGCATGTGGAGCGATGACCGAGTGCTCGTGGCCTTCTTCGGGGACGAACACAACTACTCGCGCGGGCTCATGGGCCCAGTGGGCAAGGGATGGTACGACCCGCCAGTGTGGCAGGTGATCTCGGGCGGGGCCGGCGCACCTCTCACTACCGAGAAGATGCCTAAGGCAGGACCGGGAGAGGAGTACGTGCCACCGGAGACCCCTCATCCCTACCGCCGGCTCGATATGCCCTGGAGCGACGCGATCCGCGCCTTCGCCATCGACTACCACTACTGCCTCGTGCACGTGGAGGGCAGCAAGGTGTCGCTCGAGGTGTGGGCCATGCCTGAGGACTTCGACCCGACTAGCCCCGACATGCCCGAGATGAAGCTCATAGACCAGGTGAAAGACCTCACCGTCAGAGACTGATGCACTCGCCAGCCCCAGGACACCGCCAAAGGCAAGGGAGGAGGAAAAGCAGGGGAACGGGGAGGGGAGGAA
>CAZSOQ010000275.1:0-6564 GCA_964608495.1 uncultured Armatimonadia bacterium | reverse complement strand
CCCTTCCACCTCCCGTCCCCGGTACGCCCTATCCCATGACCGGCCGCGACTTCGGGACGCCGGCGCCCTTACCTTCCACTCCCGCGGGGCGCGGTGGTCAAGCCCCCAGGTCGCCACTTCCCGGTGGTATAATTGCGCAAGCCCGCCGACAGCCTTGATCGGAGGAGTAGGGACCCTATGGGACGCACCTTCGCGATGCTGAAGCCCGACGCCGTGGAGCGCCGCCTTGTCGGCGAGATCATCAAGCGCCTGGAGAGCCGCGGCCTGCGGCTGGTTGCCCTGCGCATGCTCCACGCTTCCCGCGCGCTCGCCGGGAAGCAGTACGGCGAGGAGATCGCGCGCAAGTACGGTGAGCAGGTCCGCGAATGGCTGCTCGAGTACACCTGCGAGGGCCCGGTCGTCCCGATGGTCTGGGAGGGCCCCGAGGCCGTCGGTCTGGTCCGCGAGGTGGCGGGCGACCGGCCCTCCCCCTCGGAATGTGCCCCCGGCACCATCCGCGGCGACCTGGGCGACGATTCCCAGGAACGCGCGCTGGCCCAGGGCCGTGCCATCCGCAACCTCATCCACACGGCGGACTCCCCCGAGGCAGCCGAACGCGAGAGCGCCCTCTGGTTCGGCCCGGACTCCGCGCCCTGACGGCTCGCACCGGCCCCCCACTACCGATTACTGCCGACGGCAGGAGACTGGAACGCAGGGGCGAAGGAGCCCCTGGACACAGGTGAGGACAGGAGGAGCGTGGCCGATGAGGACCCCGGCCATCTGGCGGGTGTGCCTTGGGTGCGTTCTGGTGTGCAGCCTGGCCTTCCCCTCGAAGCTTCAGGTGACCATCACGGAGGGCCGGTCGCTGGTGAACCAAGTGCTGGTGGGAATCTGCCCCACTGGCGCCAGCAGGAACACCAGCCTGTCGCGGCAGTGCACCTTCGCGGGCCTGACGGTAGGCGACTGCCGCGTGGCGGCGCCCGGGGACATCAGCGGCACCCACATGGCCGCCATCCGTATGTGGCTGGCGAAGGATCTCGGCGTCGTGAGGCGAGAGGGCCCAAAGCCGGGCAAGACCGTCGTGCGCGTTCTCGAACGCTTCACAGGAGCATCCCTCCCGCGACCCTTCCCCGGGCTTGAGCCTCACAGGATACTCCTACCCACGCCTGTGCCCGGGCACCCGTGATAGGAGGCCGCCGGCCTCGTGGCCGACCGTCGGGGCAGGACTGACGGACGTTGAGGAAAACGGAGGTGGCAGGAATGCGCAGTCTCGTAACGCTTGTGTCGGTCGTTGTCGCAGTGCTCCTGTGTGGCTCGGTTCTTGGTGCCAAGCTGCAGGTCGTCGTAGCTGACGGTGGATCGCCCGTGGCGGGCGCTCTGGTGCGCGTCTGGCCCGGCGCCCTCAGCAAGAACACCAACGCTTCGGGCCTCTGCGAGTTCGCGGGTCTGACCGCGGGGAACTACCAGGTGGTGGCATCCAAAGACATCGGCGGAGTCTACAAGGCCGCGCGCAACGACACTGTCGCCATGCCCGCCACAGGCATCCTCTCCATCAACCTCGCCCTCTCCCGGGCTATCATGATCAACGAGTACCTGCCCCGCGTCTTGCACTGGAACTGGCGGTACCATGAGGTCATCACGCTCCAGAATGCCGTGAGCACCCGAACCCGCTACGAGGACGTCGTGGGCACGCGGACGATGGGTTCGGACACCGTGACGGAGACCAAGATAAGCTGGTCGGGTACCACCGACACCTTCCTGTCGCTCGAAAGATCCTTGGCCAAGGCCTTCGCGATGTATGGCGAGGACCGGGTAACGGACCTGATCCTGTACGACCCGCCGCTGAGCTTCGAGAACCCCATGCCCGAGGGCTATACCTTCCACGTGTCCACCACGGCGACGCACACGGACGGGTCGCCCAATCAGGCGATCACTATGCAAGTGACCCTGATGAACTTCGACTCGGTCACGGTGCCCTATGGCACCTTCACCGACTGCCCGGTCCTGGAAGGGATCCAGACCATTGACGGCAGCCCGCAGACCTTCCTGATGTACCTGGCCAAGGATATCGGCATCGTGAAGATGTTCGAATCGAAGGGCGCCAAGCACATCCGCAGGGAGCTCGAGAGCTTCAGCAAGATCAAGATTCCGAAGCTCATCCACCCACGGCTGATCCCCAAGAAGCCACTGTTCATCCCTCCCGTCGAGAAGCCCATGGAGAAGATAGGGCAGCCGGGGTAGGACGGGACGGACGCGGCGGCCCTCGTGCCCGGTCGCTGTGACCTTGCGGGATGCGGGGGCTCGCCTTCTGCGAGCCCCTGTCATCACGCCCGGCGGTGGTCGCCACGACGCCCCACAGAGGGCTGTGCCCCGACCGGCAGGTGAAGCCCCCGGCCACAGGGAATACCGGGCGCGGTGATGTGCATGGCCGGACTCCTGAGTTTCACCAGCCCTCTGCCCCAGAGGCTCGTCTTCGGCAGCGGCAGTCTCGACCGCCTTGGCGCTCTCGCCACCAGTCTCGGCGAGAGCGCCCTCGTCGTCCTTGGTGGTGGTTCCCTCAGAGGTTCCGGGGGCCTGCAGCGCCTCGAAGACAGCCTCTGCGCCGCCGACCTGACCCACGAGGTTTTCGACGGCGTGCCCGCTGAGCCGACCCTCGACTGGGTGGACGAGGGCCGCGAGCGTTGCGCCACGATGGGCGCGGACATGGTGATAGGCGTGGGCGGTGGCAGTGTCCTGGACGTGGCCAAGGCCATAGGCGCCCTGGCGTGGGAGGCCAGGCCCACCGTGGCCTACCACCGAGGCGAGGCGGAGATCAGCCACCCGGGCTTGCCCATCATCGCGGCCCCGACCACGGCGGGCACGGGGGCGGAGGTGACGCCCAACTCCGTGCTCACCGACCCCGACCTGCACGTGAAGGCCTCGCTGCGGGGCGGCGACCTGATGCCCCAGCTCGCCATCGTGGACCCCACGCTGACCGTGACCTGCCCCCCGGAGCAGACCGCCTACAGCGGGCTGGACGCGATAGTGCAGGCGATCGAGTCCTATACCTCCAAGGGTGCTGGCCCCTACAGCGACGCGCTGGCGCTGAGGGCGCTGGAGCTGATGGCCCCCGTGCTGAAGCGGGCTGTCGAGGATGGCGAGGACCTGGCCGCCCGGGAGGCCATGGCCCTGGGCAGCACGATGGCCGGGATGGCGCTGGCCTGCGCGCGGCTCGGCCTGGCGCACGGCCTGGCGCACCCCGTCGGGCACCTGCTGGGCCTGCCGCACGGGAGGACTTGCGGGCTGCTGATGCCGGCGGTGATGGCCTTCAACCTCCCGGCGGCCCGGGCGAAGTACGCGACGGCCGCGAGGGCGCTCGGGCTCAAGGCGGAGGGCGAGGAGGAGGCCGTGGCCCTGGTGAGCTGGTTCCGCGACCTGGCCGAGGAACTGGGCGTGAGCGGGACGCTGGCCGGACAGGGGCTCGAGGAAGGCCACTACGAGAGGATCATCGAGGAGGCCCTGGCGTCGGGCTCCACTCGACATAACCCGCGTGAAGTGACCGCGGAGGACCTGCTGCAGATGCTGCAGACGCTGAGGGCGGGCTGATAAGCCCGCCGCGACGGAGGCCCACGGACGATGAGCTTGCTGCTGGTAGCGATGCTGATTCTGCCGGGTGCGGGGGCCCAGTTCCGGGCCGGCGACACGGCCCTGACCCTCGAGACACCGGCCTACCGGTGCGTGCTGGATGCGAGGACGGGGGCTCTCGTGCGCCTGGGCGCGCCGGGGGCGGCGCCGCTGGTCGTGGGTAATGTGGACGGCAGCTTCTGGCGCCTGCGGTACCGCGACGACACTTGGCTCACGGCCGAGGAGGCCGCGCGCGAGGCGGCCGTCGAGCACCGGTGGGACGAGGGCCGGGGCGTCCTGACGCTCTCCTGGCGGTGCGAGAAGGCCGACGTCAGCGTCGAGTTGCGCGCCGAGGGTGAGCGGCTTGAGGCCCGGGCGACGGTGGTCAACCGCACGCAGCAGCCCGTCCTCGGGCTGTCCGTGCCTAACCAGATCGCGATGCCCGGGGACGGACTGCGTCTCCTCACCTGGCCAGAGAGCACGGGCCTGGGTCTGACAGCGAAGTGGCTCGAGCCGCCGGCCGACGACGCGCCGTCGCGATGGGTGGACCAGGCCCTTTCCGACCGGCTCATGCGGCGATTCCTGGGCTTCGGGGCCGAGATGCGCGACCTGCCGGGCACGGCCAGGCCGCTGCGGGTCACCGAGGACGGCAAGAAGCTGCTTGAGGGGGCTGTGGCGGCTCGGGTCGCCGGCCGCGAGGCGACGGTCGTGCGGCCACCGGCAGGAGACCCCGATGTCGTGATACTGGAGAACGACGACGGCCCGTATCTCGCGGGATTCCAGCTTGGCGGCAAGGGGTGGTTCGCGTACTTCACGGGTGGGTCGGACGAGAACGTGGCTGTACCGGTGGTGGCGAACCTCCTCCGGGCCTGGGCGACCCAGGACGAAGGCAGCAAGGTTGGGATGATCTCGCTGCGGGGGCGCGGGCACGGAGGATGGATGGCGATCCCCCTCAGCACTTGGGACGAAAGCCTGCCGGGAGCGATCGGCAACCTGGAGTTCGTGCGCCTGCAGTCCCCGGCGGCGCTGCGCGAGGCGCTGGCAGACGAGAAGATGGCCGGGATCTTCAACCCCTACGCCGAGCATCTCCCGGCCGACACTCCGGAGGAAGCGGAGGCCACGATAGACGCGATCCGGGAGTACGTGCGCCGCGGTGGAGTCTGGCTGGACGCCGGCGGCTACCCCTTCTACTACATCACCAAGCGCGGCGGATTCGGGCGCTTCTCGGGCACCTACCCGCCTATGTTCTCGGACTTCGTCCACCTGGACAGTGACCGCGGGCAGCTCGCCGTCTACCGCACCCAGCCTGCGCAAGAGGTCTTCGTCCCGGGTCATCTGGAGCTGTATGGCGCGGAAGTCGGCGGCGCGGCGGCCGCCGTGTTCTCCAGAGACTTCGCCACCTGGGTGGACCCGGGCAAGACCTGGCAGGCCCCGCCCGTCGTCTTCCTCCTCGGCAGTGATCTGAAGACGGCTGCGCGCCAGTACACGCAGGAGAACGGCTTCACCACGAAGCTGGCGGACAAGCTGCCCGCCGAGAAGAGGGACCCCTTCGCCCGCAGCCTGCTGATCCGCCTGGGCGGGGCCCGGGCGGCCGACTATCTGAGCTACCTGCCGCGCCTGCCCTCGCGCAACATCATCCACATGACCGAGCACCTGCAGGTGGGCTTCGACAAGGCCTACCCCGACTACCTGCCCCCGCGGCCGGAGTTCGGGACGATGGACGACCTCCGGGAGCTGTACCGCGAGGGGCGACGGCTCGGCTTCCTGATGATGCCCTACGTCAACCCCACCTGGTGGTGCGACCAGTCGCCATCTCTCGCCACGCACGGGGAGGCGGCGCTGGCCGTCGGGCTCGAGGGCAAGACTTACCGGGAGGCCTACGGCTACTCGGAGCCGAGGAGCCGCGGGTATTCCATCTGTGCCCTGCATCCGCTGGTCCGGGAGCTGGACGACCAGTGCCTCCGGGACTTCGTGGACGATCTGCAGTCCGACATCCTCTTCCAGGACCAGGTGGGGGCGCGTGGCTGGCTCTACGACCTCAACCCCGCCGAGCCCACGCCCTATGCCTACGCGGAGGGCATGATTGAGATCGCCCGCACGGACAGCAAACGCGTGCCCCTGAGTACCGAGCGTGGCTGGGACCGCATCATGGAGTACGAGGTCCAGTTCTGCGGCGTGGGCTTCGCGATGGTCCCCAAGAGGGGCAGGGCGCTATGGTCGCCGGGGTTCTGGGAGATCCTGGGCGACGGCGAATGGCAGTCGTCGCCCGTGGCGCTCTACATGGGGCACGACAAGGTCGCCTTCGCCCTGCATGACCTGGGGCATTTCATAGACGACGAGCGGGCGCTGGCAATGGCGCTGCCGCTGGGGCATCAGCTTTCGCTGTCCATCGGGGTGGGCGCGTCCGACGCCTCCCCCCGGTTCCGGTGGCTCGCGTGGCTGGACACGCTGCAGAAGCAGGTGGCTGCCGATTACATGCTGCAGAGCCTGGACAGCCACCGGCACCTCAGCCAGCTCGCCATCGAGTCCCGCTACGGACCGCTGACGGTGGTGGGGAGCATCGAGCAGGCCCCGGTGGCTTACGGCGATTTCGCGCTCGCCTCGCCCGGCTTCTATGCCAGGCGTGAGGACGGCGCCCTCGAGGCCGGGCGACTGGTGCGCTACGCGGGACGCGACTACGCGGAGGACGCGCCGCTGGAGTTCGTGCGACGTCGCGAGGGCGCGCGGGAGCAGTGGTGGCTCTACTCCGACGGGCCGGTCCTGCTCCCGGCCGGCGAGATGCGGACGGCGGCGGTCGTGGCCCCCGGTGGTAACACGCCGGCCGCCATCGTCCAGGAGGACGGCGCCAGGTGGGTGAAGGCCCAGCCTCCCGTCTCGGGCGTCCAGGCCCCCGCGGAGCTGGCGGACACCGAGCCTGCCCGGTGGCCCCAGGCTCCCAGATACATCGGGGTCATCAACATGCCGGCGGGGCCGGGCCCGGCC
>CAZSOQ010000274.1:0-6575 GCA_964608495.1 uncultured Armatimonadia bacterium | reverse complement strand
ACATCAGCCTGCGTAATGGCGCGGTGGTGGACTTCGAGATGAATAAGGTCTGCGCCGCCGGTACCGGGTCCTTTCTGGAGGAACAGGCCGAGAAGCTTGGCATTAGCATCAAAGAGGAGTTCGGCGACCTAGCCCTGCAGTCCCAAAGCCCCATAGACCTCGGCGAGCGCTGCACGGTCTTCATGGAGACCGAACTGCTCAAGCACCAGCAGGCCGGGGCCGCCACTGAGGACCTCGTCGCCGGTCTGGCCTACTCCATCGCCGCCAACTACCTCAACCGCGTGGTCGGGCGCAAGGCCGTCGGGGAGCGCATCTTCTTCCAGGGCGGCACCGCCTTCAACCAGGCCGTCGTCGCCGCCTTCGAGCACGTGACGGGCAAGCCCATCACCGTCCCCGCGCACAACGAGGTGACCGGCGCCATCGGCTGCGCCGTCATCGCCCTCGAGAACGACCACGGCCAGGGCTCGCGCTTCAGGGGCTTCGACCTGGCCAACCGGCAGTACACCATCGAGAGCTTCGAGTGCCAGGATTGCCCCAACCACTGCGAGATCAACGTCGTGCGGATCGAGGGCGAGGAGCCCCTGTACTACGGCAGCCGGTGCGAGAAGTACGACGTCGCGCGCGCCTCGCGGCAGCGCCCCGATCTGCCCGACCTCTTCCGCGAACGGGAGCGAATGCTCCTGAGCTCCTACGCGCCCGAGCGGCCTCTGCCCGACGACGCCCCGCGCGTGGGCATACCGCGCGCCCATCTGTTCCACGAGCTATTCCCCTTCTGGCAGGCGCTCTTCCACGAGCTCGGCTATCGGCTGGTCCTCTCGGACCGCACCAACAAGACGATCATCCACGAGGGCGCCGAGCAGTCCCTGTCCGAGATGTGCTTCCCGTGCAAGGTGATGCTGGGCCACGTGCTCAACCTGCTCGAGAAGGACCTGGACTACGTGTTCCTGCCCAGCGTCATCAACCTGCCGACCCTGGACCCGAACATGACGGACAGCTTCGTGTGCCCCTACATCCAGAGCTCGCCCTACTGGCTGGCGGCTGGCCTGGACTTCGCGGCGCACGGGGTGGAGGTGCTCAGCCCCCACGTGTACCTGGAGTACGGGCTGAAACGGCGGATGGAAGCCCTGATGCCCATGGCCGAGAAGCTCGGGGCGACGCCTGCCCAGCTCCAGCGTGCCCTGGTGAAGGCCCAGGAGGCCCAGGACCGCTTCGAGCAGGCCATGAGGGACCGAGGACGCGAGGTGCTCGCCGGTCTCCCGGACGACAAGATCGCCGTCGTGGTGCTGGGGCGCTCGTACAACTCCTGTGACCCCGGCAGCAATCTCGAGATACCCAAGAAGCTGCGCAACATGGGCGTCCTGGCCCTTCCGCTGGACTTCGTCCCCATAGACGGTGTGAAGCTCCGCGGCGACTGGTTCAACATGTACTGGCGGTACGGCCAGAGGTTCCTGGCGGTGGCGGAGATCGTGGCGGACGATCGCCGCCTGTATCCGCTGTTCATCACCAACTTCGGCTGCGGGCCCGACAGCTTCCTCATCCGCTTCGTGCAGGAGCGTCTGGGCGAGAAGCCGATGCTGATCATCGAGATAGACGAGCACTCGGCGGACGCCGGGATGATCACGCGCTGCGAGGCCTTCCTCGACTCCATCGAGCAGGTACGGCACAGGGAGTTCGGGGGCCACAAGTACTTCCGGCCCCTGACCATCGAGCCCACTACGCGGCGGACCATCCTCGTGCCGAACATGAGCGGCCACGCCTACGTGCTGGCCGCGGCCATTCAGGCTTGCGGGATCAACGCCGAGGTGCTGCCCGAGCCCGACGAGGAGACCCTCTACTGGGGACGGCGCTACACGACGGGCAAGGAATGTTTCCCCGCGATCGTGACCACCGGCGACATGGTCAAGCGCGTAATGCAGCCGGACTTCGACCGCGACCACTACGCCTTCTTCATGGGCGGCTCGGGCGGGCCCTGTCGCTTCGGGCAGTACAACGCCCTGCAGAGGCTGGTCCTCGACGAGCTGGGCTACGAGGACGTGCCCATCTACGCGCCCAATCAGGCCGGGGACTTCTTCAAGGAGCTCGGCGTGGTGGGACGCCAGCTCCTGCGCCTCGCCTGGCTGGGGATCGTGGCCGCCGACCTGCTCGAGAAGTGCCTGTTCCAGGCGCGCCCCTACGAGGTGCGGCCCGGTGCGGCCGACCAGGTCTACTGGGCCTGCCTGGATGACCTGTGCGAGACCCTGCGCGGCCGAGGAGGCCCGCGTCAGGTCGTGGCGTCACTCGAGCGCGCCCGCGACCACTTCCAGGGGCTCGAGGTGGACCGCAGCGAGCAGAAGCCCATCGTCGGCCTGGTGGGCGAGTTCTACTTGCGGGCCAACCAGTTCTCGAACCAGAACGTGATCCGCCAGCTCGAGGGCCTCGGCGGCGAGGTGTGGATGTCGCCGCTGTACGAGTGGTTCCTCTACCGCAACTTCCGCAGGGACATGAGGGCGCGGCAGCGCAGGCAGTTGAGGCTGCGGCTGAAGAACAAGCTGATGGACGTGATCATGCAGCGGGACGAGCACCGGCTGGCGGCGGTCTTCGACGGCTTCCTTCGCAACTGCCACGAGCCGCCGACCGACATGGCGCTGTGGTACGCGGCGCCCTATCTGCACCGCACCTTCGAGGGCGAGGCGGTGATGACGGTGGGCAAGGCCGTGGACTTCGCGATGCGCGGCCTCTCGGGCGTCGTCGCCGTCATGCCCTTCACCTGTATGCCCGGCACGATCTCGGACGCGCTGCTCAAGCGGCTGCGCCGCGACTTCGGCGACATTCCCTTCCTCAACATGGTCTACGACGGCCTGGAGCAGGCCACCTCTCAGACCCGGCTCGAGGCCTTCATGCACCAGGCCCGTGAGTACGGTCGCCGGCGCGCAGAGGCGGGCCAGGTCGCGGAGGGCGCGGCCGGGCACGCGGTGGCCGGCCAGTAGGCCTCGCGTCCGCGGCTCGGCCGGACAAGGCCGCGGGCCGGGCCCGCGCCGGATGGGAGGAAACGTCATGGTCTTGAGCGGCGTGGCTTGCGTGAGCCTTCACCTGGCCCTGGGGCTTGCCGTGCTTGCGGCGCCCACCAAGCAGGACATCGTCATCTTTCGCGACCCGGCCAAGTACTCCGCCTTCCCCTCGCTTTACTACGACGGCGGCGACCGTCTGTGGGTCGCCTTCGGCTGGAACACCACCCGTTCCCACTACGGCTCCCACGCCGGCGGAGAGTCCGGGCACTACCAGTTCCTGTCGCCGGACCTGGGCGAGCACTGGATACGAGAGGACGAGGAAGGGTTCGTGGGGGCCCCCGCGGATCTGACCGCTCTCAAGCTCAGCGACGGCACGGTCGTGCGCGCGGGCGCGCGGGGCTGGGAGGCCCTCGAGCCGGACAGGGCCGAGGAGTTCCGGGCCCGGGGCCTGACGGTCCGCGAGCTGAAGCCCTCCGGGAAGCTGGTGGCCTGCTACCGTGCGGCGGTACGGGTCTCGAAGGACGGCGGCGAGACCTGGGACGCGAAGTACCTCGAGTTCCCCGACGTGGCGCTGCTGCACGGCGGCCCCGCCGAGGCTATCGCCCTGCCCGACGACACGATCCTGGCGCCCGTCTACGGCCGCCGAATCGGGGACAAGACCGGCGGCCGCTGCTGGTGCCTGCGCTCCACCGACCGAGGCCAGACCTGGGAGCTCATCACGGCGGCCTACGACGGCAGGCACCCCTTCGCCGAGTGGGCCGTGGTGCACGCCGGCGGCGGTCGGGTCGTCGGCCTCATACGTGGCGAGGGCGGCAGCACGGCCACCTGCCCGATGCACGAGATCGGCTACCTGTACCAGGTCAACTCGGAGGACGGCGGCAAGACCTGGGACGACCCGGCGCGGGCCCCGATGTGGGGCTATCCGCCCACGCTGATCCGCCTGAAGGACGGCGCCCTCCTGGCGTCCTACGGCTACCGGCGGCCGCCCTACGGCGTGCGCGCGTGCTTCAGCTATGACGACGGTCGCACGTGGGACTGGAAGAAGGAGGTAATCCTCCGCACCGACGGCCTGCCCGACGGGCCGGGGAAGGGCGCGAGCATCGGCGACCTGGGCTACCCGCGGTCGGTCGAGCTGAGGGACGGGACCATCTTCACCGCCTACTACATCACGCTGGGCGACACGGTGACTCACATCGCGGCGAGCCGGTGGACGCGCGACTACCTGGGGCCGCTGGACATCCCGCGCGGGCAGGACGCCGTGCCGGAGCCCGACCCCAGCCTGCCGCCCTGCCACCTGGTGGGCGAGACCGGGGCGGTGGACCTCGTGTACGGCGTGCAGCAGATGTTCGTTCCCGTCGAGCCGAAGGTCGCGGCGGCGGCGGTGCGCGTGGCCGCCGAGAGCGGCAAGTATCCGCACACGTACGGGCTATTCTGCGTGCTGCGCCAGCCGAACGAGGAGGGCAATTGGTGGGGCAAGTGGATCGCGCAGTCCGAGACGCTCGCGCCGGATGCGGTGAAGACCGGGGGCTGGAACCTGTTCCGGTTCGACCCGGCGGTAGAGGTCACGCCGGGCGAGGAGTATGTGCTGACGGTCTACAACGCGGACTATGACCCGACTCCGGTGCGGCTGAAGGAAGGGCTCGAGGGCGACCACCGGTGGATCCTGAACGCCGGGCCGCCGGAGTACCCGAACGGGGGTACTGACGCCAGGAACCCGCTGGACATCGGCTTCTGCGTCTACGGCGAGACGCCCAAGGAGCCGCCGAGGGACCCGGAGTAGCCAGGGCCCGAACCGGCTCTGGTCAGTACCCCCGCTGCCGCCACGGGCGGGTCGCGATCTCCTCCAGGCGCTGCCGCCAGCGCTGGGCCTCGCCCGCGGGACACACCAGGCCCACCAGAGTCGCTCCCTCGTCGTCGAGCCTCAGCCGCAGGCCCGCCCCCACCGGCGCGGGCTGCTCCAGGACCGTCCAGCTTCCGTCCCGCCACTCGCCCCATTCGACGGCCCTGCGGTCCGGCACGGTCACCTCGGCCCGCGTCGCCGAGAAGGGGCAGACCATGATGGCGCCCGTCTGCCGCACGTCCCGCCCGTCCAGGCTCGCGAGGCCCACGCAGCCGCTCCCCTGCACGAGTGGCTTGTCGTCCACCAGCACCGGCGCGTCGCCCAGCACCATCAGCAGCCGGTTGTCGTCGCTGACGGCGGCGACGGCCGGCCAGCGCGGCCGCAGGTTGACGCTGATCTGCCCCGCGCCCGTGTGGATCGCGACCGGTCGGGCCTGGCCCTCCAGCCGCGTGTCGTAGAGCACCCAGACCCAGCCGCCGGCCGTGCGCTGGCGCATAGCGTGGACGTCGGCGTAGTCGGGCTCGACGGGCAGACGGCTGGGCGCGTCGGGCAGCGCGGCGAGGGCCAGCTTGTAGACGCCGGCGAGCGTGGTCACCTCCCCGCGGTCCGCCAGCTCCACCGGGTCCGCGACCCAGACGACGGTGCCCTTGCCGAGGGTCCTGCGCAGCACCAGGGGCGTGCCGTCCTCGCCGGCGAGCACGTCTTCCGCTTCGCCGAGCTCGGCGACCCTGGCCTGGGGCCGCAGCTCGGCCTCGCCCAGGCCCGGTATCTCCGCGCCGACAGCCGCACCCGCGGGGCGGCTGACGCCCTCGAAGGCCGCCTCGGCCGCGCCGCAGCCCAGCAGCCTGCGCAGCCGTCCGTCGCCCAGAGGCTTGCGGTTCTCGTCCCAGGCGGGGAAGCCGGTGAGGACTAGCTGCCCGCCCTTCCTCACCCAGTCCAGGGCGGCCTGGAAGTGCTGCTCCTCCGCCGCCACGGCCACCGGCCACAGGAGCGTGCGGGTCGCGCCCGGGATGCGGCCAAGGTCGAAATCGTCCAGGACGTTGAAGGGCACGTGCAGCCTCAGCAGGCCCTGCGTCGCGCCGTAGACGGCCTGCCGACCGGCCGCGTCCCCGTTGCCGACCCTCAGCGGCGTGGGCACGACGATGGTCGTCTCGGGCGCCTCGTACTTCGGCTCGACCAGGCGCCACATCATGCTCAGGTTGCGGTGCACGTAGGCCACGTCCTTGGGCACGTTCCGGCCGGGGTAGAAGTACCCCCACGGGAACACCCGCTCGTCGGCGTCGCGCAGGCACCAGTTCTGTATCTTGGACGCACCCATCCCGAGCGCGTAGGCCGCCACGGCCATGAAGAGCTGCTTCTGCTCCTCCTCGGTGCGCACGATGTGGTAGCCGCTCGCCCCGTTCTCGACGGTCCAGGCCGGATGAGTCTTCACGCCGTACTCGCCCATGCTGACGCCCTTGCCCACGGCGCGCAGGTCGTTGATCGCCAGCCGCTCGGGCAGCACGGTCAGGTCGTCCTGGGGCAGGCTGAAGAACCCGAAGTTCGACACGTCCTGGCCGTCAATCGTCTGCCGCTGGTCAATCCCCGCCCAGGGCTCGGCGTAGTACTCGCTCGTGATGGCGTGCTCCGGGTCCGCCCGCCGCAGCTCCCTCACGTGGTTCTCGTTCCATCGGCGCATGAGCCAGACGTTGAAGCGCACCTGGTCCCGGCGCACCGGGTCGAGCCAGCCGCCCCCCGGCTGCGGCGGG
>CAZSOQ010000273.1:0-6613 GCA_964608495.1 uncultured Armatimonadia bacterium | reverse complement strand
GCGGCGACCTGGGGCCCGAGCAGGTGCGGGCCTCGCGCCAGGGCTACTACGGCAGCGTCTCCTTCCTCGACGAGCAGGTCGGCCGGATCCTGGCCGCACTCGAACAGCGCGGCATGCTCGAGGATACGCTCATCCTGTTCACGTCCGATCACGGCGACATGCTGGGCGACCACCACCTCTGGCGCAAGACCTACGCCTACGAGGCCTCGGCGCGGATCCCGATGATGATGCGCTGGCCCGAGGGGATGCTGGCGGCGACGCGCGGGCAGGTGCGCCGCGAGCCCGTCGAGCTGCGCGACATCCTGCCCACCTTCCTCGACGCCGCCGGAGTGAGCCGGGACGAGGAGCGGTTCGATGGACGCAGCCTGCTGGACCTGGCGCGGGGCCGGGCCGGCCGCTGGCGCGACGTCCTGGACCTCGAGCACAGCACCTGCTACTGGCCTGAGAACCAGTGGACCGCGCTGACCGACGGTCGCTTCAAGTACATCTACTACGCGCCGACGGGCGAGCAGCAGCTCTTCGACCTCGACGCGGACCCGGGGGAGACGCGCGATCTGGCCCGGGACCCGGCGCACGCGGACCAGGTGGCCCACTGGCGCCGGCGCATGGTCGAGCACCTGGCCGAGCGCGCAGAGCCCTACGTGGTCGGCGGCGACCTGGGCCTCAGGCCGAAGCCGATGCTGCACGGGCCGAACTACCCCGGCAGGCAAAAGTAGCGGGCGAGGCGTGCCACCGGGAGCCCCCGCCTTGGCACCGAGCGCTCAAGGCTAGTCGGACTCCTGGCCGACCGCGACGATGCTGCAGGCGACGATGGGGTCGAGGCCCGGGCGCGCAGGGGGAAGGAGCGCGCAGCTTGCGCCGCGCGCCCGCCGACGATAAGCTTGCCCTCGTGACGACGGCGACTCCGGCCATCCACACCCCGCAGGTCCTGCTCGAGACCCGGGAGCTGACCAAGGCGTACCCGGGCGCGCAGGCGCTGGCGGGCGTGTCCCTGACCCTCCGCGCGGGCGAGGTGCGGGGGCTCATCGGGCCCAACGGCGCCGGCAAGACCACCCTCGTCAGCATCGTGGCCGGCATGGAGCGCCCCGACAGCGGTGAGGTGTGGATCGCCGGTGAGCGGCTGCAGGAGTTCACGCCCCTGGCCGCCGCGAGCAGGGGCGTGGCCGTGGTCCCGCAGCACCCCGATCTCTTCCCCAGCCTCTCCGTGCTCGACAACCTCTTCGTGGGCACCTGGCCCCGCCGCTGGGGCGTGCTCGACTGGGGCGAGATGCGCCGCCGGGCGCGCGAGGTCATGGAGCGGCTCGGGGCCGGCGTGCCCCTGGGCGCGACCGTGGGCTCCCTGAGCCTGGCCGACCGCCAGATGGTGCAGATCGCCCGCGCGCTGCTCCACGAGGCGACCCTCTTCATCTTCGACGAGCCCACGACGCCGCTCACCTCGGGCGAGACCGAGCGCCTCTTCGCCACTATCCGCGACCTCAGCGCCGCGGGGCACGCCGTGGTCTACATCACCCACCGCCTGCCCGAGCTCTTTGGGCTGACCGAGCGGATCACCCTCCTGCGCGACGGCCGCTTGGTCGGCACGATGGACACGGCCGAGACCAGCGAGGAGGAGCTCGTGCGCAGGATGGCCGGCGAGGCCCGGGCCGTCGAGGTGGCTGAGGCCCGCGACGCGGGCCACACGATCCTCGCGGCGCGCGAGCTGCGGGCCCTGGGCGCCACCGAGCCCGTCAGCTTCGACCTGCGGCGTGGCGAGGTCCTGGGGCTCACGGGGCTGGCGGTCAGCGGCGCGGACCTCCTGGCCCGCGCGCTGGCCGGTGCCGTGCCCGCCGAGGGCGAGATGCTGGTCGAGGGGGTGCGCTGCGAACCCGGGTCCGTGCGCGCGGCTCAGAAGGCGGGCGTGTACCTCCTGCCGTCGGACAGGCACGGCGAGAGCCTGCTGCTGGGCATGTCGGTGCGCGAGAACGTCACGGTGACGGCGCTGAGGCAGTTGTGCAGTGGTGGTGGGTGGATTGACACCGCGCGCGAGCGCGCGGTGGCCGAGGACTACACCCGGCGGCTGGCTATTCGCCTGGCCAGCATCGAGCAGCCCGTTGACACCCTCTCGGGTGGCAACCAGCAGAAGGTGGCCCTGGCCAAGCTCCTCGCCGCCGAGCCCCGTGTGCTGGTCAGCATCGAACCGACGCAGGGCGTGGACGTGGCCGCGCGCGCGGAGATCCACCGCCTGCTGCGAGAGCTGAGCGCGCAGGGCATGGGCGTCATCGTCGTGGCGGGCGAGGCCGCCGAGCTGCAGCGCCTGTGCGACCGCGTGCTGGTGATGCACCGCGGCAGGCTGGTGGCGGAGCTGTCGCGCGCCGAGGCCGATGAGGAGACGATCCTGCGCCACGCCGGCGGCGTCAGCGACGAGCGCGAGGAGCCCGCGCAGCGGGGCGAGCGCGGCCCCGCGCGCCGACCCGGGCCCGCCTGGCCGCGGGAGCTGAACCTCGCGCTGTTCCTGGTCGCCCTCGCGATCGTGGTCGGGTCGCTCAACCCGGAGTTCCTCTCGCCCGGCAACCTGCGCGATGTCGCCAGCAACGCCTCCCACGTCCTGGTCGCAGCGCTGGCGATGACCGCCGTCATCATCACCGGCAACATTGACATCTCGGTGGGCAGTGGGCTCGGCCTCTGCGCCGCCGTCGGCGCCGGCCTGGCCGTGTCCGGATGGCCTCTGGCGGCCGTGATGGCGGCCACCGTGGCCGTCGGATGCCTCCTCGGCCTCCTCAACTCCGCGGCCGTGGTGGGGCTCCGGCTGCCCTCCATCATCGTGACCCTGGGCACGCTGAACGTCTTCCGCGGCCTGCTGATTCACACCACCGGCGGCAGATGGATCACCGGCCTGCCGCAGAGCTTCCGCGTCATCGCCCTGGGCAGGATCGCCGGGGTCCCGGTGGGCGTGGTCATCGCCGTCGCCGCGGCCGTGGCCATGGCGCTGGTGCTGCGCTTCACGGCCTGGGGGCGCTGTGTCTACCTGTGGGGCGACAATCCGCGCTCGGCCCAGCGCCTCGGCTTGCGCGGGTCGGTGATCGTCACGAGCGTGCTCGCCCTGATGGGCTGCGCGCTGGCCCTTGCCGCGATGATGTTCGCCGCGCGGTTCAGCGCCGTGCAGAGCAACGCCGGCCTGGGCTTCGAGATGCTGGTGATCACCTGCGCTGTGGTCGGCGGCGCCAACATCTTCGGCGGGCGGGGCACGGTCATCGGCACTGTCCTGGGCGTCCTCCTGGTGACGGTCCTGGGCAATGCCCTGACGCTCCTGCAGCTCTCGGCCTACTGGGACAAGGCGGCCCAGGGCGCCCTCGTCCTCGCCGCCGTCTCCGCCGACGTGCTCGGCCGGAGGAGGCGGCAGCCATGAGCCGCTGGCGTGCCCTGGCCTCCCTGCGCGAGTCGGCCCTCGTGGTCCTGCTCGTCGCCGTCGTCGTCGTGGCGGCCCTGTCCAGCCCGGCCTTCCCCCGCGTCGCCAACCTGCTTGAGATCGGCCGCCTCGTCGCCGAGGCCGGTCTCCTAGCCGTCGGGATGACGGCCGTCATCATCACCGCCGGCATAGACCTCTCCGTGGGCTCCATGCTCGCCCTCTGCGCCGTCCTTCTGGGCAAGACCTGGCACGACGCGGGCGCGAGCATCTGGACCGCCTGCGTCGTCGCCGTCATGGCCGGAGGCGCGCTCGGGGCCTTCAACGGCCTCCTCGTCACCCGCCTCGGCCTGCCCCCGCTCATCGTCACCCTCGCCACCATGGCCCTCTACCGCGGCCTGGCCCTCGGCCTCAGCCACGCCGAGCCGGTGCACGGCTATCCCGAGGCCTTCCTCTTCCTCGGCCAGGGCTACTGGCGGCTCGGGCCCGTGGCCCTGCCGGTCCAGCTCCCCGTGGTCGCCGCCGTCATCGTCGTCAGCGCTCTCTACCTGAGCCGCTCCGTGTGGGGGCGATGGCTCTACGCGATTGGCCACAACGAGACGGCCGCGCGGCTCGCTGGCGTCCCCGTCACGGCCATGAAGATGGCGGCGTACACGGGCACGGGCCTGCTGACGGGCATCGCCGCCGTCATCTACGTGGCCCGCGTGTCCACGGCCAAGGCCGACGCGGCGACGATGATGGAGCTCGACGTGATCACCGCCTGCGTACTCGGCGGCGCCAGTATCAGCGGCGGCGAGGGCACGATCTGGGGCACGGCCCTGGGCCTGGCGATCGTGGCCGTCGCCCGTCGCGGCATGGACCTGGCCCAGGTGGGCAATGCGCAGCAGGCCATCGTCGTCGGCCTCGTGCTCATCGGGGCCGTGGCGTTGCACTCGGCCTGGTCACGGGTCATGCGGGCGGCGCGCCTGCGCGAGGCAGGGAAGCAGGTCCCGGCCGCCGAATAGCCCGGTGGCCGCACCCGGCGAGGGACGTCGCGCGGCACGCCGCCAGGCCGACGTGGCACGGGGGCCTGCGGGCGCGCTCCCCACGCCGGGACACGCTGGGGGCCGAGACGGATCGTTATTCCTGCCCCACCGGAGGACTCGGCATGAGGTACCTGACAGCCCTGGTCACTACCCTGTTCCTGCTGGGCCTGCTGCTCCTGCTCGGCGGCTGTCCGAGCCAGCAGCGCGACACTGGAGGCCAGGTCGGCTCCCCCGCGGGCGCGGGGGCCCAGGGGCCGACGGCCGCCGCAGGCCCCACCGTGGCCATGATCCCCAAGATCGAGGGCATTGACTACTTCAACGCCTGCCAGCGCGGGGCCGGGGAGGCCGCGAAGGAGCTGGGCGTCAACCTGCTCTACAGCGGCCCCACCGAGAACAGGGTCGAGCGGCAGAACGAGATCATAGACGGCTTCATCGCCCAGGGCGTGGATGTGGTGGCCGTGTCGCCCAACGACCCCGTGGCCATAGCCCCCGTGCTGCGCAAGGCCCGCGAGGCGGGCATCAAGGTGCTCACCTGGGACGCCGACGCCGAGAGCGATGCGCGGGACTTCTTCGTGGACCAGTGCACCCCCGAGAGCGTCGGCTACGCGCTGGTGGACGAGATGGCCGCCCAGGCCGGGCCCGACGCCAAGACCGCCATCGTCACCGGCTCCCTCACCGCCGCCAACCAGAACGAGTGGATCAAGTGGATGGACAAGCGCCGGCAGGACAAGTACCCCAAGATGACGGTCGTGGCCACCAAGCCCAGCGAGGAGGACCAGCAGCTTGCCTTCCAGGCGACCCAGGACGTGCTCAAGGCCCACGGGGACCTCGACGGCATCTTCGCCATCACCTCCGTGGCCTTCCCGGGCGCGGCCGATGCTGTCGAGCAGGCCGGCAAGAGCGGCAAAGTCGCGCTGGTGGGCCTCTCGACCCCCAAGGGCATGAGACCCTGGGTCGATTCGGGCACCGTCAAGACCGTCATCCTCTGGAACCCCGTGGACCTCGGCTACCTGACCATCGCCGCCGCACAGGCCCTGGTCACCGGCGACCTCAAGCCCGGCGTCACGGAGCTGGCGGCGGGCAGGCTGGGCACCGTCCAGGTCAAGGCCTTCGAGGTCATCCTTGGCGAGCCAGCCAGGTTCACCAGGGACAACATCGCCGACTACGACTTCTGAGCGCGGGCCCGATCCCGTGACGGCCGAGCCGCCGGCGCGGCGCGCCGCAGGCAGAAGCGCCCGGCCTGGCCCGTGCGAGCGACGAGATGAGGTCAGCATGATCGCGGCTTCCGGCGGCAACCAGGGGGCCCGGGCGTGGCGGCTCGGGCCTCTGTTGCTTCTGGCCCTCGCCTCGACGATGCCCCGAGGCGCACCGGCAGCGCCGCAGGAGGTAGGCCCTATGGTCCTCGAGACGCCCGGCAAGGTGCATCTGAGACTGACCGGCCCGACGGGCGCGCGGGCGCAGGCCAATGTGGACTGTTGGCTGCTATCGGCGCCGGTGGCCAACCCCGGCATGATCGAGATGTTCCGCCTGCGAGACCGCCGCCCCCGGCCGGACCTCGTGCCCTGGGCGGGCGAGTTCATCGGCAAGTACCTGCTCTCTGCCGCCCAGGCCTGCCGCATGACCGACGATCCGCGGCTCGAGCCCCTGGTGGCCCAGGTCATCGCGGACTTCCTGTCCACCCAGGCCGACGACGGCTACCTGGGGCCCTTCCCCCGCGAGGAGAGGCTGCTCGGCCACTGGGACCTGTGGGGCCACTACCACGCCATCCGGGCGCTGCTGACGTGGTACGCGGACACGGGCGACGAGACCGCGCTCGCCGGCGCGCGGCGGGCCGCCGACCTCGTGTGCCAGACCTTTCTGAACACCCAGCGCCGCGTCTGGGACGCCGGCTCCCACGAGATGAACATGTCCATCGCCCATGGACTGGGCCTGCTCTACCGGGCCACGGGCGAAGACCGCTACCTGCGGATGATGCGCGAGGTCGTCGAGGACTGGCAGAAGCCACCGGCCGGCGACTACCTGCGCACCGGGCTGGCCGGCGTGGACTTCTACCGCACCCCCAAGCCCCGCTGGGAGAGCCTTCACTGCCTCCAGGCCCTCACGGAGCTGTACCGGATCACGGGCGACGACAGCTACCGGCGCTCCTTCGTGCAGCACTGGACCAGCATCAGGAACTACGACCGCCATCCCAGCGGCGGCTTCACCA
>CAZSOQ010000272.1:0-6776 GCA_964608495.1 uncultured Armatimonadia bacterium | reverse complement strand
GATCTGCCCGCCCGCCTCGTCGCCGTCCAGCACGACCTCCTCCTCCCCCACGCGCACGCTCCTCCCCGACGCCAGCCGGATTTCGCCCGCCCGCCTCAGTATCGGCACGTGCGCCTCAGCGCGCCGGCCCGCCACCAGCTCGGCGTGGTAGGTCAGGGCCAGGGCGCCGTCGTCGCTCGGCCCCGGCTGGACCCAGCAGCTCACCTCGCCGTAACGCAGGTCGAGCCGTGACGTGCCTGGCTCGAGCGCCGCCTCGTCCGGCACCCACAGCAGGTCCACCTCCGGCGTGAAGTCCGGGGCCTCGTCGCCCGGCCGGTGCCGCAGAAGCGCGGGATCGCCCACGGTGAAGGAGGACCAGTAAGGCTGCAGCTTGGTGTTCCCGCCGCCGATGACCAGCCCTAGATCGTCGTGGAATACGTCCAGCAGGTTTTGTCGATCCTGGATCCACCGGTTGTCCGGCGGCGGGCAGGCGTAGGCCGACAGGCACCATTCCCACGGCCGGTCGCGCTGCACGAGCGCATCCCCGTCGCCCAGCACGAAGGCCGACCGGTCCCCCGCGGCCGGCGGCGGCGCCGCCTCGCCTTCCCCACCATGCAGCAGCATGGCCGCGGCGTAATCGGCGTCCACCAGCCGGCCCTCCGCCACCTGCGGACCCACC
This sequence comes from uncultured Armatimonadia bacterium, assembly GCA_964608495.1. GTDB lineage: Bacteria > Armatimonadota > Zipacnadia > Zipacnadales > FEN-943 > JAKORR01. The sequence continues at coordinate 6,118 of CAZSOQ010000272.1, read as the reverse complement.
TGCATCGCCAGGAACCCGCGCCCTTCGGGCGTCCACGAGAAGCCCACATTGCCCAGATTCCGCCCGCGGTGGTACACCTGTCGCTCGTCTATGGCCGCCGCCGACGAGCCGTCCGGCCACAGGATACTGGCGTGGAATCGTGCCGCCCGCTCCAGCGCCCCCAGCGCCATCGGGTCTCGCGAGAAGTGGTAGTAGATCCCGAGGGCGTCCACGTACACCTGGTTGTAGCCCACGACCGGCCCGTAGTGCTCGGACCAGAACCCAGCCTCATCCTGCTGGCCCACGGCCTTGGCCATGAAGCGCTTGGCCGCGTCCCGCCACTCCTCGTTGTCGAAGACGACCCCCGCGATGTACAGCCCCATCGCGTGGTGGGTCGGGATGTTGTGCACACCGCCGTCCATGTACGCTCTGATCCCCGTGAACCCCAGCCGCAGGCCCCCCTCCCACTTGTCCCGGCTGACCGCGGGCATGGCCTCGCGCACCAGGTGGTAGGCCCGGACCCAGCGGCTGTACGTCCAGGGCATGTGGATCATGCCCCACGTTGAGTTGTCCTTCTTGCGGAAGATCCACTTCCCCGTCTCGTCCTGGTCGTCCACCAGCGCCTCGCCGCCCTTGCAGACGGCCTCCAGCACGCGGGGGTCGTGGTACCACGGGTTCTCCTCGTGCTCGAGGGCCCAGGCCGCCGCCAGCACGAAGATCACGTTCTGGTCCTGGCAGGTCCACGGCTCTCTGCCGAAGCGCCCCGTCTCGGCGTCCTGGGACTCGAGGATGCTCGGGACGGCCGCCGCCAGGCTGCGCACGAGGAAGGCCCGCGGCGGCCATGTGCCTTCGCCCTCGGCTCCGGCCCCACCGGCGATGGTCAGTACCGTAAGCATGGATATACACATCACCCTCGACGGCAGAATCGCCATGGGTCGTCATCACCCCAGGGGCCTGTCCCGCAAGCCCCACCGTCCTTTGCGTCTGCCTCCGCGCGCCCGGCCCTCACTGGGCCTCTAGCACCAGCACCGCGGTCCCCTGCCCTTCCAGGCTGACCGGCAGCGCGTCCCCCACCGCCTTCACCTCCTCCCCTGTCAGCGCCAGCTTCGTGGCGAATCGCGGCATCCCGATGGCCGCCGCGTCCACCGTCACCCGTGCCTGCACCGGCTCGGGAGCCGGGTTGTGCACCACCAGGAGGGCCCGCCGCCCCCCGCCGTATCGCTCCACCTGCACGCCCGCTGGCTCGGCCCGGGCGAGCGTGATCGGCTCCCAGCCGGCCGCCGCAATCTCCTGCAGCACCCCCGCGTACCGCTTCATGACCTCCAGGTCGTTGCCGTGGCCCAGGTGGATGCCGTGCAGCAGATGCCGCGCCACTTCCCACTCCGGCCGCGGGTTGTAGGGCAGGTTCGTGCAGGGCTTGCGGTAGGCGATGGCGCGGATGAAGTCCGGGTCGCCGAAGGTCACCGCCTCCGCGCCGAAGACGTCCAGGTAGGGCGCGGCGAAGGTCAGCCAGCCCGGCACGATGTGCCACGAGCAGTTGGCCATCAACACCAGCCCGCGTTCGTGCATGTCCTCCGCCAGCTCTCGCAGCCACTCGACGGTCCCATAGTGGGCCACTTGCACGGGCTTGCGGTCCAGGGCGCCGAAGCTTAGCGGGATGTCCGTGTAGCGGAAATGCTCGCGCCGGTAGTTGGCCCGACCGAGGTGTCCATAGCCGCCCAGCGAGTCCAGGGCGAGGCCGTCATAGTGAGCGCCCGTCTGGTGCATGCTCTCAAGCGCGGGTTCAATGACTTCTTGCCGGTTGAAGCTGCCTTTGCCGCCGGGAATGCCAGGCGACAGGTTGCACGGCAGGATTGCTCCCCACCGGCTCTTCGACATCCAGCCGAACTGGCCCACAGACCCGTAGGGCTGCCCCTGGGCGTTATGGTTCACCGATCTGAGAACCACCTGCGCGGTCGTCTGGATACGCTGCCGCAGAGGGTCGGCGGAGCCGCTGAGCGGGTAGACCTTGTAGGGCTGGTCCTCCACCTTCGCCAGCTCCTCGGCGTCGCCGTCAGCTAGCTTGCGCAGGCGGCTCATGACCTCCTCAAAGCTCGGGGCGCGGTCCAAATCCTCCATGGTCTGCTGGTAGGTCTCGGCCTCGATGTAGAACAGCGCGGGCACCCCGTGCTCGTTGTCCCACTTCACGGCCTCCGCCCCCGCCGGGCCCCAGTGGAACCCGAAACCCGCCTCCAGCGCTCCCTCTGTCTTGCTCATGTCGCCCCACACGAACCAGCCGCCCTCACGGCTCACGCGCTTGGTGAAGAACTGCGGGAAGAAGCCGTAGTACCTCTCCAGCGCCGACCGGAAGCCCCACGCCGGGTCGTGTCGGTACACGAGGATCCTGAAGGGCGCCTCCGCCAGCGACCGTCCGTCCACGGCCGTCTCCGGCACCAGGCCGAAGTCCAGCGCGATATGAAACAGCCGCAGCCCCGGCCCGTAGGCGATCCGGTGCACCACGGGCTCGTCCATCCGCACTGCCAGCGTCAGTCCCGCCCGGCCGTCCTGCGTTACCGCCCCCAGCGGATACTTCGAGTGCACCCCGTTCAGCCCATACTGCATCCCCGTCTCGCAGTACATCAGCTCCCCCAGCGCATCCGCCTCGGTCCGCGCCACGGCCGCGCTGTCCCACCACTGCCACGGCCCCTCGTCCACCGGCAGGGCAAAGCCCAGCGTGACGGCCCGGTCCTCGCCGCGCAGGTCCCGGACCTTGCCAGCGACCTCGATGTAGGGCCCGGCGGCCCTGTAGGTCGCCTCCACCTCGACGCCCAGCTCCTCGACCCTTCCCTTCTGTCGCACCTCGCCGTCCCTCTGCTCGACGGAGCCGCCAACCATCGTCGGCTTCCGCTCGGCCACGGCGTCACGCACCACCAGCCCGGTAGGCTGCCCGTCCACCGCTCCCACCTGCTTGCCGTCGAGCAGCACCTGGCTGATCTCCCCGCGGTCGCCCACCACGATCTCCAGCCCATCCTCGGTCGCCACACGGGCCGTCGGCTCGCCCTTTTCCCCCCGCAGCTCGCCCTTCTCGTAGATCTCCGTGTCGAAGGCCACGGCCTGAGCGCCCACGCCCTCGATCGCCAGCCGTGCGAACTCCCAGCGATAGGTCACGGGCTTGTCGGCGGGCTGCTCGTAGAGGTAGATGTCGAACTGGCGGATGGTCCTGCGGTGGATGGTGAGCAGCCAGTCCCGCAGGTCCACCCAACGCCCGACGGGCACCTGGTGCCCTATGACCTGCTGCGTCATGGGGTGGTCCTCGAGGTCCTGGCGCCGCGTCTCCTCATCGTAGAACACGAAGGCCAGGCGCCTCTCGCCTGTCGCCTCGGGGTCGTCGCAGGATACCCTCACCCGCGTCATCAGCCGCGCGAAGCGGCTGAAATCCTGTGGTTCCGTCCAGCCCAGGCGCAACTTCGGGTAGTCCTCGTCGCCGCCTTCCACCGTTATGTGAACCCCCAGAGGCGCGTCCGGCGTCGCCGCCAGCTCCATCGTCGTCCCACCCCGGTCTATCGCCGCCGACCATCGGCCGGGGTCCGCCAGCAGGTCTATCTCCTCAGCCATCGCAAGGCCCCCAGTCGCCACCAGGCTGCTCACTCCGCCAACAACCGCCAGTATCACAGCGTGTCGGAGCATGGTGCTCACCTCGTCCGGCTCCGCGGCTCGCGGCCCGCTCTCTGGCACCCATCGGGCCACGCCCCCACGAGCCCGGCTATCTCTGCGCCGCCGCCAGCAGGTACACCCCGCCGCACACTCCCCAGATCTCCTTCTGCGTGTGGTGGCAGTTGGGCGACAGGAAGGGATCGTTGCCGTTCTGGCTGCCGATGCCCTGGTACATGGACCCGAAGACGTCCCCGATGACCGTCTGGTACGCCAGGGGCGAGCGGTGCCCCACGTGCGAGATCAGGCACTGGGACAGCGGGTTGCGCCCCGTCACCCACTGCAGTTGGTCCGCGGCGACGGCCCCGAGGTCCTCGCGCCCCAGGACCCTCGCGGCCGCCCACAGCCCCGCGGCGGTCGCGCACAGGGCCCGGTTGTTCCCCCCGTAGTGAGCCCCGAACAGGCGCACCTTCCGCCCGCCCAGGGTCAGGTCGGCCGCTCGCGCCGAGGCCACGAATACCTTCGGGTCCCAGGGGTCCGCCCACCAGCTCTCCTTCCCGTCGTAGGCGTCCGTCTCGTCCTCATCGTACAGCCCGAAGGCCGTCATCCCATACCCGCCCGACAGCCACGCCATCGGCACTGCGTAGCCATCACACCACCGCTGCAGCGCGCGCTTCCACGTCGGCGCCTGCTCGCGATCCCCCAGCACCTCGCAGGCCCGTGCCAGCGCCAGCGCTCCAATCCCCTGTCCGTGCACGAACCGGAAGGGATGCTGCCGGTCGGTCCGCGCGTAGAAGAACCCCGAGCCCTCATCCGAGCCCTCGTCCTGGCACTCCAGCAGCCACCCCAGGTTGCCAAGGGCGAAGTCCAGCGCTTCCGCGTCCCCCGTCGCGGCGTAGGCCTCCAGCCCGGCCAGCGCGCCCCACGAGTTGAACTGGCAGCAGCTCTCCGTGTAGCCCGGGTAGACGTCCTCTTTGAAGTGGTGCACGGCCCGGCGCACGGCCGCCACCAGGTCCTCGTGAAGCCCGTCGTCCTTCCCGCGCACCAGCGCCGCCAGCCGCGCCATCCCCGCCACGGCCTTCATCGCGTGGTCCGCCCAGGACCCGTGCACGTTCGCCGTCCTGTCGTCCTCCGTCCGCGGCTGGTTGTCCGTCCAGCGGACCTGCCCGGGGCTGTCCCCCACCATCTCGCCCGTGGGCAGCGTCGCCTTCACCAGCCACCGCCCGCCCCATTTCGCCTCCTCCAGCGCCTCCGCGGCCACCTCCGGCCGCGCTTCGGCCAGACACGCCAGCGCGTAGGTCATCAGCCCCGTGTTGCCCGTGTACTGGTCCACGATTCCCGCGTCGTGCCAGCCGCCCGTCAGGTCGAACCATTCGCCCAGCAGCTCCAGATGCTCTTGCGCCAGCGGCCACTGCTCGGCCGTCACTCCCTCGGGCACGATGGGCCTGCAGTTGTCCAGATGGCAGGGCCCATGCCCCACCGTCTCGTCTTCCACGGCCCCGCCGCAGCGCATCAGGTAGATGAACCGCATCACCGCGCGCACGGGCTCCTGCCAGGCATCCTCGCCGACCACGAAGGGCTCGGCCTTGACGCCCCCGGCATCGAGCACGTACTTCCCAGGCTCGCGCAGGTCGGTTAGATCAGCGACCAGATTGCCGAAGGCATCTTCATCCCACGCCACGCGTCCCACCTCGCGGCCCTCGGCCGTGCGCAGGATCGCCGGCCCGCGCGTCCCCGGCGGGAACAGAATCCGCTTCGGCTCCTCGGGCCGGTATCCGCAGTGAGCGAAGGAGGCCAGGCCGTCGGCCACGCCCCATCCCCCCATCGCCGCCGCGGGGCCCCCGTCCAGTGTCACGTTGTCGAGCTCGTACACCTCGTCCAGCGCCTCGCCGGGCAGCCCGCCCGCCGCGCTGTGCGAGAAGAACAGCACGCTGATGTTGTCCCGCACGAGGTGGCTGATGGGGTATCGCACGTGGGTCCACTCGCCCGGCGGCAGGATCACATGGTGGCTCTCCAGGCGCGTGCCGCCGTTCTCCGCGTACACGGCCAGCGAGTGGATCCGCCTGCCCCCCAGGGCCCGCACCCAAACCGACACGAAGTGGTACTCCCGCCAGTCCGTCACCGGCGGGGGCGTCAGCCGCAGCTCCCCCCACCAGATCCCGCCCTTGCGCAGCTCGCCCGTCGTTTCGAGCCGCAGCACGCGCTGGCCCTGGCACCCGGGGCCCTGCCCCGGCGCGGTGCCGAGCGTCCCCGGCCCGCTCCACGTCCACGGCGCCGGAGCCTCGCGCTCGAAGTCGTCCAGCACCACCGACTGCGCGCGGGCGCCCGACACCGCCAGAAGCCCGGCCAGCAGCGCCCCCGCCAGGGCCGGAGCAGCGCGCGATCGCCGGCCCGGTTCACCGAATCGGTCCCCGCCGGACCGTGCCTGGGCGTCTGCGTATCCGCGGGCCATCTCCATCGCCTGCGCTCTCCTTGCTGCTACCTCGCATCCGCGCCCGGCCTTCCCACC
>CAZSOQ010000271.1:0-6779 GCA_964608495.1 uncultured Armatimonadia bacterium | reverse complement strand
CCGCCCGCCGAGCAGCTTCGCGGTGACGGGCTTCTACATGTACGACGAGGCGCTCTGGGAGATCCTGCCCACCCTCAAGCTGTCCGATCGCGGGCAGTACGAGATCACAGACGTCAACAACGCCTACCTGCAGCGCGGGCTGCTCGAGTACGATATCCTGGAGCCGGGCTGGTCGGACGCCGGCACGCCCGAGAGCCTCTTCCGTGCGACGACGATGGTCAGGGAGGCGGGCTGGGTTCCCGGGCCGGCGCGTGCTGAGTAGGGCTGCCGCGCGGACCCGGTGCCGGCGCGGCCGCTCGGCCGCGTGCCCCGAAGGTGGCGACAGGCCGATGCGGATGATGGACCTGACCGGTCCCATATACCCCGGCATGTGGACCTACGGGGACCCCTACCCCGAGGTGGAGGTCGCGCTGCTCCCCGAGCCCGAGTGGGTGCCCTACCCGACCTACTCCTGGCGACTGCAGCTCACCGCCCAGACCGGCACCTACTTGGAGAACGCCCGCCACATGCGCCTGGACGCCCCGCCCCTCGAGGACGTGCCGGTGGAGGAGCTGGTGCTGCGCCCGGCGGCGATTCTGCGGACGCCCAAGGCCGCGGGCGAGCGCATCGAGCGCCGGGAGCTCCAGAGCGCCGCCGAGGGGCTGGAGCTGAGACCCGGCCTCGCCATACTCGTTGCCACGGGCTGGGGCACTCGCTGGGAGCAGCCGGATTTCGTCGCCGCCTCGCCCTACTTCTCCCGCGACGCCATGCGCTGGCTGCTCGACCTGGATCCCTTCCTCATCGGCGCGGACCTGCCGCGTTTCGACAGCGGCACCGACCCGCAGCTCTTCTTCGCCGAGTTCTTCGACCGGGGCGTGCTGCTTCTGGCGCCTCTGGTGAGTCTGGAGCGCGTGCCAGTCAGGCAGGGGCGGCTGATCGCCCTGCCGATCCGCGTGCGCGAGACGGCCGAGGCCCCCTGCCGCGCCCTCTTCTGCTGGGAGGATGAGGACCAGTGATACCGGCGCTACACTCGGTGAGCTACGGCGGCGTTTGGCCCGGGCACTCGCGGCTCGGCCTGACGGACTTCCTGCGCAAGGCCGCGGAGCTGGGGTACCCGGGCGTCGAGCTGGCGGCCAAGCGCCCGCACCTGTCGCCGCTGGACTACGACGAGGCGCGCCTGGCCGAGGTGAAGGGGCTCTGCGACGAGCTGGGCCTGCGCATCGTCTGCCTCGCCAGCTATCACGACTTCAGCGCCGGCGGCGACCACCCGGACATGGCCCACCAGCAGAAGGAGGTCTTGTACCTGCGCGCCGTGCTGGAGATGGCCGCGGCGCTGGGCGCTCCCGTGGTGCGCACCTACACGGGCTATCACCACGACAAGCCCGACTACTGGCAGCAGTGGCGGTGGATCTCGGACAGCATCGCCGAGGCCGCCGCGACCGCCGAGGCCGTGGGCGTGAAGCTGGGCGTGCAGAACCACTCGACCATCGCCTGCCACCACCAGGCCCTCCTGGCCCTGCTCGACGAGATCGGCAGCGACGCGGTGGGGCTGGTGCTCGACGCGCCCACGCTGCATATGCAGGGCGAGGACCCGGCGTCTGTCGTGCGGGCCTGCGCGGGCAAGGTCCTCCACTCCCACGTCAGCGACTTCCGCGCGCTGCGGTACTTCGAGTACGACCCGGCGTGGGTGAGATACACGGAGGGCGAGGCGGTGGACCTGGCCGTGCCGGCGGGGCAGGGGTACATCAACTACCGCGCCTTCCTCGCGGCTTTGAAGGCCGCGGGCTACGACGGTGCGCTGTCCTACGAGATGTGCTCGCCGCTGCTGGGCGGTGGCTCGATGGAGAATCTGGACCGGTGCGCGCGGGAGACACTGAGGTTCCTGGTCGAGACGTGGGAGGCGGCCTAAGAGTGGGGAAGGCGGCCGGCCCCCTGCCGGACCGATTCGTCAAGTTCCTCGGGACGGCGGGGGCGCGGTTCGTGGTGGCGCGGCAGCTCAGGTCCTCGGCGGGGACATGGATCCGCATGGGCGGGGCCGACGTGATGCTGGACCCCGGGCCGGGAACCCTCGCCCGGTGCTGGTCAAGCCGGCCCAAGATGGACCCGGCCACCCTCGACGCGATTGTGCTGAGCCATCACCACCTCGACCACGCCAACGACGTGAACGTCATGGTCGAGGCGATGACCCAGGGCGGGCATTCGCGCCGCGGGCTGCTGCTGCTCTCGCGCCAGGCGCGCGAGGACGACTCGCCCCTGTGCCGGTACCTGCTGGACTTCCCCGAACGAGTGGAGACGCTGGTCGAGGGCTCCCAGCACCGGGTCGAGGGCCTGACGGTCTCGGCGGCGGCCACGCTGGAGCACGGGGTCGAGACCTACGGGCTGGTCTTCGCCGACGACGGCGGACGGGTGGGCTTCGTGCCGGACACCTACTACATCGAGGGCCTGGGCGAGCGGTTCCGGGGCTGCGACCTGTTGGTGGTCAACGTCGTGCTCTACGAGGACTACGGCCCCCGCGTCACGCACCTGAATCCCGAGAGCGCAGCGCGCATCATCCGGGAAGCCTCACCCAGGCAGGCCGTCCTGACCCACTTCGGGATGCACATGCTGCAGCACAAGCCGTGGGAGATCGCCGAGCGCCTGTCCCAGGACGTAGGCCTGCCGGTAAAGGCCGCCAGCGACGGGATGCTGGTGGACCTGTCGGCGGATGTGTGAACAGGCCTGCCGCCGGGCCACGGCCGCGCGGCGGGTCCGCGCCCGGGCCCTCCGGGGCCGTCACCCATCGCCGCGCTCGGGCAGAACGTAGCTCAGCGGCGTGAAGGGTGCGGTCAGGCAGTCCTCGAGCACGCGCAGAGAGGCCAGGCGGCGGACGGCCGCGTACAGAGCCGAATCGGTGAGGCCGTAGACGTACACGACGGGGGCGTCGGCCGGCGCGTCCACCAGCAGCAGGCCCGTCCAGGGCTCCTCGACCCACTGGGCTCCCAGCGTCAGGCGCTGGTAGGACCCCGAGCCCCGGACACTGAGGTCCCGGCGGCCCAGGGGCCCGTCGGGTCGCGCCGCCTTCGCGTCCTGCCCCCAGGCTGGGCCGCACAGCACCAGCCGCGCCCGTGCCGTCCCGCTCAGCCTCACTCCCTGGGCGCCGAGAAGCTCCCCGGCCCAGGCCTCTATGCCCTCCGGCACGTCGCCGGCCGCCTCGAGTCGCCATTCGCGTGCGCGGAGGGCGTCCGGCAGAGCGACCGGGCCCGCGACGGCGCGCTGGTCCTCGGCCCACAGCTCCCGGGCGCCGTCCGTCTCGAGGCTGCGCCCTCGGCCCGCCCAGAGGGCGTAGCCTTCCTCGGGCCCGGTGGCCAGCCGCTTGCCGTCCACGCGCACCGGCCCACAGGCGGCCAGCATCTCGGGCGCGCCCCGAGCGTCGGCGACCAGCAGGGCGCAGCGTCCCTTGGGGAGGAGCAATTCGTACCGGCGGCCGGACACCTCGACCGCCACCTCCTCGTCCGAGGCGTCCACCACGGCCACCAGGCACCGGTCGCCGCGCAGGTGTCGCACGTAGACGGCCTCGGCCGAGGGGCTCAGCACCCGGGCGGGCGACGCTTCCCGTAGCGACGAGCGCAGGACCTCCAGGTCGTCGGTTACGCGCAGTCCTGCGGCCTGGGCTGCCTGCAAAGCCTGCCGGCCCTCGTCGGCCAGCCACGGCTCGGGCGCGTAGACGCAGGAGGGAAGGCGTCCCGCCTCGGCCAGAGCCCGCAGATCGGCGGGCCCCAGGATCCACGTGTATAGCCCCTCGCCGAGAAGGTCGAGGAAGACGCGCCCGACCTCGCCCGACACTCCCGGCCGGTCGTAGCGCAGAGCCGGGTCGAAGAGGAGAGCGCCGTCGGGTGGCAGGAGATCGTCGGGAGGGATTCGCCGGGTGAGCCAATTCCACCGCTTCCAGGCGAGGGCCGCGGGCTTCTCGGTGTAATCGGGGCGCACCATGCCCCACTCGGGCGAGTCAACGCTGCCCATGCCGCAGTTGAGGTAGAAATTGAGGAACCCGAGGCTCCCCTCGCCGAGCACGCACAGCAGGGCCTGCTCGTAGGAGGGCAGCCAGTGGCCCAGGAAGACGTCGCGGCTCTGCCCGGCGTTGGGCAGCCCGTATTCGCCCAGCACCGCCGGGCGCCCGTAGGCCAGGCCGAAGGCCACCGACCAGACGGGGTCGCTGGTCAGGCTGCGGTAGACGGTGGCGGCGCCGTAGTGGTGCACGTCGTAGGACGACAGGAAGCTCAGCGCGCCGCGTGGGTCCCACCCGTAGGACATGGGTGCCGTGGAGTGGCCCAGGCCGGCCTGGTCGTAGCCGGCGCCTTCGAGCGCGGCTGCCATCCTCCGGCACCACCGGGCGACCGCCTCGGCGCCCTCGCGTCTTCGGGTCGGATCGGTCTCACCGCGCGGCGGATAGGCCTCGGGCTCGTTGATGAGCTGCCAGACGAGGTTACGGGCGCCCAGGGACGCGCACCGGCCCGCCAGCGCTCCGTAGTAGGCCTCCATCTCCCGCAGCCAGTCCTCGGTCACGTACCGGTCGGCCTCGAGCACCGCCTCGCCGTACTTGCCCTTCATGTACTCCTGCCACAGGGTGTACTTGCCCGGGGCGAAGGTGAAGGGCCCGTAGAAGGCCGCGGCGTCGTGGGCCGCGTGCAGCATGTTGTAGGCATCCAGCCGCCGCACGGCGTGGGCGCGGTCATCGGCCAGGATCTCCGGCGTGAGCATCATCTCGAAGTAGTGAGTCCGCGTGGTGTTCCCACCGAACAGCCGCAGCAGGGCCAGATCGCGGTCGTAGGCGTCCACCGTCGGATGAGAGCCCGGCCCGTTGTCCTGCTTGAAGAACACGCCGACGTTGCGCCAGTCGGCCGTGTAGAGATTCACGCCGGAGAACCACTCGGGGCTGCTCGCCCTCAGGGGAAGGCCCGTTGGGCTTACCGAGGCGGGCCTGGCGCGCGCGCAGAAGTCCGGCTGGAAGGCCAGGAAGCTCGCCAGGTCGGTGTCGAAGGGTGGGCTGGCGTCCTCGAGCTGGGCCAGGGCCACGTAGCCCCAGGTGCCCAGCTTCGCGGCCCGCCAGGTGAACTCCAGATCGGCCGGCTTGCCGGGTCGGGCCGTGCCGGCGCGCTCCTCGGAGAACACCTCCGTCCAGGTATCGCGCTCGAGGATCCGCAGCCCGCAGCGCACGTCCGCCGGCTCGCGCTGGGCCACGACCCTGACGACCACGCGCACGTCCTCCCCCGGGTAGTACAGCGGCTCGACGGGCCACACGTCGGCGATGGTCGCGCGGGGCGGCTCCAGGAGCAGCCGCGCAAAGGCGGCCAGCGCGGCCGAAGCGTGGGGCCAGGCCGCCGGGTTGAGCGGATGGCTCTCGCCGCTGAAGCCGACGGCCAGGAAGCCGGCCCGGGGGAAGCGTCCCAGCACGGGGCTGAAGCTCACCGGGCAGCCGAGCACCCGCCCGTCCCCGGCGACGCTGGCCACGAGGGGGCGAAGGGTGCGCAAGTTCAGGCCGTTACCCGCGAGGAACAGGGCGCTGGTGCCCCCGGTGAGCGGCCAGTAGGCCGGCAGGCCCGAGTCGGGCCAGTTGACCGTCACAGCGCCGGCGGGCTGCTCGAGGGCCGCGACCTTCGCGAGGAAGCCGAGGCGCGAGTAGACGGCGTAGGTGGCGCCGCGCCGGCCGGCCTCGTCGTCGCCCAGGTCGTAGACGCGGCCGTCCTCGGATCGCGCCAGGAGGTGGGAGAAGGGGACGCCGGCCACGGACAGCACAGCCCCTCCCGAGGCCAGGAAGCGCTTCAGATCGTCCAGGGCGTCCAGCGGGAAGGCCTCGCCGCAGGCCAGGACCAGCAGTCTCGTCTCAGGCTCCAGCCAGGCGCCGGCGGCAAGCTGGTCCGCGTTCACCACGCTCGCCTCCAGGCCCAGGCGCTCGCGCAGGGCATCCACGAAGAAGCTCGCGGGCACGTCGGGCATGGCGGGCCGAGGGCAGGAGGCGTCCCAGAACACGACGGCCTTGCGCCCGGCGCGAGGCGGCCCGGCCTCGGCGTCCGAGACGTCGGCGGCCCACAGGTCCTCGATGGCCGCCAGTGGCAGGCGGCTTTTGCCCAGCACGGCGGTGAGCCATGGGCCCACGACCTGGGGCGCCGCGATGAATAGTCCCGCGCCGCTGTAGAAGACCCGCCCCTCGCCCGCGGCGACCTCGGCCAGCGCCACATCGCACCGGCGGAAGCCCTCGTCCACGGCCTTGTCGTAGGTAGGCGCCTCGCTCAGGTCCCAGCGGGCCAGGACCTTCACGGGGCTGGCCTCGGGCAGGCGCAGCCCGCCAGCCCAGGCGCCGTAGCGCAGGAGCCGGCCTTCGGACAGGCCGGCCGTGAGGGGCGAGTCGGTGCTCTCGATGCGTAGGGACGGCCCCCAGCCGGAGGTCCGGGCCTCGCACGCGAGCACCTCGGCGGGAGGCCAGGCGGCGATCTCGGTCAGCAGCACGCCGCCCTGGTGCACCCAGTCGGCCACGGCCTTCTCGCCGCCCTCCGGCCAGCCCTCGTGCAGGTGGGAGACAAGGAGCACGTCCAGGCCCGCCAATCGCTCGGGGGAGGCCAGGTCTCGCCGGTCGAGGCTGGCGGCCCGGGCGCCGAGGGCAGCGACGGTCGCGAGGTACTGGGGGCCGTAGTTGCCCGCCAGGCCGACGGTCGCCGGCTGGGTGGCTACCGCACCGAGGAGAGCAAGAAGGGCGGTCATAGGCGACCCTCCCCCCGGGGAACGGGATGTGTCTACAGAGATCCGCGCCGCCCGGCCCGGGCCGG
>CAZSOQ010000270.1:0-6787 GCA_964608495.1 uncultured Armatimonadia bacterium | reverse complement strand
GTCAACGACTGCGGCCTGTCACCCCAGCAGCTCGAGGCCAACTGGCGCGAGGCCATCGGCAAGATGCACGCTGCCGGCGCCGAGGTCCTCATCCTCACGCCCCACTGGACCATGCCGCCGTGGATGGGCATGAGCTACTCCGACATGTGGGGCCGCGACCCCCGCCCGGCCGTGGCGGGCATGCGCAAGCTGGCCCAGGACCTCAACGTCGGCCTCGCCGACGCCTCCCTCCGCTGGGAGCACTTGGCCCGGGAGGGCCTGCCCTACGTCACCCTTCTGTGGAACGGCATCAACCACCCCGACAACCGCGGCCACGACCTCTTCGTCCGGGAGCTGATGAGCTTCTTCTAGCCGCGCCGTCCCCGCCGCCCGGTGGCCGAAGGGCCCCCGTGGGAGGCCTGGCGCCGCTTGTGACCCAGGGCGACCGGCCTTGCACGCCGGCCGCGGCCTGCAGATCACCCTTGCCGGCCCCATCGCTGCCTCGGGTTGACATGCTTCCGGCCCCCGGCCGATAATCCAGACCTGGGAGGAAGAGGAGATGCGCATGACACGGACCATGACAGGCCTTGCGCTGGCGACGGCTGCGGTTTGCCTCCTCGTCCTCGCCGGCTGCAACGGCGGCACGCACCTGCTCAGCCGTGATGACGAGATCAGGATGGGCCGTGAGGCCGGTGACGACTTCGAGCGCAAGGAGGGCCTCGACAGCGACCCGGCCCTCCGCAGCCTGGTGCGCTCCGTGGGTGAGCGCGTGGCCCTCGCCGCCCAGCCGCCCGACTACCCCTACGACTTCCGCGTCCTCCGCGGCAAGGACGTCAATGCCGTGGCCTTCCCCGGCGGACGCATCTACGTCTGGCGCGGCCTCATCGAGACCTTCGACTCCGACCCCGACATGCTCGCCTGGGTCCTCGCGCACGAGTCCGCCCACGTCTCCCGCCGCCACGCCACCCGTCGCATGGAGAAGGCCCTCGGCTTCGAGGCCCTGATCACCATCGCGCTCCGCAAGGAGGGCGCCCGGGAGCTGGCCGGGCTCGTCGCGGGCCTCGTCGTCCAGGACTACGGCCGCGATCAGGAGTCCGAGGCCGACCGCTACGGGCTCCTCTACGCCCACGAGGCGGGCTATGACCCCACGGCCGCCGTCGCCGTCCTCAACAAGTTCCGCGAGCTCCAGAAGGACGAGCCCTCCGACTTCGAGCTCCTCTTCGCCACCCACCCGGGCAACAACGACCGCATTAACAGCGTGAAGGCCTACATCACGAGCAAGTCCTGGTCCGGGCGGTACTGGAAGCCCTGACGCTCTCCGTCTGATGGTGCGGCATGGAACGAAGGCTTCCGCTGGTCCAACTGCTGCGGCCTACCTCTGAGCAGTTGCAGGAGCACGTCATCTCCCTCGCCACCTACCTGCCCCGCCGGCACTTCCACGTCACTGTGGTGGGCGACCTGGACCGCTCCCTCCAGGACGTGCTCACGCGCAACGCCATCCGCTGGGTCAACGTGGACCTGTCCCCCTCGGCCACCGCCCGCAGCCGCTCCGATCTGCTGCGCCTGCGCAGGCTTCTCCACACTCTGCAGCCCGCGCTACTGCACATCCACGGCTACGATCTGGCGAGTCTGGCGCTGGCCGCGGCTGACTCCCTGCCCACGCGTCCCGCCCTGGTCTACACCGCCCACGAGCTCAGCGGCTACGAGTCCGGCGCCCTCGCCCTCCCCTGGGCGGCCCGCCGGCGCTACCGCCGCCTGCTCGGCACCATGGACGCCATCATCACCATCTCCAACCGTGATCGCCAGGCCCTGGCCACCATCAGCCCGTCGGCCGCGGCCCATGCCGAGGTCATCCCCCCGGGCCTGGACACCCGTCGCCTTCGCCCCCTCACCGATCCCGGCCTCAAGCGTCGCCAGCTCGGCCTCATGCTCGACTCCGCCGTCGTGGGCGCCGTCGCCAGTCTCGACCGCCACAGCGGCCTGGACGTTTTCCTCGAGGCCGCCGAGATCGTCAGCGAGGATCTCCCCAACGTCGAGTTCGCCCTCGTCGGCCAGGGCCCCCTGAGGTCCCAGCTGGAGGACGAAGCCCACCACCGCCGCCTCACCGGTTCCACGGTCTTCCTCGGCCGCCGCTGGGACCTGCCCGAGGTCCTTGCCACCTTCAACGTCGTCGCCGTCACCACCGAGGCGGGCGGCGGCGTCCAGACCGCCCTGCAGGCCCTCGCCCTCGGCATCGCCGTAGTCGCCACCGACACCGGTGGCCTGCGCGAGGTCCTCGGCGAGCTTCAGGACGTCCCCCTCGTCCCTCCGGGCGACGCGCCTGCTCTCGCCGCCGCCATCAAGGGCCACCTCGAGATGATCGTGCCCGGTTCCAACCCCGCCGGGGGCATGGTCACCGCCGAGGGGCTCTTCATGACCGAGCGCCAGATGCTCGTCACCACGGAGGCCTTCGACCTCGACCTGCCCGGCTCGCAGGCCACGGAGCGCAAGCCCCTGCGCACTCCAGGGGCTCAGCTCGCCCGCAAGTACGGCATCAGCCGCATGATCCGCCATACCACGGCCGTCTACCGCCGCCTGCTCGACGACAACCACGACGCCTCCGACGAGGCCGCTACCCCCGACCCGGACTGACCCGTCCGCCGTCCGCACCCCCGTTACGCAGGTGTTACGCCGCCGGTAGTGCTTCGTTCCTCGCCCCCTTTTCGTCTTCGGCCGATGGGGGATTCGGGTGAGAAATATGGTCCGGTTCTTCGTCATCAGCATCGGCGTCTACTGGCTTCTCGGCCACAGTCCTTGGGTGGACGCCGCCACCCTTGCCCCCCCAGACGCCCGGGAAGTCGTGCGCTACTGGCAGCAAACCCTCGATGCCCTGGACCCCTTTGAGCCCCAGTTCGCGGCGAGCAAGACCGATGGCCGCCTGTGGTTCAGGGGCTGGCGTGATAGCGAGTACGAGGCCGCGTGGTGGCCTGGTGAGCGGGGCTACACCGTCCTGGTGAACGCCGATCTGCCGAACGGTTGGGGAGCTCCCGACGACGGCCAAGAATGGATATCCGTGCGCCCACCCGTATGGACCGTAGCGGGGCTCCCCGACCGTGACGGCTACTGTCTGCGCGCCCAGATGCTCGCCCTGGCCCAGGCCGCCCGCGTGGCCCGGCGCATGTCCCGCGACGACCGTCCCCTGCTGCTCCTCGCCGAGGGCCTGGGGGCTCCCGCGGCCCTCGCGCTCGCCGCCGCCCAGCCCGACGCCACCGCCGGTGTGGTCCTGCTGGACCCCGCGCCTTACCAGCATCTCGTCGGCAACAGCGTGGGCGTCCCTGACGCCGAGGGCGTTGCTCTCGCCCGGCTCCTTGCCGCCAACCCCACCTGGCGCGGCCCGCTCGGCCACTCCCTCGCCGTCTACGACCTGGCCGCCTTGGCCCCCGTCGTGTCCTGCCCCGTCGTCGTCGTGGTCTCCGACCGCTGCCCGCAGTGGCTGGGCGAGGCGGTGGATGACTGGCAGTGGCAGGCGCTTACTGTTGGGGTGCCGCGGCCGCGCCTCGCGGCGCTGGCGCAGGCCCCCTGGTTCGGCACGCTCTGGGCCGATTGCCTTGAGGCCGTGAGCCGTCGCGGCTCGGCCGGGAGCCGGTACAGCGAAGTGCCGGCCCTCGCGCCTTGACCACCTGACGGCGCCGGGGTCGGCCCCGGGGCGGCGGGCCCGCCCGCCGCCCCGGTCATTCCTCTTCCCCCTGCGACGCCAAGGCCCTCACGAGTCTGTGGTTCATCGCGTGCCCCGAGTTGAGCCCCACGAACAGCCCCGCCAGCGGCCGCCCCACCGTATACAGGTCCCCGATCAGGTCTACCAGCTTGTGCCTGGCGAAGGCGTTCGGCACCGTCGGCTCCGACGACAGCCGGTCATCCAGGATCACCACCAGGTTTTCCTCGGTCCCGGCCGGGAACAGCCCCGCGTCCCGCGCCGCCTCCGCTTCCGCCGCCAGCGCGAAGGTCCGCGCCGGACCCAGCTCCGCCGCGAAGTCGTCCTTCCCCATCTCGAACCTTGCCGCCTGCAGCCTCACCAGCGGGTGGTCCCAGTCTAGCACGTACGCCGCGCGCCACCGAGGGTACGGATGCGCCGCCAGCATCTGCCCCGTCTCCCTGTCCCCGATCACGATCGGCTCCAGCACCGGCACCGGCGCCATGGTCCCTCCCAGCGATCGCCGCCCGGCCCTCTGCACCAGCTCCACCCACTGCGCCGCGCTCCCGTCCAGCAGCGGCACCTCCGGCCCGCTCACGCTGACCACCACGTCCGTGATCTCCATCCCCGCCAGCGTCGCCAGCAGATGCTCCACCACCCGCACCTCGCCGGTCCTCGCACCCACCGCGCTCCAGCTCGCGCCCACCGTGGCCGCCGAGGGCCTCACCAGCGTCGTGCAGCCCGTGTCCGTGCGCACGAACAGAATCCCCTCGTCCCACGGCGTCAGCCGCACCTCGATCTCCTCGCCGGTCATCGCCCCCAGCCCGCCGAAGCTCACCGCCGTCTCTATCGTCGTCCGCGCCACCGGTTCGATGGATGGTTCGCTTAGCATCGCGGCCTCCGTTGTCTCAGGTGGAGTGGGCCCGCCCGGCAAGCGCCGCTCGCGCAGCAACCTGCGGTCTCAGGTGTCGAAGACTATCTCCGTCACCAGTAGCCCGCTCTCCCGCCTGATCTCCAGGTTGTGATACGTTACCGCCTTGATCTCCCCCAACAGCCGCTCCCGCGCCTGCTCCAGCCCCGCGGTACCCACTGTCAGCCACGCGCGCGGCGGGTCCTCGCTCGCCCGTACCTGTACCTCCACCGGCACCTCCCCGTCCTCGTACAGGTACAGCAGCTCGCGCAGCGCGTCGTGCACCAGCCCCGCCGCGTCCTCGCCCTCGACCTGCAGACTCCTGGTTCCTCCGGCCGCGAGACCGCCCGTGTCAACAATCAGTGATATCATACCCCGCGCCGCGCTGGTGATCAGCTCGGCCAGGTCCCTTCCCCGTGCTCGCACCGCATAGTCCGCCGTGTGCTCCAGCACCTCGAACCCCGCGCCCATCCCTCCCCGCAGCGCCTCGGCCACGTCGTGCAGGGTCTCGAAGGCCACGAAGGGCACGCGCTCGCCGGTCAGGATCTCCGCCAGGTGCTCCCTGGCGAACACCACGTCCGCGTACTTGGCCGGGCACTGGTCCGAGTACCCGTCGCCGATGTAGATGATCCGCCGGAAGTGGCATCGCAGGCGCATCAGGTGCGCCAGCTTGCAGTTCGCGCACTGATCGCACAGCTTCGACCCATGGGGAAACTCGATCTCCACCCGCCCGTCCTGGAGGAAGGCGTGGTTGACGAACCGCGGCACGCATCGCCCAAAGTCCGCCTCCAGCACGGCCTCCCCATCGCACACCTCGTACCCCAGCCGCCGCATCATCGGGTCCAGGTACAGATCCAGCCCGTCGCTCACGACCACCAGCCGCGCACCCCGCTCCAGCACCAGCTCCCACAGCTCCCGGAAGCTGGCGTCCATCTCCTGGGCCGCCAGGAACTCCTCCAGCCCCTCCGGCCCCCAGTCCATCAGCGCCCACTGTTCCCGCAGGCACTCCCGCGAATCGATCTCTCTCCTGCGCCACCTCACCTCAAGCTCCCATCCCCGCGGGTCGTCCACCGCGTCAATCATGGCCACGCCCGTGTCCTTCCCCGTGATCGTCCCGTCGAAGTCACACAGAATCACGTCCCCGGGCTCCAGAGCCACGCTACCCGGGCCGTACTCCACTTCATCCTGCACGTCCATTCAACTTCTCCCTTCCGGCTCGTTCCTCACTCCGACGCCCGCGCACCGCCTTCCCTCACCGCCGCCGCAGCACCCAGTAGTCAAGGTTCAGATGATTCGCCCCCGTCCCCGTCAGCCGCAGCCTGTGCTTCCCCGCCGTCAGCCGCAGGGCCGGCAGCTCCCTCGTGCCCCCCGCCACCTGCACCGCCCACCACTCCTCGGCCTCGTGCGCCCATCCGCCCGTCCCCGGGAACTTGATCATCCGGAAGCCCGGCCCGGGCGCCCTCCCGTCCACGGTCAGCTCCCGCAGCGAGTGCTCCTCGGCGCACGCCGCCCGCACGAACAGGTCGTACTCCCCGTCCTCCGGCACGTCCACTTCCCATTGCAGCCAGTGGCCGTCGCCCGTGTTGCTGAACAGCGACGCCCCGCCGTGCTGGTCCGCGTGATCCCCGCGGCTGATCTCCACCTTCCCGAGGCCCTCGTCCACGAAGGCCTCGGCCTCCACGACCACGCCGTCCTTCGGCATCTCCGCCACGCGCACCGGCTCCGACGGCCGCCTCACGTCCCCCAGCTCCACCCCCCGCACCGCCGCGCCGCCTTCCTGGCCCGCTATCCACAGGCTCAGCTTGGCCCCGGCCGCCACGCTCACCCGCTCCCGCGCCTCGAGCGCCCCGGCCGCCTGGCGCCAGTCGTCCACCAGCACATCGCCCACCCGCAGCTTCACACGCTCCGGCGCCGGCCCCTGCCCCTCGCCGAGCAGTAGCCGCGGCCTCGCCTCCATCAGCCCCACCTCCCCAAGCTGCCCGCTGGCCGAGAAGCTCCCATAGTCCCGCCAGGCCCTCAGCACCGTGGCCGTGGCCCCCTCGATCACCACCGGCAGCTCCCCGGCTGGCCCCGGCCGCTGCACACCCTCCTTCCACACCGCCGCCACCTCGTGCTCGCCCGCCTTCAGCGACACCGTGAGCCGCCCGTCCTCCCAGCGCCAGCCCTCCTTCCCGGCGGCTTGCCCGTCCACCAGGACCCACAGCGGCCGCTCCTCCATACGCACCGTC
>CAZSOQ010000269.1:0-6802 GCA_964608495.1 uncultured Armatimonadia bacterium | reverse complement strand
GATCAGTGCTGACTGAAGGGGGGTCTAGAGTCTCTCTTTGACGTCTAGACTGGAGTCTAGACTCTCTATACACGCGCGGCCTTCCGCCCGCCTTGGACAAACGTTCGATTACGCCTATAATGCCCTCGCGACCCGCGGCCCCGTTTCCCAGGCTGCTCGCAGGCAGTGCAGCCCGGCCCTGGAGGTAGGACAGGTTGGCTGAGTCCGAGCGTTCCAGCGACGAGGCTGGGGCCCCCCATGCAGACGCGGCCCCGTCCCGGGAGGCTCTGGCCGGGGACCTGGAGCGGATCCGGCGCAAGCTGCGCACCCTGCGCGGTGCGGCGCCGGCGCCTCCCCGGCCTCTTCCGGTCGGTCGCCCCGAGGCGCGTCCCGTCTCGCCGCCGCGGCCCCGGGTCACGCCCCGCCGGGCGCCCGACGCGCCCAAGCCGCCCCCGGAGCCGCACGAACCGGTGGCCCTGGAGGAGGCGACCGAGGGGGCCGAGGTCTCCTCGCCCGAGGGCTTCACGGCCTACCTCATCAAGGCCCGTCCCGGCGACTTCGCCGCCGAGTGGCGCGAGCTTGGCACCGTGCTCGGCGCCGAGGCCGCCTGCCGCGACTCGGCTCTCAGCCGTCGCCTGCGCGACCTGTGCCCGGGCGCCGGCCCGCGCCCTGACGACCTGCTCTTTTTGGACCTGGAGACCACGGGCCTCAGCACCACTCCTCTCTTCCTCATCGGCGTCATGGCCTGGGAGGACGGCGGCCTCACCGTCCGCCAGTATTTAGCCAGGGACTACTCAGAGGAGCCCGCCGCGATCTGGTTCTTCCTGCGCGAGGCGGAGCGCAGGAGACTCCTGGTGTCCTTCAATGGCAAGTCCTTTGACCTGCCCTACGTGCGGATGCGAGCGGCGGCCACGGCCATTCCCTTCGCGCTGGACCCGCCCCACCTGGACCTGCTCCACGAGAGCCGCCGCGTCTGGCGCGAGGCTGTGCCCGACTGCAAGCTGCAGACGCTCGAGAGCTTCGTCTGCGGCCGGGACCGCCCGGCCGACATCTCGGGCAGCGAGATCCCGGACGCCTACCACGACTACGTCCGCACCGGCGACGCCTGGCGGATCGTCGAGATCCTCCGGCACAACTTCCTGGACCTGATCACCATGGCCGAGCTGCTCGTGAAGCTCCCGCCGCGCGAGTAGACCGCTCGGAGGCACGCATGGATTTCCAGGCTCTCCTGGACGAGCTTCGATCCTCGCCCGGCTACGCGGGGCAGATCGTGCACGTACACGAGGTGCCTGCGCGCGCCGCTCGTTTCGCCGATCCCTGCCGGGCCTTGCCCGAGGCCCTGAGCGAGATGCTTCACGCCCGGGGCATCGAGCGCCTCTACACTCACCAGGCCCAGGCGGTGGACTACGTCCGGGAGGGCCGCGACGTCCTCGTCGTCACGGGCACGGCCTCGGGCAAGACCCTGTGCTACGTGCTGCCCCTGCTGGAGATGCTGCTGGAGGACCCCGAGACCACGGCCGTGCTCTTCTTTCCGACGAAGGCCCTTTGCCAGGACCAGTTCCGGGGCTTCCGCGGGGCGCTGGACGGCGCGGGCCTGCCTTCCGTCCTGGCGGGCGTCTACGACGGCGACACCCCCTCGGACCTCCGCCGCAGGCTGCGGGACGAGGGCTCGGTGGTCTTCACCAACCCCGACATGGTCCACTCGGTGCTCATGCCCCAGCACGCGCGGTGGGCCGGTTTCCTCTCGCGCCTCAAGCTGCTGGTGCTCGACGAGCTGCACGTATACAGCGGCATCTTCGGGTCCAACATGGCCAACCTCCTGCGCCGCTTCTTCAGGGTCTGTGCCCACTACGGGTCCGACCCTCGGACCGTGGCCTCCTCCGCGACGATCCGCAATCCCGACGAGCTCGCCGAGCGGCTGACGGGCCGGCGCATGATGCTCGTGGACGACGACGGCAGCCCCCGGGGCAAGCGCACCTACGTGTTCTGGAACCCGCCTCGCATCCGGGCCCGCACCTACCGCGGGCGGCGCAGCGCCAACGTCGAGGCCCACGAGCTCATGGCCCTGCTCATCCAGCGCGGCGTGCCCACCATCACCTTCTCGAAGGCCAAGATGACGGCCGAGATGATCTATCGGTACGTCTGCGAGAACCTGGGCGAGACGAGCCCCCACCTGGTCGGGAGGGTGACGCCCTACCGGGGCGGGTACCTGCCCCAAGAGCGGCGCGAGATCGAGCGCCGCCTCTTCGCCGGGGAGCTGATGGGGGTCAGCACGACGCGGGCGCTCGAGCTGGGCATAGACGTAGGCGCGCTGGACGCGAGCCTGATCGTGGGCTACCCGGGCACCCTCGCGTCCTTCCTCCAGCAGTCCGGGCGCGCCGGCCGGCAGGATCGCGACGCCCTGGTCATCCTCATCGGCCTGGACACGGCGATCAACCAGTACGTGATGAGCAACCCGGATTACCTCTTCGGCCGGCCCATCGAGCGTGCCGTGCTGGACGAGGACAACCCCTTCGTGATCCTCGGGCAGCTCCGCTGCGCGGCCCACGAGCTCCCCCTCGCCGACGGCGAAGTCCGCCTCTTCGGCCCGCACGCCGGGCTCTGCCTGGCCGTGCTCGAGGAGAACGGCAAGATCACGCACCTGGGCGACCGCTGGTACCACGCCGCCAACGAGACGCCCCAGCACGAGGTGTCGCTGCGCAACCGCTCCGATGCCAACGTGCTCATCGAGGACGTGGACACAGGCCAGGTGCTCGGCGAGGTGGACAAGTTCGACTCGCAGCCGATCCTGCACCCCGGCGCCATCTACCTACACCAGGGCGACACCTACCAGGTGCTCGAGCTGGACCTGGACCGCAACATCGCCCGCGTCCAGCGCGTCGAGGTGGACTACTACACCCAGCCCATCGGCGGCACCGACGTCCACCACGTGGACCATTGCCTGCGCGAGAAGCCCCTGGGCACCGGCATGGCCTACTGGGGCGAGGTGACGGCCTACTTCCGCACGTACATGTACGAGCGGGTCCATTTCTACTCGCTCGACGCCGTCTCCCAGCACGGCGTCCAACTGCCCACCTTCGTCCTCGAGACCATGGCGCTGTGGATCGTTCCGCCCGAGGACCTGATGGAGCAGGTGCGGCTGGCGGGGCTGGACGCCCACTCCGGCCTGCGGGGCATCGGCTACGCGACGCGGATGCTGCTGCCCGCCTTCATGACCTGCGACACGCTGGACTTCTCGCACTCGGTGGGCAGCGCCAACTCGCCGTGGAATGCCGTGTTTATCTACGAGCGCTACCCGCTGGGGCTGGGCTTCACCGAGAAGGCCTACGACCTGCTGCACGAGATCCTGCCGGCCGTGCTCGACAACGTGGCCAACTGCCCCTGCGACATCGGCTGCCCCTGCTGCGTGGGCAAGCCGCTGCGGCAGTACGCGACCTGGAACGTCGAGCGGGGCGAGGCCAGCATCCCGAGCAAGCCCGCCACGCTGATGATCCTGCGCGGGCTGACCGGCGACGGCTGCCTGCTGGCCGGACCCGACAACGCCTCGCTGGTCGAGACGGCCGAGGATGCCCGCCTGCGCCTGGAGCGGGCTCTGCGGCGGCGGCTGGAGCGCATGAGGGAGCCGCAGGTCTACCATCCCATCGAGCCCGAGGTGCCCACCGAGTACCCCGAGCGCGAGGAGGAGGAGACGCTGGGCGAGGCCGACGTGGCCCGTCGTGCCGAGCGGCGGCGCAGGTTCGACCGGGAGCTGCGCCGGCGTGCAGCCAAGCACGTCCCCACGGACGACCTGTCGCCCTTCGCACCCATCCAGGGCCCCCCGGAGGGCATGGGGCGGCGCGGGGGGAACGCCCCGCCCACGGCCTTCCCGGGGCGCCCGGCGCGGTCGGCCGATGGCCGAAGGGACGGAGCCGGGCCCTCGGAAGGCGGGCCGGGGCCCGAGGACGACGGCGCGCCCCAGGGGTCCGAGGGGACCATCCGCCACGGCGACTCCCTGGCCGCCCGGGCCCGTCGGCTGAAGCGCAGGCGGACGGAGCCCGAGGAGGACGGCGACGGCACGGAATCCTGACAGCGCCGAAAGCGCGGGAAGCAAACATGGAAGCACAGACTCTGGTGTCCAGACTCGAGCGTGAGGAATTCTACTCCGGGCAGATCGTCCAGATCGTGGAGCTGCCGGCCCGCCCGGCCCGGTACGCCGAGGTGCCGGGGGGACTGCGTCCCGAGGTGACTGCGGCCCTGGCGGCACAGGGCATCGAGCAGCTCTACCTCCACCAGGCGCGGGCGATAGGGGAGGTGCGCGCCGGGAAGCACGTGGTCATCGTCACGGGCACGGCCAGCGGCAAGACCCTGTGCTACAACCTGCCGGTGGTCGAGGCCCTGCTCGAGGACCCACTGTCCACGGCGTTGTTCCTGTACCCGACGAAGGCCCTGGCCCAAGACCAGCTTCGGGCTCTGGGCAGGTTCCAGGGCCCCGAGGGGGCGACCACCTTCCTGGCCGGCACCTACGACGGCGACACGCCCCAGGCCCTGCGCTCGAAGCTGCGCGACGGGGCCCACATCATCCTGACCAATCCGGACATGCTGCACCAGGGCATCCTGCCTCAGCACGCCCGGTGGAACCGGTTCTTCACGCACCTGAAATACATCGTGATAGACGAGATCCATGCCTACCGGGGCGTCTTCGGGTCACATCTGGCGAACGTCCTGCGCCGGCTGGGGCGCCTGTGTGCGCACTACGGCTCCGCGCCCCAGGTGATCTGCTGCTCGGCCACCATCGCCAACCCGCGGGAGCACGCCGAGCGGATCACGGGGCGCGAGGTGGCGGTGATAGACGAGGACGGCTCGCCCCGAGGCCCCAAGCGTTTCGTGCTGTGGAACCCCCCGCCGCTGGAGACGGCGGCCCGGGGCGGCTCCGACCACTGGCGCATCGGCGGTGATCGCCGCAGCCCGCTCTGGGAAGCCGTCTACCTGCTCTCCGCCTTGGTGCGCGAGGGCGTGCAGACCATCGCCTTCGTGCGCACGCGCCTGGCGGCCGAGCTCATCTTCCGCAACACGCGCGACCTGCTGCGCCCGCTGGCGCCCAGGCTCTCGCGCGCCGTACAGGCCTACCGGGGCGGCTACCTGCCCGAGGAGCGGCGCGAGATCGAGCGCCGGCTCGTCAGCCGCGAGATCCTCGGCGTCGCCAGCACCAACGCCCTCGAACTGGGCATTGACATCGGCACCCTCGACGCCTGCATCCTGGTCGGCTACCCCGGCACCGTCGCCAGCCTCTGGCAGCAGGCCGGCCGCGCCGGCCGCGGGCAGGACGAGTCCCTGGTCTTCCTGGTGGGCCAGAACGCGCCCATGGACCAGTACCTGATGGCCAATCCCGACTACATCTTCGGCCAGAGCCCCGAGCAGGCCGTCGTGGACCCGGACAATCCCCACATCGCCGTGGGCCACATCAAGTGCGCCTGCCACGAGCTGCCCCTGGCCGACGCCGAGGTCGAGCTCTTCGGCGCCTATGCGCCTGTGGTCCTCGAGCTGCTCGAGGAGGAGGGGCTGGTCAGGCACCTCAACGGCCACTGGTACTGGTCGAGCTCCGAGTACCCGGCGGCCAACGTCAACCTGCGCAACATCGCCGGCCCCGTCTACACCATCCAGGACGAGAGCGAGGGCGAGCGCGTCATCGGGACCATGGACGAGGTGAGCGTCCTATCTCAGCTCCACGACCACGCCGTCTACATCCACGGCGCCGAGACCTACTTTGTCAACCACCTCGACATCGAGCAGAAGATCGCCCACGTGGAGCGCCGCGACCTGGACTACTACACCCAGTCCGTCCAGACCTCCCAGATCCGCATCGAGGAGCGGGAAGAGGAGGGCGAGTGGCTGGGCGCACCCGTCGGCTTCGGCGACGTCGTCGTCACCACCTCCATCCCGATGTTCAAGAAGATCCGCTTCCACTCGCGCGACAGCCTCGGCTTCGAGCACCTCGAGCTGCCTCCACAGGAGCTGGAGACCGTCGCGCTGTGGTTCGCGCCGCCCGAGGCCGTGGTCGCGCGGATGAGGCAGAGGCAGATGGTCGTCGGCGAGGCCCTGATAGGCATCGCGAACGTCCTGGTCGAGGTGGCGCCCTTCTTCGTCATGTGCGACGTCCAGGACATCGGCACCGTCGTGGACGCGAACTGCCTGGGCCGCGATGCCCTCTTCGTGTACGACCGCTACCCGGGCGGCATGGGCTATGCCCGGCGCTGCCTGGACCGGCTGGGCGAGATCCTGCCCACCGTCTACCGGGTCATCCGCGAGTGTGGCTGCGCTGACGGCTGCCCGTCCTGCGTGGGCTCGGCGGTGCCGGCCTTCGCCATGACCGACATGGACAGCGCCGTGCGCGGGCGCATCCCGGACAAGCGGGGCGCTCGCTTCCTGCTGGAGACCATGTTCGAGCTGGGCGGCCTGCGCGACGCGAGAGGACCCGGCGCGGACGGCGGGAACCCGCCGGCCTGACCGGCGCGCGCGGCGGGCGGCAGACCCTCTGGTCCCCGGGAGACGGTTGCCCATGAGTGGACGCAAAGCGATCATCAACGCCACCCTCGTTGACGGCACGGGGGCCGAGCCCCTGCCCGAGAGCGTCGTCGTGACGGACGGGCCTCGCATCGAGGCCGCGGGATGGGCGGGCGACGTGCTCGTGCCCGACGACGCCGAGCTGATAGATGCGGCGGGCGCCACGGTGGTCCCCGGCCTCTTCGACTGCCACATGCACATCAACGGCGGTCCCTACAGGGGCATCAAGACGCTGAGGGACACGCTGAACATGGGCATCACGACAGTGGCGCACGTGGGGGGC